>JALYGF010000036.1 GCA_030777325.1 Actinomycetota bacterium | reverse complement strand
AGGCGGGCGACGACGCGGTGGGTGCCAGTGCCGTCCACGTCGTCGGTGATCTCGATCCGCCCGGGGCTGGCTCGCCACGTGCGTCGGTGGCGGGGGGAACCGGGCAGCCGCTGGTACCCGTCGTGCGAGGCCGTGACCTGCATGTCGCCGTCCCACTCCGCGGCCAGCTCGATCCGGGGCGTGGCCCGCCGAGCGGCCCGAAAGGTGCCCCACACCTCGGTCTGGTCCTCTCCGTCGATCTCGACGGTGTTGTGGGCGGCGGTGGACCGCTCGTGGTCCCGGCGCGGGCCCGCCTCGTAGGTCGACGTGCCCGAGTTCACGATCGACCGTTCACCGTCCACGGCCAGCTCGAAGCTGAGGCAGTCGGCGTGGGCGTGGGCGGGGAGCTCGGGCGGGCACGGGGAGCCCACGTCGGCCACCAGGTGCGCGCGCTCATCGGGCCGCATCACCACGTAACCCGACGGCTCGAGCACCACCAGGCGGCGGGGCGGAGGCGGCGGGGGCTCCAGCAGCTTGAGGCGATCGTGCCCCACCAGTGTGCAGTCGTTGAACAGCGGGACGTCCCCGTCAGGCAGGAGCATGACCCCGAGCCAGGCTCGCATGGCCTGTATAGCGTCACCGAGCCCCGGGATCAGCGGCCGTCTGGCGGTGGCCAACAGGTCCCGGACATCGAGGAGGTCGCTCAGCACCTGGCAGTGGTAGGACGGGGACCGTTCGAAGTGGCCCCCATCGGCCAGCACCTGCACTCCGAGCTGGTGACCGAGCCGGGCGCTTCCGGCCCGCAGCAAGTCGTCGTCGTCGAGGAACAACCCCAGGCCGATCAGCGCTTTGAGGTTCTTGATCAGGTGGTTGCCACCCACGTCCAGCTCGAGGTGGGCCCGTACGAAACCGGCGTGGAGCGCCACGTCCTCGAGGTAGTCCTCCTCGTCGTCGGTGCCCGCCACCAGGGGCGCGTAGAGGGCGCAGAGGACCCAGGCGCGGAGAGACACCACGTAGGGCGACCAGGCGTCGCCGCGGCCGAAGGGTGAGCCGGCCCGCCACGAGCGCCACAGGCGGCGGTACTCGGAGGAGGCCCAATCCCTATCCGGCTGGTCGGCGACGGCCCAGGCCCACTCGAAGTAGTGGAGGTGGTAACGCCACAGCCGCGAGGCTCCCGCTTGGGCCCAGTCGTCGCCCACGTCGCGGGACTCCGCCAGGAAGCAGAACCGGCCCTCGGCGTTGGCCTCGGCGCTCGGAAAGCCCTCGGCCACACGGCCGTCGATAGGCAGGAACCCCTCCGGCCACGCCGGGCGGTCGGGGCAGGTGCGTCGCAGGCGGCGGGCCACCGCGTCAGGGAACCGGGCCGTGAGGGCGCGCCGGGCCCGCAGCCGCGCCCGGTGGGCCACCTGCGCAGGGCGGAGATGGCGGAGGGTGCGAGCCAGCAACAGGGCGTGGTGTCGGCGGCTCCCCGTCATGACAGCATCGCCGCTTCCTGGCGGATCCCCTCGGCGAACGGGCGGGGCCGGAAGTCGAGGTCACGCCGAGCGGCCTCGATGTCGAACGCCTTGTCCTCGGCCAAGCGCTCCAGCTGCTCGGCCTTGAGGCGGGGGCGGGGCACCACCCGCTCGTAGAGCCGGAGGGCGGCGACGGCCGGGCCAAGGGGTACGTGCACCAGCCTGGGGCGGAGGCCGACGGCATCCGCCGCCAGCTCGAGGTGACGCCGGAAGCTCAGCGCCTCGGGCCCGGCCAGGTCGTAGGTCTGCTCGACAGCCGCCTCGCGGGTGACGCTGGTCACCACCGCCTGAGCCAGGTCCTCGACGTGCACGGGCTGCTGGAGCCGGTCGCCGCCTCCTGGCACCAGCACCACTGGCGAGCGCCGGAGCACCACCAGCAGGCGAGCCATGTTCCGGTCGGCCGGCGTGCCGTAGATCATGGACGGCCGCAGGATCGTCCAGGCCAAGGCGCTGGCTCGAATGGCGTCCTCAGCGGCCCGGCGCACGGCGAGCGACGGGGCGGCGACCGTTGTGTACACGGCGGTGGTCGACACGAACACGGCTCGTTTGATGCCGGCTTCCTCGGCCGCGGCGATGACGGTGGGCGCGTGGCCGAAGCCGAGCGAGGCCAGGCTCACCAGCGCCACCGCCTCACTGCCGGCGAACGCCTCGTCGATGGAGGCCGGGTCGTCCAGGTCACCGGGGATGGCAGTGGCACCCAGGGCGGTGACGCGCTCGGCTGCCGCCGCGCTGCGGCCCAGAGCGGTGACCGTGTGGCCGTCGGCCAGCAGGCGGGGGATGACGTGCCCGCCCAGGAACCCGCTGCCACCGGTGAGGAGGAGCCTCACTTCACCGCCTCCACGAGCAGGAACCAACCGAAGCGGTGACCCAGGGCTCTCGCCAGCCCGGGGGCCACCCGGCGGTCCCAGTGGGTGAGGTGCGGGCGGATCGTCACGTGGGTGAACGGGGCCAGCATGGCCCGTGCCTCGTGGTCGGTGAAGGCCTTGGTTCCCGGGCTCTCCACTCGGGCGACGGCGCCTCGTAGGCCCATGCCGGGCCGTCCTTGCAGGAGGCCGAAGCGGGCCCAAGCGGCCAGGGCCACCCAGGACCGCCGGTGGTAGAGCATCACCCGGAGACGCCCTCCGGGACGGAGCACGCGCCACGCCTCGCCGAGCGCTCGTTCGGTGTCCGGCGTGTGGTGGAGCACGCCCCACGAGTACACGATGTCGAAGGAGCCGTCGTCGAACGGAAGGGCCTCGGCATCGGCCACCCGCACGTCGCCGTCCAGGCCCTCCGCTTCCATTCGGGACTGCGTGATGGACACCGCCCGGCGGGTGAGGTCGACGCCCACGGCCCGAGCGCCGGCTCGTAGCCATCGCACGTGGTCGGCGCCCATGCCGACGCCGATCTCGAGCACGTCCAGCCCGGACGCCTCCTCGAAGCGGGCGAAGTTCATGATCTCGGGCTCGAGCACGTAGCGGGTGCGGTCTTGGTCGCGGCCGTAGCGCTCCCCGCACGCTTCCTCGTCCCAGAACCGCTCGACTGCTGCCTTGGCGGTACCGACGCTGTTGCCCTCCGGCTCGCGCGTCAGCTCCACCAGCAGCGTCCGGTACTGGGCGGCCAGGCGGCGCCGGTCGAAGTGCTCCTCCACGTAGCGGCGCCCCTGTACGCCCATGGCGGCCCGGCGCGCCGGCTCGGCGGCTAGCTCCAGGATGGCCTCGGCGATGGCAGCCACGTCCTCCGGCTCCACCACGACGGCGCCGGATTCTCGGAGGATCTCGGCCGGTTCGCCCCGCACGGCACCCACCACCGCCTTGCCGGCGGCCAGGTACTCGAAGATCTTCGACGGGATGAAGGTGGCGAACAGCGGGACGTCGCGCAGGGGCGCCAGGCAGATGTCGGCGGCTGCCAGCAGGTCCGGTACGTCCTCTCTGGCCACACCCGGCAACAGCGTGACGTTGGTGAGGCCCAACTGGGCCACCCGTTCTTCCAGCCGGTGCTTGGCCGCCCCTTCCCCGACGAAGGCCACGTGGATGGGCTGTCCGGTCAGCTTGTCGGCGGCCTCGGCGATGCTCTCCAGCCCGTGCGAGATCCCGTGGGCGCCGATGTAGAGGACGAGAACCTCATCGGGGGCGGCACCGAGGCGCCTGCGGGCCGCGTCGTGGTTCCCGCCCCCCGGCCCCGGCGCGAAGCGGGCCAGATCGGCGCCGTTGCGGATGGTGTGGACCTTGTCCGCCGGCACGCCGCGCCGCACCAGGTCCCCCCGGAAGCCGGCGCTCACCACCACGACCAGGTCGGCGGCCCGGTAGGCGGCCAGCTCCAGCAGCTCCAGGCCCTTGACCAGCCAACGGTTGGTGAGCACGCCGAGCTGGACGATGATGGCCGGCCACAGGTCGCGTACCTCCACCACGAACCTGGCCCCTTTGCGCCGGGCCAGCACCCAAGCCGACAGGATGGAGAAGAAGGTGGGGGACGAGGCCACCACCACATCGGCCGGTCCCGACCGGCGGGATCCGAGCAGAACGCTCGAGACCATGAACGAGAGGTGGCCGAGGGTCTTGCGGGCCACGCCTTCGTTGGGCGTGGCGTAGAGCCAGGTGCGAACGACTCGATAGCCGGAGACTCGCTCCTCCATCCGCAGCCGTCGGCGGTAGCCCTCCGGCACGACGCCGGTGGGGTGGTTCGGCATGCCGGTGAGCACGGTCACCTCGTCACCCGCCTCGGCCCAGTGGCGGGCCAGCTCGCTCAGCCGCGCCTGGGGGGCGCCGATCTCGGGCGGGAAGTAGTGGGTGACCAGAAGGACGCGCATCAGGTGGCCGGCACCACGGAGCGGGAGTGGTGGCTCACCCGGCTCGGAACCGACAGGTAGGCCGCCACGATCACGACCAGCCCCACGTCGGCGGCCGCCCGCAGGGCAGGGGAGTCGACGAGGCTCACTGCGCCCAGCGCGCTGCAGGCGGCGACGAGGCCGGCGATGAGGACCGTGGTGCGGGTGTGCGACCACCCGGCGATGACCAGGCGCTGGTAGGCGTGGTGGCGATGGGGCTCGTACCACGCCTCGTTCCCGCGCAGGCGCCGCACGATGGTGGCCGCGGTGTCGGCCAGGTAGACCAGCACCGGGGCGACCGCCGCCTCGAGGGGCAGCCCGCCGCGCAGGGCGATCACCACCAGCACGGCAAGCCAGGCGCCGAGGAGGTAGCTGCCCACGTCGCCCAGGAACACCTGTGCCCGGGGGAAGTTGAACGGGGCGAAGCCGGCCGCGGCGCCGGCCACGATGAGGCCCCCGGCGGCCAGGGCCGGCACCTCGGCGGAGCGGCCCATGGCCCACCAGGCCACGCCGGCCACCGTCGCCTGCGAGGCCGACACGCCGTTGATCCCGTCCATGAAGTTGAAGGCGTTGACGTACGAGACGAGCCACAAGAGGACACCGACCCCGAAGACGAGCTGCCAGGCGAGGGGACCCCGCAGGTCGTGAAGGAGGAGGGGAAGCAGGGCGGCGGCGACGAGAACCTGGAGCCCGAGGCGGCGCAGCGCCGGCACGCCCCGGAGATCCTCGACCAGGCCCAAGACGCCGAAGCCCAACGCAGCGGCCAGGAGTGCCCCTCTCCACGGCAGGGTGAGCGGGTCGACCAGCGCCAAGCCGATCAGGGCACCGCCGGCCACGGCCAGCCCACCGCCTCGCGGTATGGGGGTGTCGTGCAACGAGCGGCCGTTGGGCCGGTCGACCACCTGCAGTCGACGCAGCGCGCCCACGAGCAGCGGGCACGCCGTCATGGTGACGGCGAGGGCCACCAGCGCGCTGGCGCCGATACTCATGCGCTCACCGCTTCGAGGTCAGTGGGCCGGGGGCGATCGCCAGATCCGCCGCCCCCCAGCAGGACCTCGGCGATGCGCTCCCCGGCCCGGCCGTCCCACAGCGACGGTCGACGGGGCGCGACCCCGTCGCGCAGCACCCGCCGGGCTTCGGCCACGATGCGGTCGGGGGATCTGCCCACCACCGTGTTGGTGCCCTCCGTGACCGTGACCGGTCGCTCAGTGTTGTCCCGCAGGGTCAGGCAGGGGACGCCGAGCGCCGTCGTCTCCTCCTGCACCCCGCCGGAGTCGGTGAACACCAGGCGGGCGCCGGCCTCCAGGGCCACGAAGTCGAGGTAGCCGGCGGGTTCCAGCAGCCGGATCCCGGCGGGGACGCCCACCAGCTCGAGGGCACGCCGAGCCCGGGGGTGCACGGGAAACACCAGGGGGCACTCGGCGGCCACTCTCCCGAGGGCGTGGACCAGGCCCGCCAACATCTCGGGGTGGTCGACGTTGGCCGGGCGATGGAGGGTCACCACGCCGTACTGGCCGCGGCGGAGCCCGAGGTCGGCCAGGATGGGGCGGGCGCGGGCCCGGTCGAGGTTGGCCAGCAGGGCGTCGATCATGACGTTTCCGACCAAGTGGATCTGATCGTCGCGGTAGCCCTCGCCCCTCAGGTTGTCCACCCCGTCGCCCGACGGCGCCAGCAGGTAGTCGCTCACCCGGTCGGTGACGACCCGGTTGATCTCCTCGGGCATCGACCAGTCCCGGCTGCGCAGGCCAGCCTCCACGTGGGCCACGAGCGCCCCCGCCTTGGCCGCGACCAGGGCGCAGGCCATGGTGGAGTTGACGTCGCCCACCACGACCACGACGTCGGGAGCGAGCTCGGCCAGCAAGGGCTCGAAGGCCACCATGACGCGTGCCGTCTGCTCGGCGTGGCTGCCGGATCCCACGCCCAGCCAATGGTCGGGCGGGCGGATCCCCAACTCGTCGAAGAACACCGCGCTCATCGCCGCGTCGTAGTGCTGGCCGGTGTGGGCCAGCGTCACGTCGGCGCCGCGGGCGTCCAGGGCGTCGATGACCGGCTTCATCTTCATGAAGTTGGGGCGGGCGCCGACCACGCCCAGCACCTTCGTGGGGGCGGTCACCGGTCGGAGGAAGCCTGGCTCCCGGCGCCGCAGAGCTCGCGGAGGGACCTCATCACTGCCGCACCCGGCCGAGCGGGGTCAAGGGCGTGCACCTCGAGGGGCTCGAGCGGCGGTACTGGCACGTGGGAGATGGACGGGTGGATGGGCCGATGGTCCTCCTCCCCCTCTCCGAGGAGCACCTCGTGCAGCTTCTCGCCGGGGCGCAAGCCGGTGAACACCACCCGGGTGGGCCGCTTGGCCTGCGAGGCCAGGCGCTCGGCCACGTCGGCGATGCGCACGGGCTCGCCCATGTCGAGCACCAGGGCCTCGCCGGGACGGCCGATGGCGCCGGCCTGGACCACGAGCTCGACCGCCTCCTCCACCGTCATGAAGTAGCGGGTGACGTCGCGGTCGGTGACGGTGAGGGGCCCGCCCGCCTGCAGCTGGGCGTGGAAGGCGGTGAGGACCGACCCGCTGCTGCCCAAGACGTTGCCGAAGCGAACGCTCAGGTAGGTCCCGCCGTGCTCGTCGGCGAAGTGCGACGTGAGCCGCTCGCCGATGCGCTTGGAGTACCCGAGCACGCTGGCGGGGTCGGCCGCCTTGTCGGTGGAGATGTTGACGAAGCGCTCCACCCCGGTGGCGGCGGCCGCCCGCAACACGCCGAGCGTCCCCCAGATGTTGGTCTTGACCGCCTCGCCCGGTGCCCGCTCGAGGAGGGGGAGGTGCTTGAGGGCGGCGGCGTGGAACACCACCTCGGGGCGGTGCCGCTCGAACAGCCGGTGGACCAGTTCCACGTCGCGGATGTCGGCCAGCAGGAGATTGTCCGAGTCGAGCAGGGCCCGGCCGTCGATCGAGAGCTGCACGGCGTGGAGGCCGGCCTCGTTGCGGTCGAGCATGAACAGCTCGGCTGGTCCGAAGCGGGAGATCTGCCGGCACAGCTCCGAGCCGATGGACCCGCCGGCGCCGGTCACCAGCACCCGCTTGCCGGTGAGGTACCCGGCGATGGAGGCCACGTCGGTCTCGACCTGGTGGCGGCCCAAGAGGTCGGCCACGTCGATGTCGCGGATGTCAGCCAGGCCAGCGGCGGGGCCGAACAGGTCGCGGACGGGGGGGAGCACCTTGACGGCCAGGTCGGCGTCCTCGGCCAGTGCCGTCAGCTCGGCCACCAGCTGGGCGTCGGCGCTCGGGATGGCGATCAGCAGCGCCTCGGCCCCGTGCTCCTGGGCTGCCTCGGCGATGCGGCGGCGGGTGCCCAGCACCCGCACCCCCATGATGCGGAGGTACCGCTTCTCGTGGTCGTCGTCCAGCAGGCCGACGGGGTAGTAGGGGCTGGTGGGGTCTCGCAGCATCGCCGTGATCACCTGGGCACCCCCCTCGCCGGCTCCGAAGACCAGCAGCCGGGTGGCGTCGGCCCCGGTGGGGCGGAGCGTGCGCTCGAGGTGCAGCCGCCAGGCGTAGCGGGCGCCGGCCATGAGGACCAGGGCGATTGGCCCGGCGGCAAGGGCGGAGCTGAGCGGGACCGCCCGCTCCTCGAGGAGGAGGAAGTTCAGCCCGAAGACGA
Source organism: Actinomycetota bacterium (assembly GCA_030777325.1). Taxonomy (GTDB): domain Bacteria; phylum Actinomycetota; class Acidimicrobiia; order Acidimicrobiales; genus YB1-3. The sequence continues at coordinate 6,109 of JALYGF010000036.1, read as the reverse complement.
GGGCGGTGGTGAGGGCCACGGCCTTGGCCAGGGCTTGGACCTCGTCGAAGCTGCCGAACCGCCACCGGCGCCCGTACAAGCCCATGAGGTGCCCGGAGACGATCTGCGCCTCGATGGCGAGGGGGATCATGGACAGCGCCTGGGCCAGGTGGATCTGGCCGAGGTCGAAGTCGAAGCGCAACAGCGTGGCCAGGCTCAGGGCCACGGCCCATGCCCACCCGTCGATGGCGACCTGGACCAGGGCGCGCCGCGCTGCCAGGCGCTCCACCAGGCTTGGCTTGCCCACCGCCCGGGGCTGGTTCACGCGAGCGGACGCACCTTCACGCCGGGCATACGTGGCCGGCTGTCCTCCGGATCACGGCTTCCCGGGCCGCGTGTGCACGTGACGCACACTGACCACGAACGGGCTGGTGAAGGCTCCGGTCAGGGTCCCCCGACCCATCCGCCGGGGTCCCAGCCGATCCCTCAGAGTCCGCAGAGTTCCCGAGAATCCGACGACGTAGTTATCATGTGGTGGCAAGACAGCCAACGGGCAGGCTGGCGGCAGAGGTGCGCAGCCACGCAACGTGCGAAGGCCGCCTCAGTCCACCGATCAGGGAGGGGACTGAGGCGTGCCACGTGAGCACCGGCGAGGCGAGGTTGTCACCAGCGAAGACGCTCCCGACGAGGCGCGCGGCTCTCTGGCCCCTCTCAGCTTCACGGAAGCGCTAGCAGCACTTCTGAAGGCCACGCCCCCTGAGAAGCGCGAGCGGGCCGATGGCGAGCGCTGAGAGCGATCGACCTGAGCAACCGTTGGTTCCTCCGTTCAGTGCGGACAGCCTCCGGTTCGCCCTAGATCACATGGACCCGCAGGAGCGCACAGAGTTCAACGACGGGGTGTCGAAGTACTTCTACCGACTTCAGATTGAACCTGGGCAAATGGCTCAACAGGCGTTCCTAGCCTACGTTCGTTCCTGGGTGGTCAGCATTGTCCTGCGAGAGGACGATGAGTGGCAAGCGGAGATGGTCCGCACCGCGACGATTCCGGCAGACGCAGAGGAGCCTGTTGATATAAATGGCCTCAGGGCACTCCTAGGCGTCTAAGTCCGTCCTTCTGTGTCGGGCGGTTGGCGCTTGCTCAACCCCGGCTATGTCAATGAGAGGATCGCCGGGCTTTCCGTTGAGGACAAAGAGGCAATCGCTGATGCCCTTGAACTGATCCTCGAAGAGCCCTACGACCCACCGGGGCTAACGGTGCACCGTCAACGAGGCCGGGGTGACGAGGAAGTCTACATAGCTCATCTGCCCGACAACTGGTACCTCTCCTACACAGTGCACCCCTGGGGACTTCCGCCTCTTGGAGGCAAGTTCGTTCGCGCCAGAGCCCTTCTTCGCCGGGAAATCTGAGCCGAGCGGAGTCTCTTCAGAGGCTCCGGTAGTGGAGCCTCTTGCCCTCCGCGCCACGAATGGTCACTAGCGTCCGCTGCGTGTCGCTCATCTTCCGAGTCGTGTACCGGAAGTCGAACGCAGCGAGGTAGCGGGGGAGATTGCGCCTCGCTGAGCCGGGTGCGTGCCGTTGATCGACCGCTTGAGCTGCGAGAAGAAGTTGTCGCACTGGTTGGTGGAGACACGCCCCAGACATACTCGTAGCGGGAGTGATCCACCAATTGATGCGAGGCGTAGGCCTGACCCAACTGGCGGTAGGACGCCAGAGCGTCAGTGTGAGGGTGGGAGGCGGCTGTGTCCACCTGGGCGTGATCGCTTTCGCCAGTATGGCTCCGGTCACGTCGGCGACCACCGAGAACGAACCTCGCCGGTGTTCTTGTTGACCAGAGACAGTACCGCCGTCTTGTTGATCCCGGTGTAACCACCCGAGCCCCGAGCCCGCAGCGGCGGGGGCGGCTAGGCCTTCTTGGCCGCCGGCTTCTTCGCCGGTGCCTTCTTGGCCTCCGACTTGGTGGCCGCCTTCTTGGCCGTGGCCTTCTTCACGGGCGTGGCGTGGTCGTGGTCGTGGGCCTCGCCCTGGTGCTCCTTCTCGAAGTTCTCGTGCGGGTAGTGGGCGTGGGTGACCTCGGCGTGGTCGTGCTCGTGGTCGTGCTCGGAGCTGAGATGGTCGAACCCGCCGGCGATGCGGTTGTGGTTGTGGGTCACGTGGTAATGGCGATGGGCGTGGACCAGCGCCTCGTGGGTGTGCTGCTCCCACTGCTCCTGCTGCTCGTGTCCCTCGGCCATGGCGCCTCCTTGCCGTCCGGGGCCGCCTCGGAACCTAGCTCTCACAGCGGGCCGCGACCACCCGCGAGCGAAGGTGCAATGCAGAATGCTGATGGCATGGAGCAGATCGTGGTGCGGATCGACGAGCGCTTGGCTGCCGCCCTGGACGACCTCATCGGCGCGGGCGTGGCCCGGAACCGGTCGGAGGCCGTGCGGCTCGGCCTGCAGCGCCTCGTCGACCAGTACCGGCGCGACCAGGTCGACCGGAGGATCGTGGAGGCCTACCAAGGGACACCGCAGATCGAGGCGGAGGTGGGCTGGGCTGACGAGGCGACGAGGCGCATGATCGCCGAGGAGGCCTGGTGACGCACCCCGGCCAGGGTGACATCTGGTGGGCCGAGGCGGAGGACAAGCGCCGTCCGGTCCTGGTCGTCACTCGGTCCGAGGCGGTTCCCGTGCTCACCTGGATCGTCGTGGCGCCCGTGACCCGCACCGCCCGTGGCATTCCGACGGAGGTCCCCCTTGGGCCACCGGAGGGTCTCGGGAGTCCGTGGGCGGCGTCGTTCGACAACCTCCAGTCCATTCGAAGGACGTTCCTGGCCCGACGTGTCGGCGGGCTGGCCCCGTTTCGCCGGCTCGAGATCTGCCAGGCCCTCGGCGCGCTGGCCGACTGCTGAAGGTCGGCTCACCCGCCGCCACACCTCAGCGGGTGCGGGCCACCGCCTCCGACACCCGGAACCGGACCCGGGCCCGCAGGTCCTCCACGCCGAGGGCCTCCCGGAACCGGGAGAAGGCGTGGCTCTCGATGCGCTGGTGCAGGTCGGGCACGGCGGCGTCCTCGAGGACCTCCACCGTGAGGTCCACTTCGGGGCGGGCGCCGTCGGCCACCAGCCTGGCCTTGGCCGAGCGGACGCCCGGATAGCGCCCCACGTCTCGGGCGAGGGCGTCGGCCGCGCTGGCGGCCCGCACGACGGTGGTGCCCCGCGCCCGGTCCTCGGTGACATCCAAGCGGCTGATGTGGCCGGAGCGGAGCTGGCCGACCAGCCAGCGCAGCCCCACGTAGGCGATGAGCACCGAGGCGAGGGCGGCCAGCGGCCAGAACCAGTCAGCGTGGCGCGACACGAAGTCCCGGGCGGCGTCGCCCAGCACGGCCTCGTCGGCCCGCCGGGAGCCGAAGGCCCCGTAGCCCCGGGCCAGGCCGTAGCCGCCGAGGGCAGCCAGCCCGACCCCGAGGAGGGTGAGCACCACTGCGTCACGCCGCCCGCCCTTGTCGGTCACGAGCGTCTCCTGTTCCGCACGCTCACGGTGATCTGGGGCTCCGGCAAGCCGAGGGCACGCAGCTGCTTCCTCGCCGCCTCGGCCACGCCGGCCTCGAGGTCCGGTCCGGCCAGGCTGTCCGTCTTGGCCGAGAGGTGGGCGCGTGACGGCGACACGCGGGCCTTGGCCGAGGCCACGCCGTCCACGCGACCGGCGGCCCGTTCCAGCGATCGCTCCAGGCTGCGTCGGGACACCTCGACGGCGGCCGCCGGCTGGTCGGGGCGAAGGGGAAGAGCCTCGGGTCGGCGGCGGGCGACCTGGAGGGCGAGAAGGGCCACGCCGGCGGCGGTCAGGGCGACGAAGAACCAGCGGCTGGCGGGACTGCTCCAGGCGTTGTCGACCCCGCTGCGGTACCACTGATCGTGGGGGAGCAGCCACGGCTCGGCCCCGAAGCCGGCCACCACGATCTCGGCGGCCACCAGCAGCCCGCCCACCAGCAGGGCCAGCGCCACGGCGGCGGCCAAGGCCCGGTTGGCCACGCGCACCGGCGCCCTCCCTACTCGACCCGCCGACGGGCAGGGCCCTGGTCGACGAGCTCGGCGACGGTGATGTCCACGCGGCGCACGGCCAGGCCGGTGAGCTCCTCGATCCTGCGCACGGCGTGGTCCCGCAGCGAGGACGTGACCTGGCGGACCGGGCGGGGGTAGCGCACGGTGATGGTGAGCTCGAGGGCCACGCTCTCCCGGCCGACCTCGGCGTCGGCCGTGCCGGCCGCCACCCACGGCACGAGCCGACCAAGGCCGGTCCGGACCCCCGGCCCCACCCCGTCGACCTCGGACGCCGACTTCACGGCGATCTTCTCGACGACCACAGGGGCGATGGTGGTCCGGCCGTGACCGGTGGAGAGCGGGGCGCCCGCCGGTGTCAGCTCGACCGTGGGGGCGGCCGAGGCATTGGTCACGGGCCGCTCACTGCTGGCGCCGGCCCGAGCCGTTGATGTAGTCGGTGAGGTCGATCTCGCCCTCGACGACCTTCATCACGACATAGCCGAGGGCACCACAGAAGGCGACGATGAGCATCGAGCCGAAGCCGTCGAAGGCGAGGGCGAGGCCGAGGATGAGGCCGACGAAGAGCCCGACGACGGTTGGTTGCATGGTTGTCCCTCCTGGTGCTGTCAGCTGGCCCGAGCGGTCTCGGGCACCTCCACGTCTTCGATGAACACCGACACCGGCCGGCCTGGGGCCAGCGGGGCAACGGCGGCCCGAACGGCGTCGGCCACCTCGGGCAGCACCGATGTCCAGCGGGCCACCACGTGGACCTCCAGTTCCTCCTCGGTGGCCCTCACCCCGGGGACCCGACGACCCGGAAGGTAGGAAGCCGCCTCGCCCAGGGCGCCGCCCGACATGGCGACCACCCCGGGGCAGGCGAGCACCGCCTCCGCCACCGCGTCGGGGTCCACCGGCGTCACTGGACCCGCGGTTCCTCCGGCTCGTCGGCGTCGTCGCCCAGGAAGATGTCGTCCACGGCGATGTTCACCTCGCTCACCTCCAGGCCGGTCATCCTCTGGAGGCGGTCGATCACGTTGCGGCGGACCGACTGGGCCACGTCGGGGATCGACACGCCGTACTCCACCACCAGGTCGAGGTCGACGGCGGCCTGGCGCTCTCCGACCTCCACCCTCACGCCCTGGGTCGGGCTGGGAGCGCCGCCGCCCCCGGGCAGCTTGTCGCGGATCGTGCCCACGGCCCGGGCGGCGCCGGCGCCCATCTCGTGCACGCCGGCGATCTCCCGGGCGGCGATGCCGGCGATCTTGGCCACGACGGAATCGGCGATCGAGGTCCTGCCTTCGGGGCCGATCAGCGACTTCCCGTCGGGCTGGCCGGCCTCCGGTTGCACCGTCGACTGCTGAGACATGTGGTCCTCCTCGTCCCCGAGCGGGTCCCTGGTCTCTACCTGAAACCCGCGCCGGGCAAACGCGAGCGCACCGCCTCGACTTGGCTAGCCTGGCCCGCTGGTGGGCCTGGGGGGTTGGCGCGAGAGGGCGTGACCAGATGAGCGATGCCGGGCGAGGAAGTCACGGGGACGAGCCCACCGACGTTGCCGGCGTCGACGACGACGCTGGCCCCGGTGACCCTGGTCGCGGGGGCGGCGAGGCGGTGGCCGAGAGCCCTCGAGGGGCCGGGGTTCCCGGTGCCTTCCGGGTGAGGACCACCCACGGCGAGCATTGGTTCCGGCCGTCGGCCGGGCTGAGGGCGCTCGTGTTCGGGCGGAGCGCAGAGGCCCCTCCCAAGCCCCCACCGGCACCGGCACCGGCCGACGAGCGGCCCGACGCCACTCCGAGGGACGACCGGAGTGAGGAGGCGGACCGGCCACGTGGCGGAGCGGACGCTGCCCCCGTCGGCCCCGCGCCGAACCCGTTGCCGGGCCCGCCCGCACCGGCACCGGCTGAGGTACCGGCTGACGATCAGGCGCAGCCGGAGGCGGCCCGGCCGGAAGCCGAAGGCGAGCAGCAGGAGGGCGAGCGCGTCACCGGTGGCCCGACGGAGCCACGAGGTCAGCCGGAGGCCGAGCGTCAGGAGGTTCGGGCGCTGCGGGTGGAGGCGGAGACGGCGCGGGAGAGGGCGCAGGCGCAGGGCCACGATCCGCCCGCTCAGCCCGAGGC
>JALYGF010000035.1 GCA_030777325.1 Actinomycetota bacterium | reverse complement strand
GACGTGGCCACCGCCGGCGGCCGCGACGCCTCACGCATAGACGAGGCCCTGCGCCAGGTCCGGTCCCAGCTCGAGGGCGGGTGACGGCGGTCGGGGCGAACGATCCGGCCGCCGGCCGGGTCCTCGGCGTGGACCTCGGCGCCCGCCGGATCGGGTTGGCGGTCAGCGACCCGACGGGCACCATCGCGTCGCCCTACGCCGTGCTGCAACGCAGCGGCGATGCCGCCGCCGACCACCGGCGGATGGCAGAGATCGCAGCCGAGGTGGGGGCCCAGCGAGTGGTGGTCGGGCTGCCTCTGGCCCTATCGGGGCGCGTCGGTCGGGCCGCCGAGGAGGCCATGGCCGAGGTGGAGGAGATGGCTCGGGTGCTCCACCTTCCGGTGGAGGCCCACGACGAGCGCCTCACGACGGTGAGCGCCGAGCGCTCGATGAGGGCCCTCGGCAGCAAGGGAGCGGACAGGCGGCGTGCGGTGGACAAGGTTGCGGCCGCGCTCATGCTGCAGTCGTGGCTGGACGGCAGGCGTCGTTGACGCTCAGCCCCGAGGTCCGTCGCCGGCGACTGGTCGCGCTGGCGGCACTGGTGCTCGTCCTCCTCCTGGTCGGGGTCAGCGCCGCCCTCTGGTTCCGCCGGCAGGTCGACCCGCCCGGCAGGCCCGGCGAGGAGGTCCTGATCGAGGTGCCGCAGGGATCGTCCACCAAGCGCATCGGCGAGATCCTCGAGGAGAAGGGAGTGGTGGGCAGCGCCAGCCTCTTCAGGGGCTACGTGGTGCGGTCGAAGGAGGGCCCCTTCCAGGCAGGGTCGTACCGGTTGCGCCGCTCGTCGTCGCTCGAGGAGGCGGTTGCCGCCCTGGAGCGCGGGCCGGAGCTGTCCTTCGACCGCCTCACCATCCCCGAGGGACTGGTCCTGCCGCAGATCGCGGAGCGGGTGGGCGCCGTCCCCGGGCGTTCCGCAGAACGCTTCCTCGAGGTGGCCCGGAGCGGCCAGGTGCGATCGCGCTATCAGCCCGAAGGCTCCACTAACCTCGAGGGCCTGCTCCTGCCCGAGACCTACAACATCGAGGGCAAGGACGACGAGGCCGCTCTCCTCGAGCGCATGGTGCGCGCTTTCGACGACGCCGCGGCCAGAGCCGGCATCGACCAGGTGGCCCAGGGGGGATTGGTGAGCCCGTACCAGGCCATCATCGTTGCCTCCCTGGTGGAGCGGGAGGCCAAGAGACCCGAGGACCGCGGCCAGGTGGCGCGGGTCATCTACAACAGGCTGAGGGCCAAGATGCGCCTCGAGGTGGACGCCACCGTGATCTATGCCCAGAACAGGACGGGAGAGAAGGGCCTACGGGTGCTCGAGAAGGACCTCCAAGTGGACTCGCCGTACAACACCTACAAGGTCACGGGCCTGCCCCCGGGACCCATCGCCGCCCCCGGTCGGGCCGCGCTGGAGGCGGTGATCGACCCTCCCGATGGTGACGCCCTCTTCTACGTGACCATCAACGACTGCACCGGCGAGACCGTGTTCGCCCGCACGGGCGCCGAGCACGCCCGCAACACCGCTCGACGCAAGGCGGAGAACCCCGGCCAGGAGACCTGCTGAGCCTTCGTTCCACTCCGGACGGGGCGTGGCCCGCGGCCACCACCAGGGTGGCGGCGGTGCTCGGCCGGCCCGTGGCCCATTCGCTGTCGCCGGTGCTGCACAACGCCGCCTTTGCCGCCCTTGGACTCGACTGGGCCTACTTGGCCTTCGACGTGGCTCCCGGGGAGGCGGCGGCGGCCGTCGGCGGTGCCCGGGCTCTTGGCATCGAGGGCCTCTCCGTCACCATGCCCCACAAGGAGGCGGTCGCCCGAGCCGTCGACCGGCTCTCGGCTACCGCCGAGCGTCTGGGTGCGGTCAACACCGTCGTGCGGGTGGGCGGGGACCTGGTCGGAGAAAACACCGACGGCCAGGGCTTCGTGGACGCCCTCAGGGCCGACCTGGGCTTCGAGCCGTCGGGCCGGCGGTGCCTGGTTGTAGGAGCGGGTGGCGCCGCTCGGGCCGTGATCCTCGCCCTGGCGGAGGCCGGGGCCGCCGACGTCGCAGTGGTGGGCCGCTCCGCGCAGCGGGTGGACGCCGCCGCCGCGCTGGTGGGCGAGCCGGCACGTCCCGGCCGGCCGGAGGGGGCCGCCGAGGCCGACCTGGTGGTGAACGCCACGCCCGTGGGGATGGCCGGCCACCCCGAGGGCCCCCCGCTCGACACCGGTGTCCTGGGGCCGGGCCAGGTGGTGGTGGACCTCGTCTACCACCCGGCGGTCACCCCCCTCGTGGCCGCCGCCAGGCAGCGGGGAGCGGTGGCGGTGGGAGGACTCGGGATGCTCGTGCACCAGGCCGCCCACGCCTTCCGGCTGTGGACGGGGCAGGACGCACCGCTCGAGGCCATGTCGGCGGCGGCCGTACGGGCTCTGGGAGCTGAAGCTGAGCCCCGACTGCGCCGATAGGGACGAAGTTGACGTGTGCAAGCCGTGAAGATGTGATGTGAAAGGTCACCGTGTCCCTGAGCGGAACGCTCGACACCCTGTCGCTTCCGGAGCTGCTCACCGTTCTGGCCGCCACCAGGCGTAGCGGCGAGCTGGTCGTTCGGGGCACCGACCTCGAGGGCCGCCTGTGGCTGGCCCACGGCGCTCTGGTGAAGACCGACGTACCGGGATCCTCGGACATGGTGGGGGCGGTCACCGTGCTGCTGGCCGTCGGGGCCGGTGAGTTCGCCTTCGCGGAGGCCGCCGCTGCCGGCGGCTCGGAGTCGACCCCGGTGCAGGCGGTGCTCTGCGAAGCGCAGGCCCGGCGAGCCGAGTGGCTGGCCCTGGAGGCGGCCGTTCCCTCTCTGGCCGCCAGGTTCCGCCTCAGTGCCGAGCCCACGGCGCAGACCATGTCCGTGCGTGCCCACGACTGGCCGGTCCTGGTGGCGCTGGCGGGCGGCCGCGATGTGGGGCGCACCATGGCCGAGCTGGGCCTCTCCGAGGTCGAAGCCCGCCGGTCGGTGCGGGCCCTCCGGGACGGGGGGCTGCTGGAGCCCGAAACCGGCCCGGACCCACGGCCGGCCTCCCCGGCCGTCCCGCCGGCCGCCGAGGTGGCTCCAGCTTCGACGGCTCCGGAGCCCCAGCCAACGTCTCCGGCGGACGAGCCGGCGGGCCCGACGGTCCCGCCCGCGCATGGCCCTCCCCCTGGACCCGTGGGCAACGACGAACCGGTGAGCCGGAGCCTGCTCTTCCGCTATCTGTCCGGAGAACACTCCTGACGCCGCCCTGATCGGCCGACAACACCGAGATGTCCGAAGGACGCCGGCTGGGGAGCCTGCTGGTGCAGGCGAAGTTGCTCTCGCAGGAGACGCTGGAGGCCGCTCTGGTCGAGCAGGCTGTGAACGGCGAGATGCTCGGGCGCATCCTGGTGGACAAGGGGCTGGTGGCCGAGACCGACCTCGTTTCGGTGCTCGCCGCCCAGGTGGGCTACGAGTTCGTCGACCTGTCCGAATACCGAGTGGACCCGGCCGCCACCACGATCGTCAGCGAGTCGCTGGCCCGCCGCTACGGCGTGCTCCCGGTCGGCTGGGACGGTGACCGGCTCGTCGTGGCCATGGCCGACCCCTCCAACGTCTTTGCCCTCGACGATGTTCGCACCGTGGCCAAGCAGGAGGTGAAGGTCGTGGTGGCCACCAGAGCGTCGATCCTGGAGGCAGTCGGGCGCTACCACCGCATGGGCGAAGGCGAGGACGACATATCGGCCCTCGTCGCCGACGAACGGCGCGAAGAGGACCTGGCGAACCTCACGAACGCTACCGACGAGGCCCCCCTCGTCCGGCTACTGAACATGCTCATCGTGCAGGCCGTTGAGGATCGGGCGTCGGACATCCACATCGAGCCCACCGAGCGGGACATTCGCATCCGCTACCGCATCGACGGAGTGCTGCACGAGGTGATGCGGCCCCCCAAGAGCGCCCAGGCTGGCATCGTGTCCCGGCTCAAGATCATGGCCACCATGGACATCGCCGAGCGGCGGGTCCCCCAGGACGGCCGGGTGAACGTGAACTTGAAGGGCCGCGACGTCGACCTCCGGGTCGCCACCCTGCCCACGGTGTACGGCGAGAAGGTCGTGATGAGGATCCTCGACAAGAGCAAGTCGGTGTTGAAGCTGTCGGAACTGGGCTTCCTCGACGCGTCCATGGAGCGCTTCGAAGCCTCCTATCGCCAGCCTTCGGGCACCATCCTGGTAACCGGCCCCACCGGTTCGGGCAAGTCGACCACGCTCTACGCCACCCTCAACATCGTGAGCGACGAGACGAGGAACGTCATCACCGTGGAGGATCCGGTGGAGTACCGCCTTCCCGGCATCAACCAGGTGCAGGTCAACAAGAAGGCAGGCCTGACCTTCGCCGCCGCCCTCCGATCCATCCTCCGGTGCGACCCCGACGTGGTGCTGGTGGGTGAGATCCGGGATCGGGAGACGGCAACCATCGCCGTGGAGGCCGCCCTCACTGGCCACCTGGTGCTGTCCACCCTTCACACCAACGACGCGGCCAGCACCCCCACCCGCCTGGTCGAGATGGGCGTGGAGCCGTACCTGGCGGCCAGCGCCGTGGACTGCATCGTGGCCCAGCGACTGGCCCGCCGGCTCTGCCCCCGCTGCAAGCAGGCGTACCAGCCGTCGGCGACGGAGCTCCACCGGGTGGGCCTAGACCCCGAGGGGCCCGGCGGGACGGGCCAGCTCTTTCGCCCCGTCGGCTGCGGCTCCTGCGGCAAGACCGGATACCGAGGCCGCTTCGCCATACACGAGGTCCTCACCGTCTCCGAGGAGGTGGAGCGCCTCATCGTGGCCCGGGCCCACTCGGAGGAGGTCAAGAAGGTGGCGGCGGCGCAGGGCATGATCACGCTCCGCCAGGCCGGCCTCTACCAGGCCGCCCAAGGGCTGACGTCCCTGGCGGAGATCCTCAGGGTCGTCGACTAGTACAGGCCTCGGTCACCTGGCCGATCAGGTGCCGGCGCTGCGCCGGCGCCGTCCGAGCATCCACCACGCTCCGCCCATGGCGGCAGCTATGAGACCGAGGGCCGCCAGGTCGGTAGCGGTGACGGGGAGGCCGCCGTCGCTGCCTCCGGTTTCCGAAGCCAGGCGTTGGCGGTCGTCCAGCGTGGCGGCCGAGGAGTCCCGCGCCTGCACGTCGGGAGTCTGGGAGAGGCCCTGCCCCGACACCGATGCGGGCGCTGCCCCGGCATAGGCGTCACAGGGCTGGGTCCAGAAGACCTTGTGCTTGGTGTCCGCGCCCTGCGACCCTTCGGCGTTGACCGTCAACTTGACGTGGTAGCCCTGCTGGGGGTGGGGCCCGAACTGGGCGAGCGCACGGGACAGGTCGTAGGACCTGGAGGCGTCGAGGTCGGTCCCACCGCCTGCGGGATCCCCTCCAATGAAGATCCTGTCCTGCAGGAGGACACCGGTGCCCGTGGGCGGCTGGGCCTCGAAGGTGACGTCGGCAAAGAGGTTCCCCTCGTCGAACCCGTAGAAATCGACCCCGAACGGGCACTCGACGTGGGGCTCGTTGTTGGGGGCGGTGTCGTCGAGGGGGATGTTGTCCAACTTGACGGTGCCGTTGTTGCCTGGCGGGTCGCCCTGCGCCCAGGCGGGACTTGACGTCAGGGAAAGAGCCGCCAACGCGCCAGCGGCCATAAGGGATCGGACGGTCAAGGTGGCCTCCTGGTTTGTCACTCTCCGTGGCAGCCTAGGCAGCCCTGGATCGAAGCGCAATGGGTTCGGCAGGCCGGCCCGTAAACCTCTGCGTGCAGATGCTCATGAAGGGGACAGGACGCGCCGATAACAGGGCCATGCAACCTTCGTCGCGCCGCTTGGGCGAGCACCTGGTCGAACGGAAGGTCCTCTCTCGCGACACCTTGGAGGAGCTTCTCGTCAGAGAGGCGAAGGAGGGGATCCCGTTCTCCAAGCTCCTGGTGGCCGAGGAGTTGGTGGGGGAGAAGGACCTGGTGGCCGCGGTGGCGGCCCAGGCCGGGATCCGCTTCGTCGACTTCGACCAGACGGCGGTCAACCCCACCCTCGACCGACTCGTACCCACTGACCTGGCTCGCCGCTACTCCGCGGTCGCGGTCGACGTGGAGGGCAGCGACCTCCTCGTCGCCATGGCCGATCCCACCGACAGGACGGCCCTGGAGGCGGTGGAGCACGGCACGGGCTGGACGATCCGGCCGGCTCTGGCCGTGCGGGACGAGCTCCAACAGGTCGTGGCGGCCATGTACGGCCGGGGGGAGGCGACCAGCAACGGTGACCTCGGCGTCATCAGCACCGACGCCCAGGGGGGAGACGGCGAGTTCGCGGCCGGTGCCGGCATGCCGCTGGACCTGGAGACCGAGCTGCACATAAACGACCTGCTCATCCGGGTCATCGAGCTCGGGGGCTCCGACCTCCATCTGACCGTGGGTGTGCATCCGAGCGTCCGCATCCACGGCGACATCCAGCCGCTCACCGACTTCCCGGTGATGAACGGTTCCGAGATCCGCCGGATGATCTACGCCATCCTCACCCAGAAGCAGCGGGAGCGCTTCGAGGAGGAGCTCGAGCTGGACACCTCCCACTCCGTCCCGGGCATGGGCCGCTTCCGCGTCAACATCTTCCTACAGCGCGACTCCATGGGCTCGGTGATGCGAGTCATCCCCTTCCAGGTTGTGCCGTTCGAGCAGCTCGGCCTTCCCGACTCCGTGTTGCAGTTCGCCCAGCTGCCCAGAGGCCTGGTGCTGGTCACGGGTCCGACCGGCTCGGGAAAGTCGACCACTCTGGCGTCCCTCATCGACGTGATCAACGCGACGCGCCATCAGCACATCATGACGGTGGAGGACCCCATCGAGTTCCTACACGAGCACAAGGTGGCGCTGATCAACCAGCGTGAGGTGGGCGAGGACACCCAGACCTTCGCCAAGGCCTTGAAGCACGTCCTCCGCCAGGACCCCGACGTGATCCTCGTGGGTGAGATGCGCGACCTGGAGACCATCTCCACCGCTCTGACCGCGGCAGAGACCGGCCACCTGGTGTTCGCCACCCTTCACACCCAGGACGCGCCCCAGTCCGTGGACCGCGTGATCGACGTCTTCCCGTCACACCAGCAGCAACAGGTACGGGTCCAGCTGGCGTCGTCGCTCCAAGGTGTGGTCACCCAGCAGCTCGTGCCGATCACGAACGGGCGGGGCCGGGTGGTCTCCGCCGAGGTGCTGGTGGCGACCCCCGCCGTGCGCAACCTCATCCGCGAGGGCAAGACCCACCAGATCTACTCGGCCATGCAGGCGGGCGGGAAGTACGGCATGCAGACCATGGACATGTCCCTCGCCGCCCTGGTGAAGGCCCGGAAGATCTCCATGGAGTTCGCGCTCGAGAAGTGCGCCAACGAACAGGACATGCGTCGCCTCATCGGCGCCGCACGATGACGCTCGGGTAGAAGTTCGAGAGGGAGACCGCGATGTCCGACACGTACGTATACAGGGTCCGCGACAAGCAAGGCCAGATCGTCGAGGGCACCCTCGAGTCCGACAGCACCAACCTGGTCGCCAACAAGCTGCGCCAGATGGGCTACGTGCCCCTCGCCATCGACAAGAAGGCCACGGGTGGAGTGCGCAGAGAGCTCCACCTGATGAAGCCCAAGGTGAAGCTCAAGGACATCGCCGTCTTCAGCCGCCAGTTCGCGGTGATGATCGACTCCGGCCTCTCACTCCTGCGCGCCCTCAGCATCCTGGAGGACCAGATCGAGAACAAGGTGCTGGCCAAGGTGATCACCGAGGTACGCGGTGACGTGGAGAAGGGCGCAGCGCTGTCCCAAGCGCTGTCCAAGCATCCCAAGTCCTTCAACCGCCTCTACGTGTCGATGGTGCGCGCCGGCGAGACGGGTGGCTCCCTGGACTCGGTGCTCATCCAGCTGGCCGACACCATCGAGAAGCAGGTGGAGCTGCGTCAGAAGATCAAGTCGGCCATGACCTATCCCGTGGCCGTGCTCTGCCTGGTGATGCTCATCGTGACGGCGATGCTGATCTTCATCGTGCCCATGTTCAAGACCCTCTACGCGGACCTGGGCGGCACGTTGCCGCTTCCCACACGGCTCCTCCTCCTGGTCTCCAGCGTCATGGTCAAGGCCCTGCCCGTAGTGATCCTCGCCCAAGTGGGAGCCGTCTTCGCCTTCAAGCGCTGGATCGCCACCGACAAGGGTCGGGGCATCTGGGACGCCTTCAAGCTCAGGGTCCCGGTGTTCGGCAAGCTGGTCCAGCTCACGGCGCTGGCCCGCTTCTCGCGCACGCTGGCCTCGTTGCTGAGAGCCGGAGTGCCCTTGCTGGAGTCACTCGAGATCACTTCGGGCACGGTGGGCAACACCGTGGTGAGCAACGCCATCACCGACATGCAGGACGGGGTGAAGCAGGGTGAGGCCATGGTGCAGCGCCTGGCCAACCACTCCGTCTTCCCAACCATGGTGGTGCAGATGATCGCCGTGGGTGAGGAGACCGGCGCCGTCGACACCATGTTGGACAAGATCGGCGAGTTCTACGAGCAGGAGATCGAGGCCACGGTCGACGCCCTCACGTCCCTGCTGGAACCGGCCCTGATCGTGGTGCTGGGCGGTTGCGTGGGCGGCATGGTGGTGTCGCTGTACATGCCGATGTTCAACATCATCAAGCTCATCCAGTAGCCGCCGCCCGAAGACGTGCTGCTCCTCGAGGTCGCTGACACCACCGCGGCCCGACGGGAACGCGTTCGCTCGGCGCCGGTGGCCGCCCTGCAGGATCGTGTCGATTTTCGCTCAACCGAGTGGTGGTTGGTGGCGATACAACCTTGCGAGCAAGTGCTTCTGACAAAGGCAAACCCGTCGAGAGGCGGGGGCGCAAAGCCACGGGACCTCTCCACAAAGGGGCGGTCAGCCGGGTTACCTGAGGATGGTCCCGTCCAGGCGGGGCGAGCCCGAAGGGGAGGGGCAAGGGCTCGTGACAATCCATTGCTCAAACAAGGAGAGAACCATCCAATGCTGGACGTCATCAAGAAGCTGCAAGAGCGGCGCCGTGAGAGCGAAGAGGGCTTCACCCTCATCGAGCTCATGGTCGTCGTGCTCATCATCGCCATTCTCTTGGCCATCGCCATCCCGACCTTCCTCGGCGCTCGCGCCCGGGCCCAGGATCGGGCGGCGCAG
Organism: Actinomycetota bacterium; assembly: GCA_030777325.1. Lineage (GTDB taxonomy): Bacteria > Actinomycetota > Acidimicrobiia > Acidimicrobiales > YB1-3. The sequence goes on along the minus strand of JALYGF010000035.1, from coordinate 4,716 downwards.
TCATCGCTGCGAAACAGCTTGACGTCGGCCAAGACCATCTACACCGACAACCAGACCTACGCCGAGGCGACGGTGGCGAACCTGAACGCCGCTGAGCCCACCATCACTCACCAGACGGGGGCCTCGACCGGGCCCAAGATCGTCTCGGTCAACCCGGTGAGTGCCACGCAGTGGGTGGGAGCAGTCAAGTCCGAGGGTGGTACGTGCTTCTACATCAACGAGACCACCGCTGGCGGCACCAAGTTCGCCAAGGAGGCCGCTCCGGCAACGGGCTGTGACGCAACCGACACAACTGCCACCGGTGCTGCCGACCCCAAGTGGTAATCGGTAGCTGAGGTCAGACGCACGTCAGAGAGCGGGGCCCCTCCGAGGGCCCCGCTCTCTATTTCGCTCGAGACTTGGAAGGGACGATGCCCCAGACCCCGACCGTGAACCGCCGAAGGGACGACCACGGCTTAAGCCTCGTCGAGCTGGTGGTCATAGTGGTGATCATCGCCATCCTGCTCGCCGTCGCCGTAACCTCCTACCTCGGTGCTCGCAGGAGGGCTGAGGACCGAGCCGCCCAGGTCTCCCTGCGCCTCGCCCTCACCGCGGCCAAGGCCGTGCACGCCGAGAAGCAGAGCTATTCCGACGCCACCGAGAACCCTGCCACCGGCCTCCCCAAGGTCGAACCCAGCCTCACCTACGCAGGCGCCGACACCGAGTCGAGCCGGGACAACCTGGTTTCTGTCAAAGCCGCGGCCAGCGAGTGGGCCGCCGCCGTGAACTCCACCAGCGGCACCTGCTTCTTCATCCACGAGACGCCCGAGGGCACACGCTACGGCACGGCGGGAGGCGGGCAGCGCTGCACCGGGACAGAGGCACGCACCGCCACCGGCAGCAGCTACTGAGGCGACCGCCGTCTACCATCGCTCGGCCATGACCGCCCTGCTCGCGCTTGGCCTCGTACCTCTCGGGCTCGCGGTTGGCTCCTTCCTGAACGTGGTCATCCACCGGGTTCCGGAGAAGCAGTCGGTGGTCCACCCGCGGTCGCGCTGCCCCCGGTGTGGCACGACCCTCAAGCCGTGGGACAACGTGCCCGTCGTCTCCTGGCTGCTCCTGCACGGGCGCTGCCGCAACTGCCGCGGCTCCATCTCGATCCGTTATCCGCTGGTCGAGGTGGCGACCGCGGCGCTGTTCGTGGCTGCTGCGTTGCGCCTCGGTGCCGACCCGGTCCTGCCTGCCTTCCTCGTGGTCTTCGCCGCCCTGCTGGCCATCTCGGCCGTCGACCTGGAGCGCTTCATCGTGCCCAACCGCATCCTCTACCCGGCTCTCTTCATGGCCGCCCCGCTCCTCGTGGCGGCAGCCGCCGTCGAGGGTGACTGGTCCTCACTCCGGGACGCGGCCATCGGTGGGGCACTGGCATGGGTCCTGCTGTTCGCCATCCACATGGCCAGCCCCAAGGGAATGGGGTTCGGCGACGTGCGCCTCGCCGGGCTCATCGGCATGATCCTCGGCTGGTTGAGCATCGGCCACGTCCTCCTCGGCCTCTTTCTCGCCTTTCTCAGCGCCGCCGTCGTGGGCGTGGGGCTCATGGCGACCGGGGTCCGGGGACGGAAGGACAGGGTCCCCTTCGGACCCTTCCTTGCGCTCGGCACCATCACCGCGGTGTTCATCGGCGGGCCCATACTCTCTTGGTACGCGGTCTGAGCCAGGCGGGGAATGGTGGTGCTGATGTTGTTGGCGTTGCCCATGTTGGCGTTGTGCTCTACTGTGCACACCGCGCCCTGCGGCCAGAAAGCGGTCATGATGAGCCAGCCCTCCTTTGGGGCTGGTGAGTGAGGCGGCATTGTCGACCGAAACCGAACAGCACCTGCTCACAGTGGCCGAGGTGGCCGAGGTCATGCGCGTCTCCAACATGACCGTGTACCGACTGATCCGTTCCGGTGAGCTGGTGGCCACCCGAGTAGGCCGCAGCTACAGGATCTGGGAGGACGACGTGCACTCCTACCTGCGCCGGGGAAGGGCCTGATGCCTCGGGTCGTCTCCCTCGACATCGGCAGCTACGCCGTGCGCGCCGTGGAGCTCACGGTGGGCGGAGGCGAGCCCGTGCTGGAACGCTTTGCCCAGGTGGTCCTCCCGCCCGGCGCCGTCCGCCACGGCGAGGTAACGGATGCGGCGGCGGTGGCAACCTCGGTCCGGCGCCTCTGGAGCGAAGGTGGGCTGCGGGGCAAGCGCGTAGTGCTGGGCGTGGCGAACCAGCGCGTGATTGTGCGCCAGGCCGAGTTCCCGGTCATGTCCGACGAGGACTTCCAGGCTGCGCTTCAGTTCGAGGCCCAGGAGCTGATACCGATCCCCGTGGAGGAAGCCACCCTCGACTTCCAGATCCTCGGGGAGACGGTGACGGCCGAGGGCGAGCCCCGCATGCGCGTGCTGCTCGCCGCTGCCCAGCGGGAGATGGTGGCGTCCCACGTGGCCGCCGTCGAGGGGGCCGGACTGTCCACCACCGCCGTCGATGTGGTGCCCTTCGCCCTCGTACGTGCCCTGACTCCTCCGGGTGGCACATTCGCCGAACGGGCCGCGGAGGCAGTGGTGTGCATCGGCGGGGGAGTCACCAACGTCGTCGTCCACGAGCAGGGTGTCCCCCGCTTCGTCCGCATCCTGCTCGTGGGTGGCAACGACATCACCGAGACGGTCGCCCGAGAGCTGGACGTGAGCGCCGAGGAGGCCGAGGACCTCAAGCGCCGTGCCGATCCCTCCTCCGTCGACACAAGGGTCAATCGCGCCGGGCAGGTGGTGGCCGACCGGCTGGCGCCGCTGGTGGAGGAGATCCGGGGCTCGCTCGACTACTACCGCTCACAGCCCGAGTCGCTACCGATCAACCGGGTGCTCATGACCGGTGGCGCCAGCCTCACCCCCGGCCTCATGGAACGCCTCGAGGCTCAGGTCGACGGTCGGGTCGAGCTCGCCCGCCCGCTGGCCGGCGTCCGCATCGGGGAGGTCAACCTCACTGAGAACGAGCTCCTCCACTACGAGCCGTTGCTCACCGTCCCAATCGGCCTGGCCCTCGCCGGCGACGTTCAGAAGGGGACTCGCCGAATCTCGCTCCTGCCCCGTGAGGTGTCGATCGTCCGTACCCAGCGCCGTCAGGCCATGGGCGTGGCAGCCGCCGTCTTCGCTCTGTTCGTCGTGCTCATGCTCCTCTGGGCGGGCCGGTCGGCTCAGGTGTCCGAAGAGCGCGACAAGGCCCAGGCCTCCGAGCAGCAGGTGGCCCAGCTGCGCCAGGAACGAGCGAGGCTCGGCGACACCACCGGCATCGACGCGGACCTGGCCCAGCGCCAGTCACAGGTCCGCGCCGTGCTGGCCGACGACGTGGCCTGGACCCGACTGTTCACGGAGGTGGCGACGGTGATCCCGAACGACGTGTGGCTCACGTCGTTCAACGGGCAGAAGGGCCCGCCGGGGACTGTCAACGTCCAGGCCACCGGGTTCGACCAGACGTCAACGGCCCGCTGGTTGCAGCGGGTGGGCGACCTCAAGTCCTTGAGCGGCCTGTGGGTACCCACCTCGGCCAAGTCCGGTGAAGGCCCGGCCGCACTGGTCAACTTCAGCTCCCAGGCCAACCTCACTCCGCAGGCGGTCTCCGACCGGGCCCAGCGCGTTGCCGAGGGCACGCCGTGAACCGCCGAGCCCTGGCCATCGGCGCCGCCGCTGCCGTTGCGGTGATCGTGCTCTGGTACTTCGTCTTCTGGTCGCCCCGGAACAAGGCCCTCAACCAGGCCAGGGAGCGTCGCCAGGCAGCCAAGCAGCAAGAGACGCAGCTTCGCACCGAGATCGCCCGCCTGCGGGGCGCCCAGAGCCAGGAGCCGGCCAAGCGGGCGCGGCTGGAAGCCCTGCGCACGGCCATACCGGACGACCCCAAGCTGGCCCAGTTCATCCTCGACACCAATGACGCCGCCAACCGCGCCGGGATCGACTTCATAAGCATCGCCCCCCAGCTCCCGGCTCCACCGGCTGCGGGCGCGGGCGGCGCCACGGCCACCACGGCTCCGCCAGGAGGCGGTGGAGCGACGACGACGACCACGGCCGCCCCCGCGGCCGGAGGTCAGCCCGCGGGTACCGCCGGAGCGGGTGCCCGGCCCGCCGAGATCAGGCTCACCCTCCAGATCCGGGGTGGGTACTTCCAGGTGCTCGACTTCCTGAACCGCCTCGACGACCTGTCCCGGCTGGTCGTGAACGACTCGCTGACCGTCACTGCCGACCAGAATGCCCGCCTCACGGTGGGTCTGACCAGCCGCATGTTCACCCGGACCGTTCCCGCCGGCTATACGACCACGGGCGGGACGAGTGGCGGGGGAGCCACACCTACACCGACAACAGCGCCGGCTCCGGCGGCCCGACCGTGAGGGGAGGAGGCGTCTCGTGACCGAGCCCACTCCAACCCAGGCTCCTGACGACCGCCGGCGACGGACGGTGCTGCTGGCAGCTGGTGCCGCGGCCGCCCTCGTGTTGGTGCTGGTGTTGGTGGCGCTGAGGTCCGGTGGCGGGGACGACGAGTCCACTTCCTCCACCACCCGTCCCACCACCGCACCATCCGGGGCCACCACTACGACGACCACTGCACAAGGGCCGGGCTCGAGAGAAACCTTCGAGGTCTTCACCACCAAGAACCCCTTCCTTCCCCTGCGCGGGGCCGGGGGCGCGGCGGCTCCTGCCGGTGCGACCGCGGGATCAGCG
>JALYGF010000034.1 GCA_030777325.1 Actinomycetota bacterium | reverse complement strand
TCGTTCTCGGGCTGTTCCTGGCGTCGCGTTTCGGGCTCGTCGGCGGTGTCCTCGTCGTCGCCGTCGCCCTTGGCGAGGCGCTCGTGAAAGCGGGTGGCGGCGTCGCGCTGCATGCCGGGCAGGACGTGCTGGTAGGCGTCCTGCGTGTAGGCGGTCGTCGAGTGGCCGAGGCGTTCGGTCACGACCTTGGTGACCTCGCCGGCCTTGAGCAGCAGCGTCGCGTGGGTGTGGCGCAGGTCGTGGAGGCGGATCCGCGGCAGCCCGGCCGCGTCGGTCAGCGCGTGGAACATCTTGGTGATGTCCGGCGGGTAGAGCCGGCCGCCGACGGGTGACGTGAAGACGTGGCCCTTGTGCCTCCACGCCTCCTGCGCCGCCTTGGCCTCCTCCTCCTGGAGCTTGCGGTGGAGGTCCAGCACGTCGACGTCAGCGGGTGCCAGTTCGACGGCGCGCCGTGACGAGGAGGACTTGGGGAACTCCTTCTCGTAGACCTTGCCGCCGTCTTCGACCGCACCGCGGACGACGGAGAGCATGGCTGCCTCGAGGTCGACGTGGTCCCACCGCAGAGCGGCCATCTCGCTGCGGCGCATCCCGGTGGTGACGAACAGCTGCCACATCGCGAAGAGTCGGTCCTCGGCGGCCGCGCGGACGAGGCGCTGCAGCTGCTCCCAGGAGTAGACGCTTCGGGAGGCCAGCGCCCGCGCCTTGACCTCGGTCGTGGAGGGTGGATCAGCGTGGTCGCAGGGGTTGCGGATGATAGGCCCCAGCGCATCGCGTCGGCGAAGGCCTTGTGAAGCTGGGTGTGGATGCGCCGGATCGTCGTCGGCGACAGTCCCCAGCCCAGCTCTGAATCCCGGCGTTGCGTCCGGCCGCGGACGGCGAGGTCGTCGTACATCTCGTTGAGCTCCTCCCCCGTGAGGTTGACGAGCTTGAAGCCACCGATGCGCGGGATGACGTACGCGCGCATGTGGGTCTCGCGGTCGTTGCGCGTCTTGACCGACGTCCGCGTCCGGGGCAGCCACCGGTCGAGGAGGTAGTCCTTCACCGTGATGTTGGTCGGCTCGACGCCCTGGCGGCTCTGGTTGACGAACTCGTCGAGCGCGCGCTCCGCCTCGCCCTTGGACTCGAAGCCGGTGCGGAGCACCTGGCGGCGCTTGCCGTCGCCGCGGCGGCCGAGGTCGATGACGAAGGCCCAGCCGACGTTCGGGTTCTTGCACTTCGGGTTGTCGCAGCCCCGCTTCTTGGGCTTGATGCGGCGGCCGCACCCGCGGCAGCGCTTGAAGACGTTCCCCGGCATGCCGCTACCCCCGCGCGCCGGCGGGAGGGGGGGCGGGGCGCGAGGAGGGGGTCACGATGCCTCGGCCACGAGCTCGTCGTCCTCGCCGGCGTCCGAGGCAGGGCCGAAGTCGACGTCCTCGGGGGAGAGCCCGAGGAGATCGAGGAGCCGAGCGGTCGGCACGAACCATCGCCGCCCGATGCGGATCGTCGGGATCTGCCCGCGAGCTGCCGCGCGGTAGGCGGTCCGTCGGCTGACGCCGAGGAGCTCGCCCGCCTGCTCCAGCGAGATCGTGGCCGGCACGTCCATCACGGTCATGGTTCGTCTCCCTCTGCCCCGGCCGGTCCAGCTCGACGGTTTCCCGCCTGCCGGTGCCGAAGCTCCCTCCCTCGATGCCAACTGGTACACAGGTCTATACCAGTTGAGCTGGTGGGTCAAGCACCCGGACGGCGACCGCGTGAAGAGGCGACCACGCGGCACTCTGGCCGTCGACTGGCAATAGGGACCCGGCGCCGGGATGTCACACCGGACCTCTACGGTGAGTTCGTCCACCGACGTTGGAGGTCCGGAGCCTCGACGGAAGCGTGAATGGGGGCTAGGGATGAGTGATCGAGCCGTTGAGTATTCGCTTTGGATGGCGGTCGTGTCGTGGCAGGACCATTGGACCGGGTACCTGATTCACCACTTCGACAACGGCACGTTCGACAGCGCTGACGACGTGCTCGACCTCATCGATCGCTGGGCCACTCTGACGCGTAGTGGGGAGCTGCCGTGGTCGGACGGGTCGCATCCGGGCAACGTGTTGGCGGCCATCGTGGACCGTGCTGCTGCTCGTCAGGAGCCCTTGGTCGTGTACATGCCACAGCGTGTCCCTGACGGGTTCGAGTGGCCATCAGGCCGGACCCGCTCGGAGGTCGTCGAGCAGCTGCGTAGGTACGAACGGTCGCCCGACGCGTTTGAGCCGGACGTCGACGAGCTCTGGGGGCTCGCGGAAGGTGTCGCGAACAAGCTGGCCGCCTACGCGGAGCTTCCGTGGCCTCGGTGGCGACCGAGGTCGCAGGCCGACAGGAATCGAGCGTGAGGGTCCGGATCCACCGCGGGGCGCACGAGATCGGTGGCAACTGCGTCGAGGTTGAGCACGAGGCCCAACGGATCGTCTTGGACGTGGGGCGTCCTCTTACCGCTGACCGAGGCGAGATCGTCCCGCTGCCCGACATCGCCGGCCTGACCGATGGCGACTCCTCCATGCTCGGTGTGCTCATCAGCCACCACCACGCCGACCACTGGGGGCTGATCGACCAGGTTCGAGCCGGACTGCCGATCTTCATGGGCGAGGCGACACAAGCCATCCTGAAGGCGGCAGCGTTCTGGACATGGGGCCTCGACGTGCCAGTGGCGGGGCACCTGCGCCACCGTGAGACGTTCGAGATCGGACCATTCACGGTCACGGCCTACCTCAACGACCACTCGGCGTTCGACGCCTACTCGCTACTGGTCGAGGCGGGCGGCAAGCGGCTGTTCTACACGGGCGACATCCGTGGGCACGGCCGCAAGGCGGGCATCTTCCAAGAGCTCCTGCGCAAGCCGCCGACCGGCGTCGACGTGCTGTTGATGGAGGGCACCAACCTCCAACCGGGCATGCCGACCAAGCCGACCGCCACGGAGACCGACGTGGAAGCGGCGATGGCCGAGCGGTTCCGGGACACCGATGGGATCGCGCTCGTCGTCAGCTCGGCGCAGAACATCGATCGTCTCGTCACGATCTACCGTGCCTGCTTGCGTGCTGACCGCGACCTGGTGATCAACCCGTATACGGCGGACATTGCCCGGGCCACGGGCAACGACAACATCCCGCGCCCATCACCGGAGTGGGACCGTGTGCACGTCTACATGCCGCGGTGGCAGGCGGTGCGGATCAAACAGCGCGAGGCGTTCGAGCGGCTCGACGACATCAACCCCTATCGGCTGTTCGAGGAACATCTCGCCGAGGACGCGTCTAGGTACGTGCTGCTCTTCTCCGCGAGTGATGGCCCCCGCCTCGCCCAGTCCGGCGCACTCAACGACGCGACGTGCACCTGGTCGCTCTGGACCGGCTACCTCGAGGAGTCCTCGGGCCAACGCCTGACGGCGTTCCTCGCCGATCACGAGATTCCGCTTGAGGAGCACCACACCAGCGGGCACGCCAGCGTGGCCGACCTTCGGCGCCTCGCCGAGGCGATCGACCCGGGCCGCGTGGTCCCGATTCACACGTTCGGTGGCACCGACTACGAGAGCATCTACCCCACCATCGACGTGCAGCCCGACGGCGCCTGGTGGGAGGTGTAGACGGAGCTCTGACCGATCGAGCCGGCCATTCGGCACCATGGCTGGCCAAGACAAGGAGGAGCCGTGGCCAGGCCGCCAGACCAGCACGTCGTCTCGGAACTCAGCCGGTCCGTTGGGGTGACCGGACAGGTCGTCTCGGGCCAGGGGTACGCCTCGCGGCTTCACCACCTCGAGGACGACGATCACTTCACGATCATCGCGCTGCCACAGGCAGCCAGGGAGTTCAGTCTCTGCTTGCCGCGCGGGCTGCAGCGCGCCGGGGACCGCAAGCTCCGACTCGTCTTGCCCTCGAGCGAGGCCGGCCCCGCCATGGTGTGGTCGGCCTACCTCCGCAAGGATCGTCGACCCGAAATCTGGCCCCACGAAGACTGGACGAACGCGGAACCGGCGGAGTTGCCGAGCCGCGCGGCCGTCGAGGCTGCATTGGTCACACACGCACGGGACCGGACGAAGCTCAACGATGATCGCGCCGCCGTCGAGGCCGAGCTGCGGAAGTCGAGCCAACCTCTCCATCTCGGCCCTGCGAAAGGCCGACTCCTCCACAACCTCGTCGAGTGGGTCGCGAGACACCAAGACCTTGATGCCGCCCACCGGCAGGGGTACCGCGCCTGGCAGTACCGGGGCCAGAAGGTGCTGCAGCTTACGAGCGCGGGGGCTGGAGTGAAGGTCGTTGCGGGCATCAACGGCGAAGAGCTGGTCGTCGAAGATCGCCTCACGCCTGCCGAGACCGCCGACCTCATCGACCGCGTCGAAGCAGGGATCGAGGCACGTCGGTCCGGCCAGTACCAAAAGCCGGACGAGGCTTGGCTCCAGTCCTTCATCGGACGCGCCCCGCACAAGGTCGGTATCGAGGGGCGAGCGTTCCGCGAGGTCCCTGCCTGGCGCCGCAAGGGTCCGCTCGACGCCACCGGCACCAAAGCGTGGGGCCGCGGCTACGTCGATCTCCTCGGTGTCGACGCCCACGGCGTGGCCCGCATCATCGAGACGAAGCTGCCGTCGAACTCCGACGCCCCTGGCTTGGGGTTCCAGGCCATCGATTACCTCGCCTATTGCTGCGCGTATCGCGACGCACTGTGTCGACGTCTCGACGTCAGCCCGAAAGCCACTTTCGCGATCCGGTACGTGCTGGGCCAAGAGGGTCCGAAGACCCCGCACCTCCACGGAGCCGCGGTCGCGACGATGGAGGCTCTCGAGGACATCGAGTACGACGTCCAAGGCTTGGCCGGCTGGTACATCGAACCCGGCAAGGAAGCACGCGGCCGCGACGTGACAGTCACGGGAGCGCCCCGGACGTGGCCGTCACGCTCCGATCGCAGGATGGGAACGGCATGATTTCACCCTCGGACATCGGCTGGGACTCGGTCGTCGTCGCCGGAGCGAGGGTGACCTCTGGTTGGGCCGGCGCCGAACAGTTCCACTACTACAGCGAGCTCGCTGAGGCCGTGAACGCCGAAGTGCCTGACGCCGACCTTGAGGCGTTCGGCCATCCGATGAACCGGATATTGTACGACATCGTAATGACCGGTCGCAGCTTCGACCCCCGTTTGCCCGATGCTGTCGGCGGTCGTCGTGTTGAAGGATCCGAATAACCGGCAACCTGGCCCAGGCTTCTGGGAACTCGCCACTGAGCTCGGTCTCTATGGCGGCGGACGGGACGATGGCGACCGCGCCGCGTTCTGGAGTCAGGAGTTCGCCCGCTGCACAACGTTCTGGACCCGTACGCGTCGTCGGGAGTTCGATGGCTGGCTGCGAACGAACGGTCCGACCGTCTACGCATGAGCAGCAGCGGCCGTGCCGTGACGACGCCGAGGTGGGCCGAGAGGTGAGATCAGTCGGCAGGCAACTCGTACGACAGCACGTAGCGGTCGGCGGCCTTGATCGTGTCGCACACCTCAAGCACCGTTCCGTCCTCGCCGATCGCACGTCGTACCACCCGCATGATCGGTACGCCGGCGGGCAGATCCAGTGCCCGCGCCTCCTCGGGATGCGGCATCCGCGCGGATACCTCCTCGTTGAAGCTCGCCAACGTGTGCCCGAGATCCTCGAGCCGGGCATAGATCCCGCCCGGACCCGTGTGCTCATCCTCGATGGGCGTGCCGGACGCGACGCTCCATGGCAGATACGACGTTGCGATCTCAACCGGGTCGCCGTCGGCCAGGTAGCGCCTCCGACGAACCAGCACCTTGGCCCCCTTCTTGACGCCCAGCATCTTTGCGATGTCCGACGGTGCAGAGTCGGGTCCTACGTACTCGACCTCGACCGTGGGTTTCCGGTCCTCGTGCTTCATCTCCGCGAGGAAGGCAGCCCGGCCAGCTTCTCGGTGTCGCCGAGCGAACCGGTCGTGCGCCAAGCGCCGGATAGGTGGGCGGTCACGCACGAACGCACCCTTGCCGTGGTGGACCTCGATGAGTCCTTCGGTCCGGAGTACTGCGAGTGCTTGGCGGACCGTGCCCCGAGCGGCGTCGTAGCCGTCCATGAGGGAACGCTCGCTCGGGATCTTGCTCCCGGGTTCGAGGACGCCCTCCGTGATGTCCGAGCGCAGCCGATCAGCGATCTGGTGGTAGGCCGGACGGTCGCTCCGTCGATCGAGACCGTCCGCCACTGCTACTCCTACACTCGTCTGGACCAGTTGACGATACATCCCGGGGACGCGCATGGGCGAGGAGACACCGAAGCACTCGGTCAGCGTTGCAGCCGCCGTGGTCCGCGACGATGGTCGCGTTCTGGCGATCCAGCGCCGAGACAACGCCCACTGGGAGCCACCAGGAGGGGTCCTCGAGCTCGACGAGACGATCGAGGACGGCCTGCGACGCGAGGTGCGCGAGGAGACCGGCCTGGAAGTCCAAGTCGAGCGACTGACTGGCGTATACAAGAACATGGAGCTCGGCGTCGTCGCGCTCGTTTTTCGATGTCGTCACGCCGACGGCGCTCCAGCACCCACACGAGAAGCGGCCGAAGTGGCTTGGCTCGACCCCTCGGAGGTTGAGGCGCGCATGGAACCCGCCTACGCCGTCCGGATGATGGATGCGCTGGTACCGGCCGCCCAGGCTGAAGTCCGAGCCCACGATGGCACCGAGGTGCTGTAGGACTCCATAGCTTGCGCTGATGGGCGGCCAGGCGCCACGGGCGTGTCGCACGGTCGAAGTACGGTCGGCGCATGCCGAAGTCGTTCGAACTCAAGCCGGATTCCCGCTGGACTGCCAAGGTTGGGGACTGCGACAGTCTCGCTGAGGTCGCGTCGGGCTGGCCCGTCCACGCTTCCACGCCGGTGGCGATCGCGCACATGCTGCGAGTGTCGCGAGAGCTGTTCGTCCACGGCTACTTCGTCTACGACTTCCTCATGGTCGCCGCCGTCCAGTCCTTGTTAGCCGTGGAGGCCGCGTTGCGGGATGTACTGAAGGAACCTCCCCGTCGTAGGGGCCCCACGTTCCACCCACTCGTCGAGCGTGCGGCTGCGCTTGGCTACCTGACAACGGAGGCGGCCGAGAAAGCGAAGGCTGGAGCGCAGTTGCGGAACCGTTGGGTGCACGTCGAGGGGCAGAAGGTGATCCCGCCAGGCATGGCCGCCGAAATCCTCGGCACGTCGCACCAGTTGGTGGCCGACATGTACGACGCGTGCTGAGAGGAAGTCACCTACGGTCCGGCGCGCAGGGGGATCATGATGACAAGAGAACTTGAGCGCCGTCGCGCCAAGATGCGGCAGATCTTCGACGCCATGGATGCCGACCTGGAGTTCGTCCAGGACCGTGACGTCACCTATGGCCAGAGGGATGCTCGCATCCCCGAGGCGCTGGAGCTACTAGCAAGGCTTCGCGAAGATCGGGATCTGGAAGCCTTTCGGGTAGGGATGGAAGAGTGGTCGCGTCGACCAGGCTTCGAGAGCTTCGGCGGGTTCAACGGGCAGATGTTCTTGAACCAGCTCGTGAAGAGGTCGGGTGACGACGAGGACGCAGTAGCGAGCCTGCTTGTGGAGACCCTTGCTGCCCCGTCCTCCGAGTCGGAGGCAGAGCAAAGGCTCGCTTCGTTCACTCAGCACGTTGAGTCAGTTCGGAAGGGTGCACATCCAGCGCCAGGGCGAGTCGCTTTCTTCGTGTCATTCTTCTGGGCCTTGGCGGACGAGGAGGCCTGGCCCGCGATGTGGAACAGTGCCGAGGAGATGCTCAAGGCACTGGGATGGCTCACCAGCGACTGGCATCCACCAGACCGATACCTCAGCTTCCGGGAGAGCTTCCAAGCGGTCGCTACCGACGGGTCACGCCGCGCCGAGTCAGCGTTGTACTGGCTCGACCAGAACCGTTTCGCGGGGCTCGACCCCTCGCTACTCGAGCGGTGCGCCGAGAACGCATCCCTCCTCGAGCAGTGGACCGAAGCCGACGGCTACGGCCGTGAAGACCTCGAAGCCCAGGCTGAGACGAACGCCAGGTGCGCTCTGGGAGATCTCAGACTCCTTGGCCTGGCTCTGGCCGACCAGATCGGGGCCGCGCTGGGGCGCTCGGTTCGACTCCCGAGTGTGCAGACCCGCACGGCCATGGACTCCAACGCCCCGTTCAGGGCCGATGCGTACGCGACCTGGGTGCTGGAGTTCGAGGGCGACATCGCAGCGCCGGCTTTCCGAGTATGGGCCACGAGGTCCGGCGTCGCGGTTGGGCTGCATGCGGGCTATGCAGGCTCGGGATGGCATCGTGAAGTGGCAGCGCTGGCGTCCGAGGCCCTTCCTGAGGGGATCGAGTTCATCGAGATCCGCGGCCATGCAACCGGTGACCGGCTACGGCCCGCGGCTGAGACGTTCCCCGGTAACGAGACCTTCATCGGTCGTTGGTTCCCGAATGGGGACGCGCTGGACGGCCTGGACTTCCGCGACGATGTTCTGGAGACGGTCGAAGAGCTCAAGGATGTCTTGGGCATGATTGTGCAACGACTGGGCATCGACGAGAAGCACGCGTCGGGGTCGGTGCCGCCGGGGTCGGACCTGGCCGACGAGGTGGAGGCGTTCAAGCGATCCCGTCCGTACCCCCAGGAGAAGGATCGATGGCACCACGATCAACGTGACGAGATGGCCGCGCGACTGACGCCGGAGTCCCTGCAGGACTTGGATCTGGACACGTTCCGCTTGTTGATCAACGGCAAGCGCTACGGGAACCCAGGCCCGCAGTCGAGGTTGAACACCTTCCTTGGGGAAGCCGGTCCAGATGACTTGTCGAGGCTCACCCACGCGGTTCGGTACTTGCTCTGGGGAGAGGACAACGACCCCACGAGGATCGACCGCGTCCTCGACCAGGATGACCTGGGCGTGTACGGACTTGGGGAGTCCGTCGTGATGAAGCTTCTGTCGGTGGCGCACCCTGAGCGTTATGTGCCCGTCTTCCCGTACACGGGGGAGATGGGGAAGCTCGCGATGCTCGACCTTCTGGGGGTCGAGCATCCGGATGTCGCAGATGGGTCCCGCGGCTCCAGGCAGGTGGCTGCCAACGATGCCCTTCGGAGCGTCCTCCAACCGCACTTCGACGACGATGCATGGGGGATGGGGCAGTTCCTGTACTGGAAGCGCGCCCAGGACGAAGCAGCGCCTCGAGGCTCCGAGGACGTCCTCGGCCGTCTCGCCGACGAGGTCTTACTCGATGAGAGCTTCCTCCAGGAGGTCGTGTCACTGCTTCGCGACCGCGGCCAGGTGGTGTTCTACGGGCCGCCAGGCACGGGCAAGACCTTCCTTGCGCGCCGACTCGCCGAGATGCTGGCCCCCGACGCGACTCGGCGGAGCATCGTGCAGTTCCATCCCTCAACCTCCTACGAGGACTTCGTCGAGGGCTTCCGACCGGACTCGGCTGGCGACGCACTGACGTACCGGCTCGTGAAGGGGCCGCTGGCTCGTCTGGCTGAAGCCGCCGAGGAGGCTCCCGGAGTCGACCACGTGCTGGTCATCGACGAACTCAACCGTGCGAACCTGCCGCGGGTCTTCGGCGAACTCCTGTACCTGCTCGAGTACCGCGATGAGGGTGTCAACCCTCTGTATCGCCCTGATGAGTTGTTCGTTCTGCCGAAGAACGTGCTCGTCATCGGCACGATGAACACCGCCGATCGGTCGATCGCCTTGGTGGATGTCGCGCTCCGACGCCGCTTCCACTTCGTGCCGTTCTTGCCTGATTCCGGTCCGCTGACGGGGCTACTCGAACGCTGGCTGGATCGGCACGGCGAGCCTGGCTGGGTGGCCGATCTGGTGGCCATGGTGAACGACGAACTCGAAGAGCGTCTCGGCGGCCCGCATCTGAAACTCGGCCCCAGCTACTTCATGGAGCACAACCTCGATGAGGACAGGTTGCGCCGCATCTGGACCTACGACATCTACCCACGCATTGAGGAGCATCTCTACGGCGAGTGGGATGAGCTGAAGCGGTACAGCTGGTCCGAGGTGCTGCGACGGTTCCGCTCGGAGCAGCCGGTCGTGGCCGACCAGTCCGACCTACCGGACGGTCCAGCTCCCGACGAAGTCGAGCCGTGACTCGCGTCGAGGTTCTGGACGAGTACGAGGCTCGCCCCGTACGGATGTCCTCTAGGGCGGCAGCGACGATCAGTCGCCTCGGCAGAGGGCGCTTGCAGGTTCTGGCTACATCCCAAGACGGTGTCTTCGAGGTGAAGGCCACCCATTGGGTCGGGACGTTCGTGACCGACGACTTGGAGGTCTTGGTTCGCCCGAAGGTCGGCCTAGACAACGTGCTGCTCATGTTGGACACCGGTCTGCCCCGTACGGCCTGGGAGCCCGAGGTCTTCTCGTTCGCGACGCAGGCTCGCATCTTGCCGGCCCTGGCCTCGTTCTTCGCTCGCACTGTCGAGCGAACGCTCGGGCAAGGCATCCGACGTGATTACGTGCCGCGCACGAGCCGAGAGCCAGCACTACGGGGTCGGATCAGGTTCGCTGAGCTGGCACGCCAACCGGGGCTGGTCTTTCCCCTCCCCGTGGCGTACGAGGAGTATTCCGCCGACATTCTCGAGAACCGTGCGATCAAGAGTGCGCTGTCGCGCCTCCTCCATCTCCCAGGAGTGGGCATCGAAACCCGCCGCGTGATGTCTCGAGAGCTCGGCCGGCTCCACGACGTCTCCGATGTCGCGGTGTCTCCACATGAGATCGATGAGTTCCCGCTCACCCGGCTGAACGCCTACTACGAACCAGCGCTGAGACTCGCGGCCGTCGTCCTACGGAACCTAACCGTGGTCGATCAGCCTGGGGCTACCTCGGCCGGATCATTCATGCTCAACATGAACGACCTCTTTCAGGACTTCGTCACACGCAGGCTTCGACGCGCGCTTCGTGGACGCCTTGATGTCATCGCCGAACCGACCCGGTGGCTGGACCGCGACCGCCGCGTGCGGATGTGGCCCGACCTCGAGTTCCGCATCGACGGCGAGCTGGTTCTCGTGGGGGACGCCAAGTACAAGTTGCTTCGAGGTGCGACTGCAAGAAGTGGCGACTATTACCAGCTTCTCGCTTACGCTACGGCACTCCAGTTGCGCCATGGGCTGCTCATCTACTGCCTTGCCCATGACACTCCTCCTAGCGCCGTCGTCCGAGTCGTAGGGAGCGACGTCACCTTGCACGCGGGAACTATCAACTTGTCCGGCGGCGACGAACAACTGCGCGAGTCGATCGAGTCCGTGGCGCACAGCGTGCTCACGCTCGCCTCGCTCGGAAGAAGAGATGCTGCCTCACGTTCCGGGTCCTAGATTGGCAAGCGGAGCGCGACCGCCGACCTTCTCCATACAAGCAGTTGCCGGACAGTCCACGCTCTGAGCCGGAGTAGCCCCAATCCCGATCGCGCTATTCGTCGGCCAGCCTCTGCGAAATGACACGATCGAGCGTGTCGCTGATGAATCCGGTGACGTTGCGGAGTTTGATCCTCCCGAAGAACCGCATAGGTCCCATCTCGCGTACGAGCTTCGCCACGAACTCGTCGGCGAAGGACGCGCTCACGAGATCGATGCCGTCGAAGTCGATGACCACAGGCTCCTCAGGGGACTCGGTCATCACGTTCAGGAGCCTGTTACGTAGCCGTGCACCCGTCTCGCGGTTGCCGAAGTTCGACGCATGCTCAGCAACACGAAATTCGATCCCATGGTCACCCACGTACTCGAGCTCGAAGGCCGGGGTAGGCACATGGCCCCAGAGTGCCTCTGACAGATCAATCGGCCGGTCAGTAGGAAGCGTCACCGTGACGACGGTTCCCGTGAGCGTTGCGACGGTGGCCTGGTGTGCATCGCCCTGTAGGAGTCGCAATTGGCCAGAACCGGAATGGAGATTGAGCCAACCGTTCGAACTCGTGGCGATCCTCGCCGCACCTGAGAGCCCGTTGCCTTGGCCGATGTCCCGGTTGCGAGTCGTCCCTTTCTGCACAGCCAAGTCGATCGCATCTATGTCGCTTGTGAGCGTGGGATAGGACTCGGCCAGCGACGCTCGAATACCTCGTCCGGTGTCCGCGACGACAAACTCAACGTGGTTCTTCTCGGGGAAGCGGTTCAACTGCATCCACCCCCCATCGTCGGAATCAGCGTGGACCAGAACGTTGTCGGCGATCTCGTTCAGCGACCACTCGAACGCCGTCAGGACACCGGTGGGGAATGCACCGGACTCAGCCACGATGCGGAGCGAGGTGTCGACGAGGTCGTTCAACTCGACGCCGTTCCGATATCCGGACATTGGCAGGTATGTGCTGCCGGGGCGGGCGGCAGGGGCCGGCTCTCCCTCGAGCGCCGGAATCCATCCAGCGATCTCCCAGTAGCGATACATCTCAGTCGAGCGCGGAAGCTCAAGATGAACGCGGCGACCATGGGCTTGCAGATGTCGGAGTGTGGCGATGAGCGGGCACATCCCGTCGGGGTAGAAGACGTGGAACCCCGTGACATCGATCCGAAAGTCCGATTCGCCGCGACGCCAGCCGGTTTCGAGGCGGCGGAGAACGTCTACGAATTCCATGTAGCCGAAGTAGCGTCCGTGCTTGTCGATGATCCAGGTCATGGACTACTCCTGAGCGCCTTGCAAGAGCGCGTCTGCTTACGGATTTTCGCCGTACGCCCTGGGTGCAGCCCCCGCATCCCCCGCAGCGTTGGCCCGTCGGCAGGGCGAGGCCGCATGCCTCTGAGCATCGCGCGCGATGACCCTAGACACGCATCCGAACCCGAGCTGGCAGACGCACCTGCTCCTGGACGAGCGTGTACAGGTCGAGGTCAACCCGTCCTTCATCGTGCAACTCGATGACGAGGGCGTAGCTCTGGCTCTCGTACTCATCAAGCATTGCGTCGGCCCACGGCGCACACGTGTGGGTCACGGCTAGGAAGTAGGTGTCGCCATCATCGACGTCCATCGATCGCGCATGGTCGGCGCGCCACCGACGAACCAGCAGGGTGCTGTCGTTGAGCCGGTCGGATCCCGGCAGGAGGTTCTTCACTCTCCGGCGGTTGGTAGGTAGATCGAGACGGTCATCTACTTCGGGTGGCTGGCGTTGATAGATGTCGATGACGTCTTGGAGCTCCATTGCTCTCAGGAGGTCGAACCGCATCCTGCCCGCTAGGTACTCGCGGCGCTGTCGGCGCACAGGGGGATCGAACGCGACCGAGACCGTCAGGCTCCGGCTCGATTTGCCGAAGGCGAAGTCTGGTGGCACGGGTACGGGATGAACGACGGTGGTGTCGACCGCGAGGGATCCTTCGTGCAACATGACGACCCGATTGGGGTCTGAAGCCACCGCGCAGTGCTCGTCTGGGAGCCCATATCCCAGAGCGGTGAGCTCCTCGATGTCCTGCAACCCCTCGACTGCCTCTGGGGCACTCCTGGCCGAGCTTCCGATGAGAGCTCGGACCAGGTTCGCCGACGCGTCCGTGTACGTCGACCAGATCGCGGCGGCCAGCCTGGCGACCCGCGGCACGGCGAAGCTCGTACCAGAGCCGACCGCGAACAGACGGCCAGTTTCGGCCGCCCGCGAGTTCAACGAAACGGTGCTGAGCCCGGGGTTCCGGGGGGCGACGGTGTCATGTTCCGTCCACGCCCAGTTCCCACCGAAGTGAACGACGTCGGGCTTAACCGCACCTCCCACACCGGGGCCCGCGCGCGAAAACGGTGACAACTCGTGGCGTCCGGCAATGGCGCGAGTCCGGACGTCCGTTGTGGCGTCGGGGGTGCCGGGTGTGGCGGGACCATCAGACTGCGCCACGCTCCCGACCGTAACGGCGAGTGCGGCCGGGCCCGGCTCCGCGACGCGATGCTCGGCAGCAGTAGCGTAGAAGGGGTAGTCGTGAAACGCGTGGCTCCCGTCGCCCATTTCCCCGCGCAATGACGTGGTTGCGTTTCCCGTGGGAAGCACGACCACCACTCCAAGCTCGCGAGCTATGCCATCGAGGGTCGCGGTCAAGACTTCAACGTGCGGACCCTCGAAGGGGGCGGGGTCGGCCACCGCTAGACAAAAGACGCGAACGCCTTCTCGGTCGTGGAGCCGGCGGATGGCCTCCTCGATAGTCACGTGAGGGGTGGAGGTCTCGGGAAACCTCGTGACCCACGCATCGGCGGCATCCGGATCCGGCTCCAGGATCCGCCCGATCACGAGCGGCGCTGCGACGGGCAGCTCATCCCGGCCCTCGCTCATCGCAGTCTCGAAGTCCCCATAGGCCGCGAGGCCGGCGACCATCGTCCCGTGAGGTCCATGGTCTGCCCAGGAGTAAGAGTCGGGGACCTCGTACGCCGCCCGGACCAGATCGGCGATGAGCGGATGCCCGGTGGTCACACCGTCATCGAGGACGCCAACCGGTTCCTCGAGCTGTCCCGTCTGGCGGAAGTCGTCGACCTCGGCCCGAAGCCAGTCGGACGGATCGACCAACGGCCGGAGAGGCGTACGGATGCGCTCAATCACCGCCAACTCGAGGAGCTCGGCCAGCGTCTCCGAGTCGACGCGTACCCGGATCACCGTGGTTTGGGGGCGAGCGTCAAAGGCGACTTCTTGCCCGCCGAGGACCTCGAGCACCCGTCGGACTTCGTCCAAGCGACGAAGGACCTCGTCAGCATCGGGTGCCGGCCAAATGGTGGCATCGACCAGCAGGGTGCCTTCGATGACGGCGAGATCTGTTGGGATGCCGGGCCCGCGCCGATCCTCCACGCCGTACGGCTCGATGGAGTCAACGAGGTCGAAGAAGCTACTGAGCGGTCCCCTGCCACCTTCCTCATCAGGTCCGGTCGCGTACCGATCGAGGTCGTCCCGCAGGGCCGACGCTTCCGCGTCGCTCGGCAACACCACGTATTGCCAGTCGAGGGTGTCGCCAAGTAGAGACAAGCCTCGGCGCCCAAGCTCATCGTCCCCGAGGCGGGTTCGACTCCGCACCTTGAAGACCAATCTTGGGTCGACACCTTCGACCGAAGGTCGGCGGCGTTCGGCTACGGCCGCCTCGACCTGCGCCGTTAGGGTCTGTCCGTGTCGCCTTGGGTTTCGGGATGGCGGTTCGCCGCCACCGCCTCGCGCTCGTCGGCTGTCGAGCCGGCGTGGCTCCGGAAGAAGTAGATGGTCTGCCAATGTGGCCCCCGCTGCCGCTGTCTACTACCAGGGTCGTCGCTTGACATCTCCGACGGCGTGTTCCAGGTCGGTGGCCCTGATCTGCTTGCGCCCCTCTACTACTACTCTGCGCATGGCCGCGTGAGCCGCCATCTCCACTGCAGCATGTGGAAGCCCGCGGAGCTCCGAAGCGGCTCCCTCGATGTCGAGTCCGCGCTTGGACATGGAGCGGAGTCTCAGGCGAAGGAGTTGGCGGGCTTGATGCACCGTGGGTTGCGGGAATTCGATTACGTCATCAAACCGGCGCCACATGGCGGGGTCGAGAAGTTGCTCGTGATTGGTGGCCGCCAGGATGAGGCTCGCCCCGTCATAGGCATCAAGCATCTGGAGGAAGGCGTTGACGACCCGCTTGATCTCGCCGTGCTCGGTCGGGTCATCGCGGACCTTGCCTAGAGCGTCGAACTCATCGAAGAGCACGACGAACGGACCGTCATTCGCGTACTCGATGAGTCGGCGAAGGTTGCTCGCCGTTTCTCCCAAGTACGACGAGATGACGGCGTCTAGCCGGACAACCACGATCGGACGATCAATCTCGGCTGCTAAGGCTTCTGCAGCAGTGGTCTTTCCGCATCCTGGAGGGCCGTATAGCAGCACCCGCTTCCGTCGCGGCACACCTGCTGAGCGCAGATCGGCCCACTTGACAACCTCCCGGGCGAGACCAGCGAGGAGATCCTGGGTCTCGCCTGCTAGCACGAGGTCGCTGAAGTATCGGGACGGATGACGCACTTCGGCCAATGGCCAGTCGTTGTCTCGATCTGTGGGAGGAGCGGGGAGTTGGACCGTTCCCTGGACTGCATCGTGCGCACCCCCGGCCATGATCTTCTTCAGATCTCGGGCGAGTGCGAGATGCTGCTTCGCTTCCTCCTCCTCGATGACTTGTTGGGCGACGCGGCGAAACGCGAGCTCATCCCCGTTCCGGAATGCCTCGAAGAGTTGCTTGAGTTCGCGACCTGCCATGTCGTTGCGCCTCTCTCTTGCGGGACGTTACCAATTAGGTGTGACTGCTGGTGGATCTGCTATGCTGGTAGACGTGTCATATTCGAACCGACCGAATGCTTGCTCCGGGCGCGCCCTAGTCCCCTGATCTGGGCGGCGCGATGGTGCGATCGTTGAGCACGGAGCGCGCGATAACGTCGCGCGAGAACGTCCTTGCGAAATCGCGGCCTGTCGGCCACAGGACCGCATCGGCGATCCGGTTGGAAGCGGGGCCGTTTGGGCCGCACTCGGACGCGTTTGGTCGCAGTGGTTACGGACATCAGCGATGGTCGCAGAGGGGCCCATACGCGCAGCCGGTTGGCGACGTCCATCCGGGCGAGGGCGCCGCGGGTCTGGCATTGGGAACGACCGCGATAGGTGTCCTGCCTCATCGGACGGCCATGCACGGGTCGATCCGATCGTGGTGCTGCAGGGTATCAACGGGTAACAGCGCCGTGGCCATGCTGCCCAAGGTGGTGCGCTTGCACGGGCGTCGTGTCTCGGCCGGCACCCGTCCAACTCGCGGCGACTTCGCTCGGCCTGTGACCTGAGCCCGCACTGTGTGGATCGTCGCCGCGGTCGTTATCGGGCGTCCTGGACGGCGCGACCAGACGGCGGACCCGGTCCGCTCCAAGGACGTTGCCCTTGCGCTCGAGAAGGGTCAGCGCGGTGTCGAACGCGCCCCGGGCGTCGTCCTCTCGTCCCTGGGAGGCGATGATCTCGCCGAGGACGAGGTGTAGTTCGGCCCGGAGGCCCAGCATGTCGTCGGGGACCTGGGTGGAGGCCTCGCGCGCGAGGTGCTCCGCGCTCGACGCGTCATCCTGATCGAGACGGACGCGCGCTCGCGCAGCGCGGGCCAGCCCCTGCGCGCCAACGCTCTCCGCGGGGGCCTGCTCGGTCGCGAGTGCCGCGAGGCGTCTCGCCTCGTCGCGCTCCGCTCCCCGCGAGAGCACGAGCGACAGCCTGGCCGCGATCTGGCCGGCCTCGTCACGCTCGGTGACCCGCAGCGCAACGTCGAGCGCCTCCCTCAGCGCGTCGGCGGCTGCGACGTGTTCGCCTGCGAGCAACTCTATCCCTGCGCGTTGCTGACCGATGAAGGACAGCGGCCGTGGGAGGCGGATCCGCTCCCGGAGGAGATCGCGGGCGCGGACCACCAGCCGGCGGCCTTCGTCGACCTCGCCGACCATCGCCCGGAAGTGGCCCAGCGCGGCCATCACCCCGACATGCTCCAAGCCCCCGACGTCCATGATCTCCTCACACCGGGTGATGCACTCCGGCGCGGGGGTCGGGCCGTGGAGCAGGTGGAACACCACCCACCAAGGAGCACCCAGCCGCTCCCGCAGGTCCCCGGTGCGCTCGGCCCGCTGGATGCCACGCCACGCCACTTCTGCGAGCTCGGCCATGCGTCCGGCCCGGAGGTGCACCGACGCGAGCAGGTAGTGCGCCTGGGACACTCGGACGTCGTCGCCGTCCCGCTCGAAGGTCGCCAGGGCATCCTCGACCTGCTGTTGGATCGTGGCCATCGGGTGGGGATCGGGGCCGGTAATCAGCCGGAAGCGGATCTGTTCCAGCCGTACACCTCGCGACGCCGGGGAGGCGCCGTCCCGGCCGACCAGGTCGAGCAGCTCCTCGAAGCAAGCCGCGGCGTCCTCGGGTCGGCCCATCACCGGGTACGCCTCGGTCAACCGTCGCAGCACCGACGGCCGTCGGGGGTGGTCCGGCGGCAGCAGCGCCCGGGCGCGTGACAACAGGTTCTCGGAGGCCGGCACGTCGAAGCGCTCGTAGGCGCGCAGCCCGGCTCCGGCCAGCCGCTCACCGGCCCGCACCGCGAGCTCGTCGGTGGCGGTGTCGACCCAGCCCAGCTCGCGCCGGTTGCGGACGGCCTGCTCGAGATGAAGGCCGGCGAGCTCCTCGGCCTCTGCCGCCGCCACGCCGGACTCGGTCTCGACCCACGCTGCCAGTCGCTCGTGGAGCTCGGCCCGCGCAGCGTGGGTCACGGTGCGGTAGGCGGCCTTCTGGATCAGCACGTGCCGGAAGTCGAACCCGGCGCCACCCTTGCGGCCCCCGACGCGGCGGATCAGCTGGCGGTCCTCCAGTGCCTCCACGTGGCGGTCGAGGTGTTCCTGCGCCTCGTCGGGCACCAGCGCCCGCAGCGCGTCGATCCGGACGTCGACACCGAGCACCGAGGCGCAGCGCAGCAGGTCACGTTCGGCCGGTCCCAGCCGGTCGAGACGGGCAGCGAGCAGCGCCTGGACCGTGGGCGGGACGACCAACTCCTGGCCGTCCCGGACGGTCGCGAGCAGCTGCTCGAGGAACAGCGGGTTGCCCTGTCCCATCGCCAGGATGCGTCCGACCGCCTCGGGGGGCAGGAGGCGGCCGGCCAGGCGAGCGAAGACCAGTCGGCGGCTGGCCGCGGTTCCGAGCGGTCCGACGCGGACCGTGGCGGCCGACGGGATGTCGGCCGCCCATCGCGGCCGCGTCTCGCCCAGCTCCGGACGTGCCAGGCACACCAGCAGGACCTGGGCCCGCAGCGATCCGGCGAGGTACTCGAGCAGGTCGAGGAAGGTTGGCTGCGCCCAGTGGACGTCCTCGACCACCACGACGAGTGGCGCCTCACGGGCCGCCACCTGCAGCATCTGTCTCACGGCGACGAACAGGTCGCCGGACCGTCGCAGGGATTCGTCGCTCAGGGACGTGGCGGCCGCGATGACCCCGGCGTGTGACCGCCCGTGCGGCTCCCTGTCCAGCAGACGGTCGAGCCCGGCTCGGCCGGCCCGGTCGGTGAGGTCGGCGACCAACTCGCGCAGCGGCCAGAACGTGAGGCCGGCACCGTACGCCCGGCAGTGTCCCGTCACCACGCGCGCCTCACTGGACACCGACTCGGCGAACGCCTGCGCCAGCCGGGACTTGCCCACGCCGGCCTCCCCGACCACCGTGACCAGACCGGCCCGTGCCTGCCGCATCACGTTCCCGAACGCCTCGTGCAGCTCGGCCAGCTCGTCCTCACGGCCGACCAGTTCGGTGCCGGCTTGCGCCGCCGCGACCGGTTCGGTGGCGACCTCGACCAGCCGCCACACCGAGCCGTCCTTGGCTGCGTCCGACGGGCGGTCCACCGGTTCCAGGACGGCGGCGTCCTCGACCAGCCGGCGGGTCGTGTCCGCTAGCAGCACCTCCCCGTCGCGCGCGGCCTGCTGGAGCCGCGAAGCCCGTCCTGCCGTCGGTCCGGACGCGCCGGCAGCCGTCGGGTCACCGACCACGATCTCGCCGGTGGCGATCCCCACGCGGACAGCGGCGCGCCATCCCTGGTCGCTGTCGACGGTGTCGTCGAGGTCCGCGAGGCCAGCCCGCAGCGCCGCGGCCGCCCGCACGGCACGCAGCGGATCGTCCTCGTGCGCCACCGGCAGGCCGAACACCGCCACGGCGACGTCGCCGACGATCCCCTCGACGGTGCCGCCGTACTGCCCGAACACCTGCCGTGCGGTGGCCTGGACACCGCTGACGACAGGACGGACCGCTTCGGGATCGGCGGGCTCGCCGGCGTTCCACTCGGGTACCAGCGACAGGTCGGCGAACACCACCGTGACGGTCCGCCGGCCAGCGTGCAACCACGCGCCAGATGCAGCTCCCTGGCCCTCGGAGGTGCGCGTGACGCGGTCACCCGCGATCACCTCCAGCGACGGGTCGTGATCGAGCACCGCCCGCTCGAGGGCTCGCAGACGCGGTCCCGGCTCCGTCCCCAGTTCCTGCACCAGCAGGTCCCGGGTCGCCCGGTAGACGTCCAGCGCCTCGGCCTGCCGTCCGCACCGGTACAGCGCCACCATCAGCTGGGCCCGCAGCTCCTCACGCAGCGGGTGGGTTGCCACCAGCTCCTCCAGCTCGGCGACCAGCTCGCTGTGGCGGCCCAGCTCGAGGTCGGCGGCGATGCGGGCCTCCAGCGCGGTCATCCGCAGCTCGTCGAGGGCTGCGATCGGCGCCTGCGCGAACGGCTCGTAGGCGAAGTCGGTCAGCGCCGGCCCGCGCCACAGGTCCAGGGCGGTGCGCAGGCGGCTGGCACGCACCGACGCCGGCATATCGATGGCGTCACCGACCAGCCGGCGGAACCGGTGGGCGTCGACCCCCTCCCGGTCGATCGCCAGCACGTATCCCGGCGCGTGGGTGACCAGGACCCTCCGCGGGTCGCCGCGAGCCCGGTCCGGCTCGAGCTGCTTCCGCAGCTTCGAGACCAGCACCTGGAGTGCCGTGCCGGCCGTCCGCGGGGGATCGCGGCCCCAGAGCTCGTCGATCAGCCGGTCGGTCGACAGCACCTGCTGCGGGTGCAGCGCAAGCAGAGCCAGCAGCGAGCGGATCCGCCCGCCCGGCAACGTCACGGGCTGGCCGTCGACGACGACCTGCAACGGCCCGAGCACCCGCAGCTCCACCGCACGGCCTTCCGTTCCCACAGAGGAACCATACGCCGCGCCGGCCGAGGCGGGTCCCGGGGTCCCCGGTGCGTTAGCGGTGCGTTAGCGCTCACCTGCATCCTCGCTGGCACCTCACGAAGGGCACCCCATGAGCACACCACTGCTACACATCTTCTCGGCACACATCCAGGACGGGCACCTGGCGGCCTACCGGCAGTACGCCCGGGAGCACGCGGCCTTCGCCGAGCGCGTCCACCCCGACGTGCTGGCCTTCCACCTCTACCTCGGCAAGGACCAGCGCACGGTCCATGCCGTCCAGCTGCACCCCGACGCCGACTCGATGGACCTGTGGATGAAAGCCGTCGTGGCCGAGCACGGTGTCACGGCCTACGAGCACCTCGAACGAGGATCCGAGCGGTCGCTGGCGTACGGACCCCTGAACACCCCGACCTTGGGGGGGATGCGCCAGTTCGGGGTGGAACTGACCCACAGCCCCGAGCACCTGGCCGGCTTCACCCGGCTGGCATCCAGCTGACACGACACCTCACCAGCCGGAAGGGGACCGTCATGGCCGAGCCGTTCATCTTCATCAACACCTACAGGATCAAGCCGGGTCAGGAAGAGGCCTACCTGGAGAAGTTCCGGGAGGTCATGGACATCGTCCGCGACAAGGAACCGAAGATGCTGTACTTCGCGGAGCACATCAGCGAGGACGGCTCCGAGGCGACCACCGTCCAGGTGCACGCCAACGCCGAGAACATGGCGTTCCACATGCAGCTCATCGAAGACCGCATCCGTGCGGCTGGCAGGTACCTCGACGTCGACTCGTATGCGATCCGCATCTACGGCACACCGACGCCCGAACTGCTCGAACAAATGCGGCAGCTGGCGGGCTCGGGCGTGTCGGTGACCGTCAGTCGCCCTGTCGCCGGCTTCGACCGCTTCCCCGAGACCTGAGCCGAAGGAGGAACCCTCATGCGCACCCGAGCCGTCCTCCCACTCGTGCTGGCCGCGCTGCTCGCCCTACCGGGCGGCACTGCGATGGCCGACGGCCACGTACAGACCGTCGTCGACTTCGACCCCGCCGCCGGGGAGTTCCCCGAGGGCATCGCCACCGATCCAACCGGCGACCTGTACGTCAGCCTGACCTTCCGGGACGAGATCGTGAAGATCGCCCCCGGCGGGAACCGGACCGTGGTGGTCACGTTGGACCCAGGGACCCGGCCAGCCGGGCTCACCGTCGACGCGACCGGTGTCGTGTACGCGGCCGCGACGGCGCTGGAGTTGCAGGCCGGCAGGACCGACCCCGCCCTTCGCGGTGTCGTCCGCGTGGCGCGTGACGGGACCGCCTCCAGGCTGCCAGGAACGGAGGCGATGACGCTCGCCAACGACGTCACCCTCGACCGGCGCGGCACCGTCTACGCGACCGACACCATCGACGGCGCCGTGTGGCGGATCCCGCGGGGGGGTGTCGCCCAGCTGTGGGCGCAGCACCCGCTGCTGGAAGGCAACGGCGCCTTCGGGTTCGGGTTCCCGATCGGTGCCAACGGGATCGCGATCCGCCATGACCGGGTCGTGGTCGCCAACGCCGAGAAGGGGCTGCTGGTGAGCATTCCCGTCCAGCCAGACGGCAGCGCTGGCCAGCCCTCGATCCTGGCCGAGTCGCCCGCGCTCGTCGGCGTCGACGGCATCGCTCTCGACGTTCACGGCAACATCTACGCGGCCAGCGGCATCCAGAACACGGTGATGCGCGTGCTCACCGACGACGGCACGATTGAGACGCTGGCTACCGCTGACGACGGTCTCAACCAGCCCAGCACCATGACGTTCGGGGCAGGCAGGCGGGACAACCAGCACCTGTTCATCGCCAACTTCTCGCTGTTCGTCTCCGATCCCACACCCGGTGTGCTGACGCTACCCACCGACCAGCCAGGCCAGCCCGGAGGATAGGACGCCAACCATCGGGTACCACACGTCGCCCGACCGCCGCTCCCCCCGTGCCCACCGCCGACGAGCAACGACGAAACGCTTCGTGTCCGACCGCTGGAACATCGGCTGAGCGAGTGGGGACGGCAGGACCCGGCGATCAGATCGTGATCACGGTCAGCGACGGTCGCGTCATGTGCCTGCGCGCTGCCGACCTGGAACGTGGCCCGCGAACTGCGATACATCGGGAGGCGGAGGGTCACCCCATCGACTCATTGACAGCGGACCACGGAGGGGATGGCCCGGCTCAACCCAGCGCGGCCCCATGTCCCATGGCCGGGTCCGTCGAGTTCAACCCAAGCCGGGAAGGGCCACGGCTCGGGGCGCTCGTGGAGTTCTGGCGGGTCATGTCGGCGATGCAGGAGCGCGCTGGCTGCCGCGCCGAGACCGTCGGAACAGAGGGTTCTCGTGGATACGAGGAGTTGGCAGCCTTCGCCGGGCACTGCAGGTGCTGGAGGTGACTGGGTGCGGACAGCCATTGACAGCGTTTTCTGTACGCGCCCGTCTCGTCGAGATTCTCTGTTCGCAACCACTGCGCCGCGCGCGAACTATGGCGTGATCAGAGGTCCTGGGAATCAGGCCCTCGGGACTGGTCCCCGGCACCCGTGCGGAACCGCTACCCGCCCTCGAACCTGGCACCGGCCTGCCGCATCCCGTTCACGTCCTGGATGAAGCAGGCCCAGGGTCCGCTTGACGCTATAGGAGATTCTGCGGTTACCGGATGTCCCGCGAGGGTGGTCCATCCCGGCTTGGACCGTGTTCGCGGATCCCTCGCCACGGAGATTGGGCCGTAATCGTGTCGGCGTTCCATGGTGGTCAGCACGGATCGGAGGGATGGTGGATCAGTTCTGGTCGCGTAGATGATGGCGTAGGACCCATCCCGGGCATCGCTGTTCGACAGCGTCCACGTCGAGGTCGACACCGACTCAATCGCGCTATCAATCAGCCACGTGGCGTGCTCGTGTGGGAGGTCGGGACCTGCGTAGGCCAGCACGCTGCCGGCGTCCGGATTTCGGCCGCGGTACAGGCCTTCGAGCAGGCCCACAAGCTGTCGTTTCGCAGCGTCGTTGACCCGGAGGCCAACGCACCGCCACGGGTCGTCCTCGAACGGCTCGAGCGCTTCCTCCACGAGTTGGCATGCTGCATCGGTTTCGTGTACGTAGCAGCCGGGCTGCTTGCCGGCACGGGCGGCGAGCGCTGTCACGGGCAGACTGGCAAGACGCTCGGTCACTCGCTGGGCCACCTGATCGGCGTTGACGTCCTCCAGGTACGCCAGTGCGAGCTGCGCGAGCTCGTGGTCGAGTGCGGGATGGGCGGCGACAAGCTGGTGGAGAACGGCGGCCTGTTCCCGCGGCCGGAGAAGATCAAACGGTGTGGGCAGGGACCGTCGACAGATGCGCCACGATGTTTCTGCCCGTGGCCTCGATGCGAAGCCTGCCACAGGTCTGCGACATCTCCTATGAAGTCGGCGGCCCTTGCCCCGACCTGCCTTTCGACGATCCGGCTCCAACTCACGCCCTATCCCGGCACAGACTGCACACTCCGGAGGCCTCCGTGGGGGTTCGGGCCCTAGACGAGACGTCGTGCGCGCGGTTTAGGTCAGGGACTGCTCTGGGCGCCGGAGCCGGTCCCGTCGTTGTAGGCGAGCTCGTAGGCGGCTTGCTCGTCGCTGTCGAAGACGGGCCCGAACATGCGGTCCTTGATGGACCGGAAGATGTGGCTGTTGACGGACACGGCCGTGCCGGTGGCGCTCGTCTCGTCGAAACTGGCGTACCACGGACCGCCGCTGGAGCCGCCGGTCATGTCGCAGTCCAACCCTGCCGTGCCGGCGATCACACCGTCGACGGCGCTACCGGCGCAGTAGATCAGGTCGCGGCCGTTGTACTTCTGGGCGGCCGGGTACCCGAACGCGTAGATCGTCGCTGCGGCCACCGCATGATCGAACGTGATGGCCTGCGAGCCGATCTCGTCGACCACGTTCAGGGCGGACGACTCCTGTTTGCCGCCGGGGGCCATGTTGGCGAAGCCGGCGTCGTCTGCGAAGTCACCCGTCTTGTACCAGGCGGTGGTGGTGGTCAGGATCTCTGCGGTCCAGCAGCCGTAGGTGGTATCGGCGCAGGAGGAGAAGCTGCCGCCGTCCTCGTAGGCGGGGATGAACATCCAGTTGGTCGCCCACGACCTCTCTTCGTTGTCGCCGTCGTGGACGCAGTGCCCAGCGGTTAGCACGACGCTGTCTCCGGCGGGGCTGGCGACGGTACTGCCCGAGCAGACGTAGTCGGTGCCGTCCATGGTGAGCAGCACCTTGCCGGTCGTCTCGCCGACCATCCCCTTCTCGGACGTGTCGTTCCACGGCGCGCCGGTCACGTCACCGCCACTGTCGCCGTCGCCGTCGTCCCCACCGCCCGGCCCGCCGGCGTGATCGGGACGGTGATGCGCGGGGATGCCGTCCACCACAGGCAGCCGCGGGATCGCGTTGCGCACCCGCTCGGGCGTCCAGTAGGCGAGGACCCGTTCACGCCGTTCCTGGGCCGTGTCAGCCTGTTCGGATGCGGCATCGGCCGGTGCGACACCGACCGCCAATGCCACCAGCAGCGCCGCCGACGCTGCCAGCCAGGCCACGACCTTCGATGAGCCGAACTGCACGTGATCACCACCACACCGACGACAAGACGCCACAACTTACCGTAGCCGCGGGATGACACCGATCAGCCGGGTTCGGGAATCTCGTCGTCGCCGAACACGTCCAGACCCCGTCGTGAGCCCGGAGGCGATCCTGCACGCGGTACTACGTTACTAGTAGGGGTGGCGCATCTGGATGAGGACCATGCACGCGCACTGTTGGTATGCGTTTCCGCCCGTTTCTCCCAGCGGGGGCCGTGGGATCGTCGGTCTCATCCGCCCAGAGAACGGCCGAGTCCGGCTTCGCGGGCGGCGATGATGGCCTGGGCGCGGTCGGCGACGTGGAGTTTGGCGAAGACGTTGGAGATGTGGTTGCTGACGGTCTTGGGGCTGATGTACAGCCGGTCAGCGATCTGCTGGTTGTTTAACCCTTCGGCGATCAGGTCCAGGACCTCGCGTTCCCGGTCGGTCAGTTGTGGGAACGGGGCGACCGACATGCCCTTGCCTTGGGCGTGCTGGAACAGGGTGGTCAGGCGGCGGGCGATCGCCGGACCGAACAGCGCCTGCCCGTCCGCGACCGCGCGGACCGTGCGGAGCACGTCGGTGGTGTCGGCGCCTTTGAGGATGTAGCCGTGGGCGCCGGCGCACATCGCTGCGAACAGCGAATCGTCATCTTCCAGCATGGTCAGCATGACGACCTCGACGTCGGGGTGGTCGGCCCGCAATCGCCGGGTGGCTTCGATGCCGTTCATGTCGGGCATCATGATGTCCATCAACACCACGTCCGGTGCGACCTGTTCGATCTGAGCCAGCGCGTCGGATCCGGTGTCGGCCTCTCCGACGACCTCGGTGTCTGACGCTCCGCTCAGCAGGGCGCTCAGGCCCTCGCGGAACAACCGGTGGTCGTCCACGACGAGGATGCGGATGGCCGACGTGGCCTCGCGCTCACCCATGTTGTGCTCCGATCGCGGATGGCGCGGCGGCGTGACCGTTGGGGTTCGACGAGCGAGGACGTGTGATGGGCAGCGTGGTCCGCATCCGCGTACCTGTGGGATGCGCCGGGGCCACTTCGAAGGCCCCGCCGAGTTCCTCGGCGCGTTCCCGCATGGAGGTCAGCCCGACCCCAGGACGCACCGGTCGTTGGAGTCCGATGCCGTCGTCGGTGACGACGATGGACAGTGTCGATCCCATGGCCTGAAGACTTGCCGTGCAGCGGGTGGCTTCGGCGTGGCGGACGACGTTGGTGATCGCCTCCCGGGCGATGCGGTAGGCGGCCACCTCTACCGCGGCCGGCAGGACCGGTAGCGGGTCCGGGGTCGTGTACACCTCGATGGTCAGGCGTGCGGTTCGTTCGAGCTGGCCGGCGTGAGCCGCCAGCGCCCCGGCCACGCCCAGCTCGTCCAGGGCCGGTGGCCGCAGCTCGTGCACCAGCCTGCGGATGTCGGCCACCATCTCCTGGTTGTGGTGCTTGAGCGCCAGCAACAGCTCCGCCGCGCCGTCCGGATCGTCGCCGAGCCGTTCGAGCACGGCGTCCAGCCGGAACGTCTGGGAGGCCAGCGACGGACCCAACCCGTCGTGCAGGTCACGGCGGATACGACGGCGTTCCTCCTCGCGGGCCGCCACCAGCCGTTCACGGGAACGCTGCAGCGCCGAGGTCAGCCGCACCGAACGGGCCAACGCTCCCGCCTGGTGTGCGATGTCCTCCAACAGCCGGTGGTCCTGCGCGGACAGCGGCTCGCGTTGTGACCGCGGTGCCACGACCAGCCGGCCGACCACCTCCCCCTGGTGCTCCAGCGGTACCACGATCCCGTCACCGTCGGCGTCGACCCCCTTCCCGTAGGCCGCCCGGCTCATCCAGCCGCCGTCCTGCGCCAGTTCGATCGCGGTCCCCGGCAGCTTCAGAGCGGTCGCGACGGTCTCACACAGGTTCTGCAGCGTTGCCTCCGGCGTGCCCGATCGGGCCAGCAACCGTCCCAACCCCGACAGCAGCGCGTACGGGTCGTCGCGCTGTCCGAACATCAGCCGGTTGACCCTCCGCTGCACCCGTGCCCGCAGCGGAGCGAACGCCACTGCCACGACCCCGGTGGCCACCAGCGACAGGAGCGTCTCGTCCAGCGGCAGGAGGGCACCGACCCCCGCGACCATGCCGATGTAGACCGCCACGATGGCCACCGTGAGCGCCCCGTACACGATGGTGCGGTTGATGACCAGGTCGACGTCGTACAACCGCAACTTCAACACCGCCAACCCCAGGGCGACGACCAACCCCACGACGGTCATCGCCGACAGGACGTTGATCGGCCAAGACAGCCCGAGGTCGAGCCCCAGCGCCGACTCGGTCACCTGGTTGCCCAGGTCGACGGCAGCGACCGCCAACAGCATCGCGAACGCGTACAGCACCCACTTGAACTGCTGTCGAAGCTGCGGCTCGGCGCGACGCCACCGGGTCACCAGGCTGCCGATACCGATCACGATGGACGCCAACGTCAGCGCCACCCAGGCCAGGTTGATGGCCATCTCGGGGACCGGCAGCACACCCGTCGGGTTGGCCGGCGGGTCGTCCATCTCGAGGAAGACGTTGGTCAGCGTCCGCTCCGTCAGCATGAACATCACGATGAGCGCCACCCAACCCGCGGCCGCCAACCGGACGGGACGCCGCCACCGAGATGACGCTGTGGTCCCGTCAGGGAACAGCGCCGGCAACAGCAGCAACCCCAACAGCCACGACACCATCCACAGGTCCTGGATCCACCCTGCAGTCGCCGTGAACGGCCAGGTCGCCTCAGGTGTGGCCGCCAGCGCGGACAGGCTGTAGTGGCCGGCGAAGCCCACCACACCGACCGACGCCGCCAAAGCCAGCATCAGCCAGCCGTACCGCCGCGCATCCCCACGCAGCACGACCAGACCACCCAGGCTCGCCAGTGCCGCCGCCACAAGCGGGCCGACGATGTCGGTCGGCAACACCGGACCAGACATCTCCACCGACCGGCCGACCGGTCCGAACAACACCAACCGACCCACCGCCGAGGCCGCCACCACGACCCAGACCAGCCCGACGACGGCCGTGGTGGACCACGTACTGCGCGGCGGACCGACGTCGCTGGGAACCCGGGCCCCAGCATCCATGGCCTCAACCTCTCCCGTGAGGCCCAGAACCTCACGATCTCACTGTACGGGGACGCAAGCCGTAGCGACCGGGTAGCGACGGAACGTCGCGCATCGCTCTACTAGGGGGTGACTGCATGCTGGCCGGCACGTGACCGGCGGACGATGCTCACCCCGAACACCAACCCCCAGGCAACCGCCGCCACAGCCCACACGGTCGAGGCCGCCGAGGAGGGATCAGGGAACACCAGCGAGTGCACGCCGTAGACCAGTGACGCGCCCGCCGCGATCCATGCAGGCAGCCGCCACCCGTCGTGGTCGCTGGACCCGATGAACCCGCAGGCCAGGATGACGATCGCCATCAACGCAGCGTTCGCCCAGTGCTCGAGCTCCGCGTGGGAGTCCCCCGCCGCGCTGGCCAGCTGCAGCCGGGCGTGGTTGACGATGAACACCGACCACGGCACCGCCGCCACCGCTGTGAGGGCGAACATGGCACGGTCGAACGTGGGTTTGCTCACCAGGTCCCGGGCCCGAGGGTGCAGCCAGGTCAACAGCAGCACCGGGACCAGGATCGTGGCTTCCGCCAGCAACCAGTCACCGAACGTCCCGCTCAGGGCGAACACCACTGCGGCGGCGATCGCGATCACCACCAGCTGCAACATCGGTGCCACCCGACGGGCCGGCTTGCGCAGCTGCACCACGATCGCCAGCACCGTTGCCCACGCCACTATACCCACGCTCATGAAGTGCGACCGGTGGGACAGGTCAGTGGCCGTGAAGTCGTCGATCATCGACATCAGGGTCTCGCCGGGCAGCCACATCAGCACGAGTTCGAGCAGGCCGAAGACTGACAGCGCCAGCATCCACAGCGTCGTGATCACCGCCAGGACCCGGAACGCGATGCGTCTGGCCCGCGAGCCGGTGTCGATCGCGACCACGAACTCGCCTGGGTCGTTCAGCGCTGCGCCGTCAACGGGCGCGTTCGTTGCGTTGCTCATGGTCACCTCTCCAGATGGGTTCGAACGACGGCAGCATGCGTCACGCCTCTTCCCGCCGTCACGAGTGCACGGTCCCATCCAGTCCGGGAAGCCGGCCGGGAGATGCCAACGGAGCAAGCCGGGTCGCGGACGCTCGCGATGGAAGAACGCCTCCGGCTCGGCTGCTGCCTGCACCTTTCTGCTGCCCGGGCTTTCTAGTCAGACGCACGAACCACTGGGGTGGTCGCGGTCGAGATCCCGGAGCCGTCGCGCGGCGTAGGTGTTCCAGCTGCCGCCGGAGCGGGCCGCCCAAGCGGTGGCGGTGCCTTCATCGATGTTGAGGATGTCGGCGAGCACCGCGGCGGGGATCTCGCACGACAGCTGTAGCAGGGCGGCCTGTCTGGCCGGCCGCGCGGTGATTCCGACGGCGGCGAGTCGCCTGCGCAGGTGCTCGGGGTGGAGGTGGCGGCCCGCTTGGCGTCCGGGGAACAGCCAGCGGTCGGCGCCGGGTACCACGCCGGAGGGTCCAATCTGGCGGCGCCACGGCAGCTCACGCAGCAACCCGGCGAGCGGCTCGGGGATCACCACGTGGTGCTTGCCGAAGCTGATCGTGAGCCCGTCGTGGTTGCCATTGATGTCATCGAGGGTGAGCCGGGCCACGCGGGCCAGCGGTTGGGCGTAGAGCAGTACGAGCAGTCCAACGACGCGGTCGGCGGGGTCGAGGGTGTCGTCGTGCAGCAGCCTTCGGGCCTGGTCCCAGCGTTCGTAAGCGTCGAGCGGTGCGGTGGTGTAGCGCCCGGTCTTGACGGTTGCGACCTCTAGGCCGGTCCGGGTGTGGCCGCGTTGCCCAGTCCAGCCGATGAAGGAGCGGATCTGGTTGCGGGCGCCTGGCCCGTTCGCGAGCCAGCGGTCCACGTCCGCCTGGGTCAGCGTCTCGAGCGTGACGCCGTTGTCGTGGCAGTGGCGCAGGAACCGTGCGGTCTGCGACAGGATCGCCTTGACGCCCTTGCCGGCTTGACGCCCTTGCCGGCCAGCGGTGGGGTGTCCCCGTTGGGGTGGCGGCGCCGGAGCCGGGCGAGTTCGTGCCAGGTCGCCCACGCACGGAAGACTCGCCGCGTCGCCGGGTCGTTGAGGGTGGCCTCGTGACGACGGACGGCGTGTTCGACCAGCGCGAGTTGGGGGTCGCGTTCGGGCAGGGCGCCGCAGGCGACCAGCAGCTGGCGGAGGTGACGCAGCGACGGGGTCTGCTCCAAGCCGTCGAGCGCGGCATGGTTGTGGGCGATCTTTCCAGATCCGAGCTGTCCGAGCAGTATGGCGCCGGGGCTGCGGTCCAGCCAGGTGATCAGGCTGCGTGGCTGGT
The DNA here is from genome assembly GCA_030777325.1 of Actinomycetota bacterium. Taxonomy (GTDB): domain Bacteria; phylum Actinomycetota; class Acidimicrobiia; order Acidimicrobiales; genus YB1-3. The sequence goes on along the minus strand of JALYGF010000034.1, from coordinate 14,013 downwards.
GCGCCGCGAGGAACGCGTCGCGGACCCCACCGAAGACGTCAGCGATGACACCATCGGGGCCGGCGAGAAGCTCGTCGAGGCGGGCGATGGCCGAGCACCGCAGGCAGATAGGCAGGCCGACGTGGTCGGCGTGGCGGCACATCGCCTCGTCCCCACAGACCGAGCAGACCGCGACCGGGGCCCAGTTGCAAGCGGCGCACAGGCCGGGTTATCGGCGGTGGCGCGCTTGTTGATCCTCCGTTCGCGGCCGCAGCCGCCGCAGCGACGGGTCGGCTGGACCTGCCGGTAGCAGGTGCCGCACAGATGATCGTCGTCGTGGCGGGCCGCCACCGCCGCCATCCGGCTGCAGCGCGAACACGCGCGACGGGGCTGGACCTCGCGGTAGCACGTCATGCAGACCGGCTGCCCGTCGTCGTCGCGGGCGTTGATCCGGCCGGCTCGGCCGCACCGTCCGCAGCGCCGGTGCGACGCGGGGTCGGCGTTCCAGCAGTTGCGGCACAGCGGATCGCCGTCGTCGGTGCGCCGTCCCACGATCGCGACGGTCCCGCAGCGGACGCATCTCTGGGAATGGCGGCGTCGATCGCACTGGGCACAGATCCGCTGCGACCACGCCGGTTCGGTGACCAGCTCCCGAGCCTCGCCGCAGTCGGCACAGCGGGGCCGGGCGACCGACGTCGCGCCGGCTCCCTCGAGCGCGACGATCAGCCGCCACAGCACCCGCGTGCCGGTCGACGCGCCCGAGATCAACGACCCGGGCCAGAACCCCAGGCTCTCGGCCAGCACGGCCCGCTCGACCGGTGTCGGGGCTGCGGCCTCGATCGCGGCCACGATCGCATCGGCCGGCAGCAGCGGCTCGACGCCGTCGATTTCGGACGCGATCGCCACGAACCGGGCGAGGTCCTCGTCGCCGGTGACACAGTCCGCGCAGCGGACCGGGGTACCGTCGCCGTCGCGGGCGGCGGTCGCGATCCGCTTCTCCAGCCGGCAATCGCGGCAGGTGAACAACCGGGTGGCCTGCCAGCAGCGGCCGCACACCCGCTTGCCGCCCACACGTCGCCGCTGCCCATCTGCTCGCGCCCGCCCGCAGCCCTCGCACACCGGCAGGCCTGTCGCAGCGGTCACTGCTCGCCGGCGTCGACGATGCGGACACGGGTCGGACGTCGACCACGAGGACCAGCGTCGCTGTCGTGGTCCTTGCCGGCCGCGACCGCCTTGCGATCTTCCGTGGACACTGTGTCAACTGTGGGCTCGATCAGATCGGCGGGAGTGCAGTCGAAGATGTCGCACAGCGCGGCCAGCACCGTGAGATTGAGCCGCTCGGGAGTCTGGGCGACCAGCCGGTAGACCTGCACCGACGACAGCTCGATGCCGCGCTCGGCCAAGTGCGGGATCAGGTCGGTGGTGTTGAACATGTCGTGCTCGGCCATCACCCGCCGCAACTTCCACTCGTAGCCCACCCGACGGACCTTGTCGGCCATCAGCGCCTCCTCGCCGTTGGCGGGTCGGACGGACCGAACGCGCGGTCCAGCGCCGCCCGCACCATGCGGTTCTTGTAGTCGGATGACACGCCGGTGTAGAGGGCCGTGGTCGACGCCCACGCGTGGCCGACCTGCTGCTGCACGAACAGCGGATCGAACCCGTCCTCGATCAGGTGCGTCACGTAGCTGTGGCGCAGACAGTGCGGGCCCAACTCGTCCGGCAGCCCGAGTGCGTCGCGGTACGCCGCGAACCGCGTGTTGACGTACGCCGGCGATATCCGTCCGCCCCGCTCGGTCGGCCACAACGTCCCATGCTCGGCCCGGTAGGCGGGACGGATGTCGACCACCCACTCCTCGAGCGCGTCCGCCGCCCAGGCCATGACCGTGCAGACGTTCCGGCGCCGCGCGGCTGAGCCGCGGGCCGCCTTGCCGTAGCGCACCGACAGCATCCCGAACCCGCCCAGCTCCGGGGCCGTGGGGTTGGGACCGAAGTCGACCGTCTCTAGCCGGGCCGCCTCGTGACGGCGCAGCCCCCAGGCGTAGAGCGTCTTGAACAGCGTCGCGTCCCGGAACGACGCAAGCCAGCCCTTGCGTCCCAGCCGCCGGGCCCGGGCGGTCTGCTCGTCGGCGTAGTCGAAGAACGTCTGCAGCTCGGACCTCGTGAAGGGACGGTTGCCGGGCCGGCCCTCGTAGTCGGTCACATGCGCGACCGTGTTCCACTCGTGGCAGATCTGCACCGGATGGGTACCGAACCGCTCCTCACACACCGCCGCCCACCCGTAGCGAGCGTCGGTCAGGTAGCCGCAGAACAGCGCCAACGTCTGCTGGTACATCCGGATCGTCGAGTGCACCACCGGCCGCGATCCCGACCGCAGCTGCACCGTCCACTCCTCCACATCACTCGGCGACCACGTCCACGGCCACTCGTTCGTGAAGGCCGCGAACCGACGCACCAGCCGCAGCCGATCACCGACCGTCGAGGCCGCCAGCCCCCGGGCTGCCTGCTGCGCCTCCCACCCGGCCAGCATCGCCTCGAACGTCTGCACCTCCGGATGCAACGGCACCGCACCCGCCGCCAACACCAGCCGCGCCGACCCCGCTAGCCACCCGCCACCGCTCGCCAACAGCCGCCTCCCGCTGCTCTTTCAGGAGACGGAACTATCCTTCATCAGATGAACCCAACACAAGCACCTCCGACGCCAGATCACCGTGAACCCTCGAGAAGCCGGCCACTCGAGAAGCCCCGCCTCATCGCCCAACCGCGCAGGTTCCTTCATCAGATGAAATTAGCGAGGGTTTCAGTCGTGCCCGGCGTGGATGTGGTCCAAGTGAGCGGCGTCGTGGAAGTGCCCTGGGAGACCTGCGAGGGCCGGCCAGGGCTGCCGATCTCGTCCGGACGCATCTCGGCTTCGAGAGTCGACAGCCACATGGTGAATGCGTAGGCCTCCGTATTGGCGGTGGTCACTAGCTCGCCGTTGACCCGGTAGACGTCGAAGGCGCGGCCGTACCAGTGGTTCGAGACGCTGCAGCCTTCGTAGGAGCCGCCGCCAACGCACTTCGAGTGGCCGGTCTGGAGGCTCGACACGGACAGGTTCCACTGCTCTAGGTTCAGCGTGATGCAGTGTTCGCGGTCGAGTCCTTGTCAGCATCGGGACGAGGATCTCAGCGGCGGCTTCGGGGCTGGCTTAATCAGGGACACTCGGGCGACGTCGAGCGCCGCATCACCTTGACAGGGCCGTTTGTACCGCCGGGGGTGCTCCGGGAGGCGAGTCAGGCGGTTCGACGGACAGGTCGCCGGCTGGTCGAACGTCGTCGCCGTTCTAGTTCGATGCGGCGCCTGGTGGCGACCGCCTCGTCTGACCGTTGCCGCCAGTCCGCTTGTGAGAGGCCTGCGCGTTCGAGCGTTTCGACCCGGCGACGAAGGCGCCGGAGCTGGTCGGAGATAGCCGTGACTGTTGGCATGGCGGAGAGTCGTTCGACGGCGTTCAGGTCCCGTCGGGCCGCCTCGAGCGCCGACGGGTCGAACGGGGGTCGTGCCTTGATCACCGCCTCCATCCGCGCGTGGAGGCGCGTGAGCTGGTCGTCGTCGAGGTCGCGGAGCCGTCGCGCGAGGTAGCGGTCGGCTTGTAGTCGCGCGTGATCCCACGCGGCGCGGGCACCCGGCCGGCTCGCAGGAGGCCGCTCCCCGAGCATCTGGGTGTGCTCAGGCACCTCCTAGCGTTCGCGGTAGGCGGTGACAGCGGTGGCCGCTGTGAGCCAGGCGGAGGCCTCGTCGGGTTCGGTTGGGCGACGTCCGAGCGCTTCGGCCCACGGGAGAGCCTCGGTAGTTTCTGATAGCGCGGTCCGCAGGTCGCGCCAGCGCTGGCGCATCAGTTCCCCGGCCTGACGGGCGACTTCGATCGCCGGCCCGTGCGTGGGCGGGAGCGATGCGAGCGGGCCAGGGGCGCGGACGGCAGCGGCATCGCCCACCAGGACGCCGAGCCGCCAGTGGATGACCGCTGCCGTGGAGTGCGCGTCGTCGATGGGTCGCAGATGGATCGCATCGTCGATCAAGGTGGTGACGTCGTAGCCGGCGAGTGCGGCGTGCCGGACGCGGGTCACAAGCGTGCGCCACTGCGGGTCATCGGGGGCGTCGGCGAGCCCGTGCGTGCTCAGGTGGTGGCGGAGACACTGGTCGGTGGCGGTGCGTGCGGCGTCGTCGAAGATGGCGCCGAGACGGGCGAGCGATCCCATCTCCTGTAGCGAGTCGGTCATGGTCTGGTGGGTCGACAGCCGGTCGGGGTCGCGCCGCTCAAGGACGCGCGCCAGGACGTGTTCGGCAGCGGGTAGATCCTCGGGGTCGCGCACGACGTCGCGGTCGGAGTCGGTGATGACCCACAGGTGGTTGGCTGCGCGGCCGCGGGTGGCGGCGACGTAGAGCTGCTCATGGGTGGCGTCGGCGGTGATCGCGGCGTGGCAGATGTCCACGGTCATGCCCTGGGCGCGGTGAGCGGTGGTCGCGTAGGCCAGGTGGGCGTACGCCGCGAGGTAGTCGGCGGGCAGGGTGATCGTAGAACGGTCGCTGTGTCGGCGGGCGTCGAGGGCACCGTCGCGGTGGACGGCCAGGACGGTCCAGACGTCGCCGTTGACGACCCATCCACCGGTCGAGGTGCGCAGCCGGCGGTCGTTTCGGCGGGTGACGATGTGGTCTCCGACGGATGCGGCGTTGTCGCGCAGCAGCGCCGCCGGGCCGTCGCTGACCGTCCCGGCGGCCAGGAGCGCGTGCCGGGCCCGCTCTGACAGGACTGCGGCTTGCTCGTTGGTCGCCACAATCATCAGCACGCTGCGACGCCGACCGCCCATGCCGGTGGAGAGTGCGTCGGCGCGCCAGGCGTCGAACAGCTGCGTCTCGATGTCGCGGTCGGTGCCCGCGTGGATACGGTCGCGCATCGCGTACTCGGCCAGCGCTGCCGGGTCGCGGCGCCGCAGCAGGAGGCTGGCGTCACGCTCCCACGGCTCCGCGAAGCGGCGCACCTCCCGCAGCCGGGTGGCCCCGTGCCGCTCGGCGAGCAGGTCGAACGCCCCACCGATGTGGATGGCCGCCAGCTGTGCCGGGTCGCCGACCAGCAGCACCTTCCCGCCGGCACGTCGGGCCTGCTCGACCAGGTCGACGAGGTCGGAGGTGGCCACCATCGAGGCCTCATCGATCAGCATGAGCGCACCGGATGGCAGGTGCCAGCGGCCGCGTCGCGTCTCGTAGAGCCACTTCGTGGTGTTCTCGGCCCGGACCTCGGCTTCCGCCGCGAGGACGTTGGCGGCCGCCTGCGACACCGTCAGCCCGATGACGGCCCCGTTGGTCCGCCCCCAGGCGTCGACGACCGCTCGCAGGGTGCGGGTCTTGCCCGCCCCGGCGGGCCCGATCAGCAGCCCGACCCGGCGATCCTCGGCCAGGAGCTCGCGCACCGCTCCGGCCTGGTCGTCGCTGAGGTCATGCGCCGTGATGGCCTCCTCGAGCGCACGCTCGGGCACGCTCCGACAGGTCGGCTCGGCCGCGACGTCGAGGAGCCACCGTTCCTGATCCAGAGTCATTCGCAACGTCCAGCGCTGGCGTTGCGGCTGCTCGTAGACGCTGGTGCCATCACGGCGGCGCAGCGTGCCAGGCACGCCGATCGGGTCTGGCGCGGTGACCGTGAGCAGTTCGGTTGACGCGATGGCCCGTTCGGCGAGGCGTTCCGCCTCGCCGCGCAACTCGTTCGGCGGCCGTCCCTCGGGTGGGAGCACGTCCAGTGCCGCGCGCAGGACGTCGTGGCGGGTGAACGTCGCTCGGCCGCTGGCCGCCAGCCGGTCCAGCACGGCCGCCACCAACGCGTCATCGGCCGGTGCGGTACCGGTGTCCGGTGATGCTGGTCGGCGTCCGAGCACGCGTCGTGGCAGGTCAGCCAGTGCTCGACCCTGTTCGCGGGCGGCCTGCTCCCAGCTGTCGAGCGCGTCGCCCGGGTCGATGTCGCGCTTGGCCGGCCGCGTGATCAGCGTGGCATGCTGCGCCAATCGCCGACAGCACGGCCGCCGGCGGGTCGATGCCGTAGCGGTCACGGTAGGCCTCCGCCATGTCCTTGAGGCGTCCGGTGATGGCCCGGCGTCGGGTCGAGAACAGCTCGATGAGTTCGTCGTCCACCCCCTCGAGCTCGCGCAGGCCGTCGGGGCGGTCCCGCCACGCCACCCCGAGCCGTCGGGTCAACTCCGCCTCGAGCGCGCGGTTGTAGATCGCGCCGGCACCGGTGCGGGCGGCCAGCACCGCCCGGCCATCCAGCGCCCGCCACTTGCCGTCGACAGCGGTCTGGCGCGGTTGAGGACCAGGCAGTGGGTGTGGATCTGCATATCGCCGTCGCGGGAGGTCCACTCGTTCATCCGCGCGACCACCAGCCCGGTGGTGTCCAGCACCCGGACGCCTCCGGCGCCGGCCCGCATGTAGCCCGCGTGCTCCTCGAGGTAGCGCAGACCCGCATCCACCGCCGCCAGATGTGCCGCCCAGACCTCCTCCTGGATCGCCGGGTCGCCGCAGGCCCACAGCAGCGAGACGGACTTGACCGGACTGAACGTGCAGTCCCACGCCGCGACCGACGCCTGGACCCCGCGCCGGCGGATCCGGTGCCGGGCCGTCCACCGCTCGTACGGATCCTCGATCTCAGCCGCCGTTCGCAGCGCCTCGGCCTTGGCGGCCGCTGCCTCCTCCGGCAAGCGGAACTTCCGACCGAGATAGCCCCGGCCTGGCATGACGCCCTTGGCGTACAGCGGCACGAACTCGCGCCGTTCCACCTCGCCGGACAGCTCCAACGCTTCCGCGCCACCGCCCCACCACGACGAACCGGGCGCCGACAGCGCCCTCCGCTGACTGTCGCCCGTGTGCTCGTCGGGCGGCTTCGGCAGGTAGTAGTCCGCCAGCCCGTGGCGGGTCTGGTTGAGGTAGTAGTCCACCGATCCGCGGCCGGCGAGCACCTTCTTCACGCTCAACACGGGCGGTGCCCGCCGCCCGTCTCACTTCGACAGTGCATTGGTGTGTCCCGATGCTGGCTCCGTGCAGGAAGTCCTCACCGTGGCACGTCGGATGTGACATCGGCGACGCGGGTCGCGTGGAGGCCGGTGCGCTACAGCAGCGTGGTGGGTGCGTGCTCGACGAACGGTCGGAGTGCCTCGTTGCAGGCGAACTGCTCGAGGACGTCGTTGATGGTGGCGACGTTGCGGCGTCTGGTCGCCAGGTGCCAGAGCATGGAACTCATGAGATCCGGGTGGTCGTCGAGGACCGTGGTCAGGAACGTCGCTGGGTCCTCGACGGTGACGTGACCGGCTTCGACGAAGCGGGGCGATCGGAAGTCGCTGGTGTTGGCGGTCACGATCAGGTGCGCGTCGGCCGCGATCGCGGCGGCGAGCACGTGGCGGTCCTCGGGCGCGTTGTCCATCTCGGCGACCAGATCATCCGGCACGTCGACCGAGGCGTCGGGGAAGGTCGCGCGGAGGGCCGCGATCGTTGTGTCGTCGAACCGCTGTGGGTCGATGTCGGGATGGTCGGACAGGACGTTGCGCCGCATCTCGGCCATGATCCGGTCGGACCAGATCGGGTTGAAGTAGCCCATCACGGCGAGGGTGAGCACCACGTCGCGCAGCCACTGCGGGTACAGGACGTTGGCATCGAGGACGGCGACGAGATCCTCGGGATGGCTCACCGCACGCCCAGGCCCTCCTCGACCTCCGCGAGGGCGGTGAGCTGCTCGAGCCGGCGGTCACGACGGGTCTTGAAGTCACGGACCGCCGAGGCCGGCACCAGATGGCGGTTGCCCTTCTTGCGGTAGGGCAGCTTGCCGGCCTTCAGCAGCCTGGTGAGGTACGGGCGCGACACGCCCAGGAAGTCGGCCGCCTCGGTGGTGGTCAGCATCGGATCGGTTCCTGAAGCCAACCCGTGGACGACCTTGTGCAGCGCCTTGAGTGACTCGGCGGGGAGCTCGACCGGGTCGGCGTCGCCGACGATCACCCTCGTGGAGTCGCCGCCGGCGGCCTTGACCGCGGTTTCGAGCTGCTCGTCGAGAGCCGCGAAGCGCTCCGCACGCGAGGACCCCATGACACACCCTCCGGTCAATATCTGAAAAAAAGTGTAACCGAGGTGAGCTGCTACGCCCCTGCGACCAGGCTGCGGGCGGCCGCCTGCAGCGTCTCGACCTGCTCCGGAGCGCAGCTGCGTCTCCGGCTCGCCGAGCTGGTCGCCCGGGGCGCTGGTCAGCAGGTGCACGCGAGCACCCCAGCGCTGGTCGAGGGTGACCACGAGCGGCGGTGCGTCGGGGGCGTCGTCGCGCCCGATAGTGGAACCATCAGCCGCCATCCGGACGCCTCCACGGGGAGGGCCTAGATCTCGACCCACCGGAGCCCATCCGGGCGTCGCCAGATCTGGCCAGCGCTCACCGGCTCTGATCGCCGAGCAGCCGGCGGTAGGTCTGCTGGGCGCGTTGCTGGTCGGCGGCGGCGTGGCCGAACGCCGCACCCGGTCCTCGCTGGCGTGCTGGATCAGCAGCCGTAGCCGGGCGTCGACCTCCTCGGCGAACGTCACGGGAACTGCGCGCTGCCTGGCGAGCTCCTCGAGCTGCGCCAGCAGCTTGCGTGTCGACCGGGACCGATCGGTGGCTTCTCGCCACGGTCGGAACCTCCTTGCCCGGGCGTCAAGCCGTGGAAACGGCGTCAGCATAGGCGTGTTACGAGATGTCCCACGAGATGTACCACGCGGCATAGGCGGCAGCATCAGCTCAGCATTGGTCCAGCATCACTAACCGCGGACGGTGGCCTGATTGGAGACGTGATCGCGGTCCTCCCACGCCGCGGCAAGCAGCTCGAACGGCCCCGCCGGGTCGAGGGGGAACGCCTGCCAGGCGCCCCGCAGGGCCCGACGGCGCAACCGCCTGCGTGGAGTGTTGATCACCGCCTCGGTGTAGTCGCGACCACCCAGCCCTGGTCGAAGACGTTGCGTCGCGCCCGGGACCGGACCTTCGTGTCCGAACGGCTCAGGCTCCATGACTTCGCTCGCGTCAAGCCCCGCGGCGTCGAGCCGCGACACAACGTCGTCGAGGTGGCTGAAGTTGGCTTCCGCGTCCGGGCCGGAGTGCAGCAGTCCCGACCGGTCGGCCAGCCGCTCGGCCAGCGCATCCCAGTCGCCCGCGAACTCCTCGACGCAGGCCACGCAGTACCAGCGACCCAGTGCGACCATTCCACACCCGCGTGCTCCGTCCACCACTCGGGCCCAAGATCGGCGCCCGTCGAGCCCTTGATCCCACTCGCTCAGCTCCTTCGTTCCAACAGCCTTGGTCCAGCAGCCCCGGCGACGGTCACTCCTCGGTCGCGACCTCACCCGTGTCCAGCCGTTCGACGAACTCGCGGGGAGCGAGCATTTCGACATCGGCTAGCTGCAGGTCCAGGAGGTCGCGGTCGCCGGTGACCAGCACGTCGGCCGCTGACGTACGGGCAAGTGCGATCAGGTAGTCGTCGTCGCGATCCCTCGTCACCGTCGGGGTGTCGTCAGCGTCGTCGACCCGCAGGGCGAGATCCCATAGGTCGGTGATCAGCCGTTCGGCTTCCTCGACCGAGAAGTACTGGCGGAACCTCGACCGTCCCGTCACCGTCGCAAGTTCCCGGAGCAGCCGGGGCGACATCACCAGTTCGAAGTCACGGTTGGCGGTGTGCTGCACGAGCCGTGCCGCGATTCCGCCGGGGGAGATTAACGCGCTGATGAACACGTTGGCGTCGACGACCGCGCGCGTCACCGAGGCTGCGAACCCGCCTCACCGGATGCGCGCTCGGCTCGTGCGGCATCTCGCTCGGCGTAGACCAGCTCGAGCGCATCGTCGAACGCGAGGTCGGCTCGGGAGCTAACCTCGCGCTGCAGCGCAACCAGATCCCGGCCCGCCAGGTAGCGGCGCAACGCGTCCTCGACGTAGGCGTCCCGATCGACCCCGGCCTCGTCAGCCAACCCCTCGAGACGCGCCAACAGATGAGCGTCCAGGTAGACGGGGTTCTTCGTGCCGCTCATGCCAACAGCGTACGTCAGCGCAACCAAGCCGAGGCGCGAAGATGGACTAGCTAGGTGTCGCATCCGTCACCCTAGGTCACAGTGCGGCCATTGCGACAGGGCTGCCCCGCCACATGCCGATAAGAAACGTTACGTCAGCTAGTGCGTGGCTCGGCGTTGTTGGGCGGCTTATTGCATGCCTACACCTGGTTAGCGCTTGACGCGGCCGCGCACGGATAGGACAGCCAGGGCGAGCAGTCGGCGGCCCGACCGGGGTCCCCGGGGTAAGGGCGCCAAAGTGGCGCAGAACCGTTCCACTAAGGCGGATTAGCGGGCCTTTCACGACGATCGGAAGGCGTCTGACTTCCCACCGGGGCGACGCCAAGCGCCTCGGCTCGCTGTACAGCTGAGTGCCCTGGCCTTCCACGACCGGCTACCTCCAAGACGCCATCAACGCCCACCGAGCCGACGCCTAGACCATCGCCCATCTCAGCCCCCGCCCGGCTCGAGGCGATCAAACCCCTACGGCGCCTACACCATCGACGTCGCCGGCATCCCTCAACCGGAGCAGCCGTCGGCCACTGCGAAACCCACGGCCAACCAGGAGGTAGGGATGGAGGTCTTCCCAGGGGTGACCATGGACGCCACCGTGCGGTTCGGCAAGCCCCTGCCTGGCAGGCACGCGGGTCGATGTCGCAACGGCGGTCGGGTCACTGGCGGCTGGGAGCCGATCGACGCGGTCGGCGAGGCGTACGGGCTCACACGCGAACAGATTCTGAACGCCCTGCGCTCAGAAGGAACCGACGACGAGGCAGGCTGAGCCCGCACGTCCCTCCGCGCAGCTACCAACACGCGTTAGTGGAACAATTCTCTGCCACTTTGGCGCCGTTACCCCGGAGACCCCACATCCTCCAAGCAACCGGCACCGACAATAATGCAGCGCTTCAACTGGACAGGACACAAGCTAGGCTAAGGTAAGTAGATGCCGCTCTCCGGCATGACCTTGTAGTCGGGAACCCACTCGATCCGACTTGGCAAGCTTCTGCATCGAGCAAGACGAATCCATTGCTGCTCATGCCGTTGAGCTTCACGAGCGATGGCTCCGACCATCGCTTCCACAATGTCGGTTTCCCTCTCAGACAACATTGCCCGTCCATCCACAACGGCAGCATGTCGCGTGCGCTCGTCGTACAAGACCCATCGTTCAATGCCGTCCGCTGCGAGATCCACGAAGAGGATGACATCATCTGCGCTCCTCCCCGGGACTGGTGCGTTCGGATTCATCTCTCTATCGACGAAGAAGCGCCAGCGCGCGAACGTCAAGATCCAGTTCGGTTCAGACTCGTCACGGGTGATCTCCTGCATGCGACGGGTCCACGCATGTCGCTGCTCAAACCCTCGGTTCCCTAGCCAAGCCATGCCGGTCCTCGGATACTTGCGCTGACCGCGTCCCGAGGCGAGGAGGTCGCCGGTGTACTTTTCCAGGGCGTTCATGACTGCGAAGGCGGCGTGCATCTCGTCACGAGATGGCTCATAACCCGCGTGCACGACGCGGTGGCGCAGTTGAACCACCTCCGACAAGTATCTCGCGACCGCACCGGCACCAACGTCCCGCCACAGACCTCCCAAGCGGGGGTGGTACTCACTCAGCACCCGGGTCCGGTGCCATTGTCGGTCCTCGAAGACCTGAGCGGCTTCCTCAGGAGACGTCGACTCCTCCCACATCAGGTGCAGCAACAAGGTGTCGAGGAACACCTCGCCGGAGGTGCCTGCGAGCATCACGGCAACCCTGGTGTTGCCTTCATAGTCGCGCTGGACCCATGCCTCGCGCCGCAACTCCGCATATGGAGCAAATGCTGACCCGGCCGAGAACTCGTGGAGTACTTGGCCGAATGCTTCCTTGAGTCGATCGTCGAGCGGCCCTTCGCCGATCTCAAGCGCTACTTGAGAGGGTCCCAGACCGAAAGGCAATAGCTCGTCGTGCTGTGGGGGTTCGCCCGCTAAAAAGTCAAGGCTCCCCTTAGCCATCGGCAAGAACGGGGGCAGATTCGACAGTGTCACGAGCGGGACCGGTCGCTGAACGACGGCAGCATACGCGCGCTGCACTTGTCGCACGGCCTCCAGCGCTGAGTCGAAGACGTCCGAAACGTCCTCGTCATTCGCGCTAGCCGGAAGGGGTACAGCCGCCTCCATGACTGTGACTCGTCGTCGGAACGCAGGGATGGATTCCATGCCGGTACTCAGGTCGCCCGCATCTCCGTCGTGAGGGAGCCCGCTTGCTTCTTGAAGGCCCAGAGCACCCTCCGCCAGCCGAAAGAGCGCGGCCAAATCCTCAGCAACACGGCTGCCATCGCGTTCGTCCTGATGGACGACGAGTGAGACGTCAAGGAATGCCGCGCGCCCTCGCTCTTCCAAGTCCTCGACTGACGGCTCCCGCACCATCTCGATGATGTGCCCATCGTCAAGGCCAAGCGCATGAGGAAGAGGGATGAAGAACCATGCGGTAGGCCACCTTTCCACGATCTCGTCACCCCCCGCGATGTCCACCTCCGACCTCCTCTGCCGACGGAGAGAAGACTATGTGGTCTAGCACGGAAGTCGTTGACGTATCGGTCAGGCGGTCTTTGGGAGATCGCAGCGGTCGAGGAGGTGGTCGAGAGGTCGGGGCGGGTGAACTTCAGTCCCGACTGCTGGTAGCCAAACTTCAGGGCCTGCGCCGCCAGAGCTCCCTGCAACAGGCCATCCAGGAGCTGGGCCGGCGAACCGCTCGCAGTGCAACTCGGCGCGCACCGCCTGCCGCTCGGCGCCGTTGAGCGCACGCGGCTGGCGCTGGCCCTTCCGTGACGGCCTGCGTGTCGGTGCGGCGCGTCCCGGCCGGCGGTGGTAGTGCGACGACCGTGGCCGTCCCACCGCCGCACACGCCAGCCTTGACACCCACCACAGCGGTCAGCTGTCCGATGGCGGCGTCCATGAGCGCTTGCGCCCCGTCTGCTCGCCCATCGTCGGCCTCCGCAGCGGGAATCGAGGTGGCCGCCGGACGTACATGAGCACAGCCTGAGCCTGCGCGTATAGCCTCAGTTCAAAGGAGCCAGTGGCATCGGCTCCGTGCCGCGCCGTGTAGGGATGGAGGTCCTGTTGGGTGAGCGCCTTTGGTATGAAGTCCGAAGTAAATTCGAAGAGTACAAGGCGGTGGAAGACACTCGGTTTACCGATCGAGCGGAATTCGTCCTTCTCCCATTGACCGATGAGGGATTTCTCGCTTTGGACGAGTGTTCTCCTGACGAACCTATTGACGCAGGCCTGGCAGCCAGGATCCTTCCTGAGTTGGAGGACGTCAGCCATGAAGATGGGGTGGAGCTTCGGCCCACGGGTCTAGGTCGGGAGGCAGACGTCTCTGCGATTGCGATCGTCGTGGGGACGGCGCTTGCTGGGGCCTATGCGACAATTGTCGCCTTCAACGAGTTGGCAGAATTCGGCGAGCGAGTGGCGCGCTACTGGAGGACCATACGGGACCGCCGTCCGGACTTACCGGTTCTGTCCATGGGCGCGCTTAAGAGCTTGTGTGCGGCCGATCTATCTCGCCGTGAACCCGACACTGATGGCGTCTTGCTTCAGTGGGCCGGTGACATCGGAGGAGGGGAAGCCGTAGATCTGAGCTATACCGGGGAGGATTTGTTCCTGATCTTGTTCGCTCGGTACGAAAGAGGCCTCGGTGAGACTTGGCTCTATGTCGTGGATGCGTATGGACGCGTTGTGCACTTCACTAAAGCCCTTCAGCATCCGTCGCTATGGGTTCGTCATGCCGGCGAGAAGGAACCGACTTCCGTTGAGTTGCCCATGCTTACTGAACTCGATGACGAAGACGAGGCGCGCGGGCAGTAGCCGGTCGCGTCCCGCAAGTTGGTGTGGAAGACCACGTTGTCATCGCGGGTGTGACCGCTCAAGCGGTCGCGGTCTGTAGTTCTGGGAGGGCCTCCTTGTCGGTGTCAACGTCGATGACGGTGATGAGGG
>JALYGF010000033.1 GCA_030777325.1 Actinomycetota bacterium | reverse complement strand
CTGTCCGAGACCACGCCGGGGGCCCGGGTGGTGGAGGGCGTGGCCGAGTTCACGGGCCTGCCCGGGGCATCGGCCGACGCTGTGGTGGCGGCCCAGGCCTTCCACTGGTTCCGCGGCGAGGAGGCCCTGGCCGAGGCTCATCGGATCCTGCGCCCCGGAGGGCGCCTCGGGCTGATCTGGGCCATGAGGGACGAGCGGGTGCCATGGGTGCGCGACCTCTACGAGCTTCTCCGGCCCCACGAGGCCAACGTGCCCCGCTACCGGCGCGGCGGCTGGCGATCCGCCTTCGCCCGGACCGAGCTCTTCGGCCCGCTCACCGAGGCCCACTTCTCCTACGACCAGGAGATGGACGCCGACCGCCTGGCCGAGCGCCTGGCCTCCATGAGCTTCGTCGCCGTGCTCCCCGGCGCCGATCGCCAGCGCCTGCTCGACCAGGCTCGTGCACTGGTCAGCGGGCTGGGCGAGCTCTTCGTCCTGCCCCACGTGGTGGATGTGTTCTGGTGCACCAGGCGGTGACGACTTTGGAGTCAGGGCTCAAACCGGGGCGTCGGCCCGCCGATGTACTGAGCATGTCCCACGAGCTGCTGGACCGGCTTCTTCGCGCCATGGGCGGCATCGACGCCTCCGACCTGCACATCAAGGTGGGCTCTGCCCCCCGTGTGAGGATCAACGGGGCCCTGTCCACCCTGCAGGGGGAGGAGCGGCTGGAGGACCAGGACACCGAGGAGATGGCTGCCGCCATCATGCGACCGGTGGTGGCCGAGCAGTTCGCCACCCGCAACGAGGCCGACTTCGCCTACGCCATCCCGGGCGTGGGCCGGTTCCGGGCCAACGTTTTCCGCCAGCGAGGCTCGGTGGCCATGGTGTTCCGGCGGGTCCGCACCTCGGCGGCCAGCTTCGAGGAGCTGGGCCTGCCCGAAGCCGTGAAGCGGCTGGCCAACGAGGCACGGGGGCTGATCCTGGTGACCGGGCCCACCGGCTCGGGCAAGACCACCACGCTGGCCGCGATGATCGACCACATCAACCGCAGCCGAGAGGTCCACATCGTCACCATCGAGGACCCCATCGAGGTGCTCCACCGTGACGAGAAGGCCGAGGTCAGCCAGCGCGAGATCGGCTTCGACACCCAGGACTTCTCCTCTGCCATGAGAGCGGCCATGCGCCAGGACCCCGACGTGATCCTCGTGGGGGAGATGCGCGACAGCGAGACGGTGGAAGCGGCCCTGCGGGCCGCCGAGACAGGTCACTTGGTGTTCTCCACCCTCCACACCATCGACGCCACCGAGACCATCAACCGCATCGTGGACTTCTTCCCGCCCTACCAGCAGAACCAGGTGCGGGTGGCCCTGGCCGGGGCCCTGCGCGGCACAATCTGCCAGCGCCTGGTGCCCAAGAGCAACGGAGGGGGCCGGGTCGCGGCTCTCGAGGTGATGGTGGTCAACGGGCGGCTGCAGCAGTGCATCATCGACCCGCACAAGACCTCCGACATCCACGAGATCGTCGCCGACGGCGAGTACTACGGCATGCAGACCTTCGACCAGGCCCTGGCCCGCCTCTACGCCCAGGGTGACATCGAGCTGCGGGACGCCATGATGACGGCGTCCAACCCGCACGACCTCAAGGTGATGCTTCAGCGAAAGGGCCTGGTCGCCGCCGGCTCGCGCTGAAGCTCTCGCCACCGGCGGCTCCCGCCGGCGCTGTGGTCGAAGCCCGGAGGTTGTTGGACGAGAGCAGGGGACCCGCGGGAGGCTCTGGCCTTGACCGAGGACTGGGTACCGGCCGGCACGCAGAGCTTCGACGTGGCGCGCTACCGCCAGGTGCTGGGCCACTTCTGCACGGGCATCACCATCGTCACCGCCGTCGACCGCGAGCCGCCGGGCGGCGGGACGCCGGCGGGTTTCAGCGCCCAGTCGTTCACCTCGGTCTCCCTGGATCCGCCCCTCGTCGCCATGTGCCCGGGGAGCGCCATTCTCAGCTGGCCGAGCATCCGTGACGCGGGCGCCTTCTGCGCCAACATCCTCGCCCACGACCAGGAGGCGCTGTGCCGCCGCTTCGCAACGCGTGGCGTGGACAAGTTCCAGGGAATCGGGTGGAGGCCGTCCCACGCGACCGGCTCACCTGTGCTCGACGGCGTGCTGGCATGGGTCGACGCCAGGATCGAGGCCATCCACGAGGCCGGGGACCATCTCATAGTGGTCGGCAGGGTCGTCGACCTCGACGTGAACAGGGAGGCGTCCCCCCTCCTGTTCTACCGGGGTGGCTACGGCCGCTTCGAGCCGTAGGGACCGCCGTGGAGCGCGTCGCGGTGGGCACCGTCCTCTTGCTGGCAGGCGCTTTCAAGCTCGGACAGCGAGCCTGGCCCACGGCCGCCGCCGAGTTCGGGGCCCCGCGCTGGGTGATCGGCGGGCTGCCCTGGGTGGAGCTGGTCCTCGGGGGCCTGCTCATGGCCCAGGTGGGCGGACGTTGGACCGCCGCCGCCTCTGGCATCCTCTTCGTCCTGTTCTCCGTGGCCGTCGCCCTGCGCCTTCGGACCGCCGAGCGGGTCCCCTGCGGGTGCTTCGGCGAGACGTCACCCGAGCCGGTGGGTGTCGACACCCTGGTGCGAAACGTCGTGCTCACCGCCATGGCTGCGGTCGGTGTGGTGCGCGGTGGCCAGGTGGGGCGCCCGGAGGTGATCGCCGGGGTGGCAATCGGCCTCTTGATAGTCGCCCAGTCCCGGTCCCGGCTGGGCGCCCGCCGCTAGGACCACCGGTACTCTGGCGCCCTATGCCCAACGTCATGGAGTCCGAGGTCATCGAGGGCGTGGTGATCGTGGAGCCCGACGCCCACGGCGACGAGCGCGGTCGTTTCGTCGAGAGCTATCGCCGGTCCTGGTTCGACCGCGGCCGGGAGATGGTCCAGGCCAACCGGTCCGACCGTCAGGCCAACACCGTGGTCGGTCTCCACTACCACCTCCACCAGGCGGACTACTGGTACGTCCCCAGGGGACGGGCACGGGTGGTTCTCCACGACCTCCGGGACGGCTCGCCCACCGACGGTGCCACCCTCGAGCTCGAGATCGGCGACGGGTCGGACAAGGGTGTGTTCATCCCGCCGGGAGTGGCCCACGGCTTCGCCGCCCTGACCGATCTCACCATCACCTACCTTGTCGACAGTTACTACAACCCTGCCGACGAGCTGGGAGTGGCCTGGGACGATCCCGAGATCGCTGCCGACTGGGGTGTCGACGAGCCGATCCTCTCCGAACGCGACCGGTCCAACCCTCGGCGGGCGAACCTTCCTGCTGGGCGCCAGCCCTACGCCGGCCTCCGGACCTAGAGATGTAGGCACAGTGAGAGCGCATGTCATTGCGGAGCAAGTCCTGACCACATAGGGTGGTCCTCTCGAAGACGGAGCGTGATGATCGACCTGACGAGTTTGGGGCAGACGCAGGTGTTGCGGGCGGCTACGGCGGACGTGGCCGTGGCCCGCGAGAGTGCTCGGCGGCGGCGGCTCCGCCGCCTGGCGGTGGTGCTCGCCGTGGTCGCGGTGTGGCTGTGGGCCCGCTTCGTGACCGGTGATCCGGTTCAGCTGGGAGCGCCCGGCCTGCCGTTCCCGCCGGAGTTCATCCCAGGGCTGCTGCTCACCCTCGTGCTGGTCCTGGCCCTGGCCGTCCCGATGCTCGGAGCCGGCCGTTCTCCGCACGTGTTGTTCCGACCGAGCGAGATCGAGCTCGGATTCGAGGACGTGAGGGGTGCCGGGGTGGTGGTCGAGGAGGTGGTCAAGACCCTGAACCTCTTCCTGGCCCATCGCACCTTCAAGGAGCAGATGGGGGGCAGCTCTCGGCGGGCCATCCTCTTCGAGGGCCCCCCGGGGACGGGAAAGACCTACCTGGCCAAGGCCATGGCCCGAGAAGCCGGCGTGCCCTTCCTCTTCGTGTCCTCGTCGGCCTTCCAGTCCATGTACTACGGCCAGACCAACCGCAAGATCCGCTCCTACTTCAAGGCCCTGCGCCAGTACGCCCGCCGTGAGGGCGGCGCCATCGGCTTCATAGAGGAGATCGACGCCATCGGCGCGGCGCGCTCCGGCATGGGGTCCTCCACACAGCGGGAGGGGATCTCCGGAGTGGTCAACGAGCTGCTCATCCAGCTGCAGTCCTTCGACGCACCACCGGCGGGCCGGCGCCTGGCCGGGTGGTGCGTCGACCAGCTCAACCGCTGGCTCCCGGCTCAATCCCAGCTCCGCAAGCCGGTGGCCCCGGCGGCCAACGTGCTCGTCATCGGCGCCACCAACCGGGCCGCCGACCTCGACCCGGCCCTCCTGCGTCCCGGCCGCTTCGACCGCTCCATCCACTTCGACCTGCCCAACCGTGGAGGGCGGCGGGAGATCATCGACTACTACCTCGACAAGAAGGCTCACGATGCCGCTCTGGACGAGCCTGCGGCCCGTGACACCCTGGCCGCCATGACCTTCGGCTACTCGCCGGTGATGATCGAGCACCTGCTCGACGAGGCGCTGGTCTGGGCCCTCCGCAGAGGTGGTGACGGACTCAACTGGGACGACGTGCAGCAGGCCCGCATGACCGAAGAGCTGGGCCTCAAGAACCCGGTGGCCTACGCCGAGCCCGAGCGGCGGGCCATAGCCACCCACGAGGCCGGCCATGCCGCCGTGGCCCACCTCGTGGGCAAGGGGCGCAAGCTCGAGGTGCTCTCCATAATCAAGCGAGGTGACGCCCTGGGGCTGCTGTCGCACTCCGACCTCGAGGAGCGCTACACCAAGTCTCGCTCCGAGATCGAGGCACTCATCCAGATCGCCTTCGGGGGGATGGTGGCCGAGGAGCTGTTCTTCGGCGAGTCGGGCACGGGCCCCGCGGGCGACCTCCAGGCCGCCACTTCGGCGGCAGCGCAGATGGTGGGATCGTTCGGGCTGGGTGGGTCGCTGATCTCCTACGAGGCAGCCGATGCCGGCCCCGGTGCCAACCTGCTCACCAAGGTCCTCTCGGCCGACGCTGGTAGGGAGGCAGTGGAGGAGATCCTGTCCGGGGCCAAGGACGACGTGACCCGCATGCTCGAGGCGAACCGCCATGTGGTGGAGGCGCTGCGCAACGCCCTCCTGGAGCGGGACGAGTTGGTGGGCGACGAGATCGGCCAGGTGATCGCCAGAGCCGAGCAGACGGTGATCGACCTCCGCCAGAGCCCGCTGAAGGCCGGGGACTCAGTGCCCTGACGGAGACTCCTTCGGCTGCCATCCCACCGCGTCGAGGACGAAGGCGTAGACGAGGGCCTCGTCCCTCCAGGCGTCGTAGCGACCCGAGGGGCCCATGTGCCCTGCCCCGAGCTCGGTCTTGAGCAGCACGGGTGCGGTTCCGGTGGTGCGGTCACGGAGCCGCTGCACCCACTTGGCCGGCTCCCAGTAGCTGACCCGAGGGTCGTTCAGCCCGGCGGTGACGAACATGGCCGGGTACTGCCCTCGGACGACGTTGTCGTAGGGCGAGTACGACTTGATGTAGCGGTAGACGTCGGGGTCCGTCTTGGGGTTTCCCCATTCCTCCCACTCGAGCACGGTGAGAGGGAGGGTCTCGTCACAGATCGTCGTGAGGACGTCCACGAACGGCACCTCGGCCACCACGCCTCGGAAAAGGTCGGGGCGCAGGTTGACCGTGGCACCCATGAGAAGGCCGCCGGCGCTGCCACCGCGGATCACCAGGCGCTCCGGCGAGGTGAAGCGCTGCTCCACGAGGTGCTCGGCGCAAGCCACGAAGTCGATGAAGGTGTTCTTCTTGTTGAGCAGCTTTCCGTCCTCGTACCACCTCCGGCCCATCTCGCCGCCCCCTCGGACGTGGGCGATGGCGAACACGAACCCGCGCTCGAGCATGCTCAGGCGCAGCGAGGAGAACACCGGCTCCACGCTGTGCTCATAGGAGCCGTAGCCGTAGAGGAGGCCTGGGGCGCTGCCGTCGAGGGCCAGCCCCTTGCGGTGGACCAGCGAGATCGGCACCTGGACCCCGTCCGGGGCGGTGGCCCAAAGCCGGGACGTCTGATAGTCCTCGGGCTCGTAGTCCCCGAGAACCGGCTGGCGCTTCTTGAGCTCGCGAGTGCGAGCCTCCATGTCGTAGTCGTACACCGAGTGGGGGGTGACCAGGGAGGAGTACCCGAAGCGCAGGGTGCCGCTGTCGAACTCCAGGTTCGCTCCCGGGTAGACGGTGTAGACGGGCTCGGCCTGCTCCACCACGTGGGTCTGGCCGTCCCACAGCCGCCGCACCACCAGGCGCCGGAGCCCCGCGGCCCGCTCGAACAGCACGACGTGCTCAGCGAAGACGTCGATCCCGTCGAGCTTGACATCGCTGCGGTGGGGCACGACCTCGGACCAGTGCTCCCGGCCGGGGTCTTCCACCGGTGCCTCGACCAGCTTGAAGTTCTCCGCCCCGCCGGCGTTGGTGACGATGAGGAAGCGGTCACCGTCCTGCCCTGAACTGTGATCGACATCGTACTCCACGCCTTGCTCCCGGGTAGCCACCACGCGGAAGCGGCCGGTGGGGTCGTCGGCGTCCAGGTACCAGACCTCGGTGGTTACCTTGCTCGAGAGGCTGAGGAGCACATAGCTCTCCGACCTCGTGAGGTGCACACCCAGGTAGAAGCGGTCGTCGTCCTCCTGGTGGACGAGCACGTCGTCGGAGGTGGGGGAACCCAGCACATGGCGCCACAGCTGGTAGGGGCGCACTGCGGCGTCGACCTTCACGTAGAAGACGGTGCGGTTGTCGGCCGCCCACGCCAGCCCGTAGTAGGTGTCGGTCACCTCGTCGGCCAGGTCCTCACCGCCGTCGAGGTCCCGGACCCGCAGGGTGTAGCGCTCGCTGCCGTCCGTGTCGGTGGCGTAGGCCAGGAGGGCCGCATCGGGGCTCACCACGTGGTTGGCCACCTCGAAGAACTCATGCCCGGATGCCAGCTCGTTCTGGTCCAACATCACCTGTTCCGGGCCGTCCGGTCCGCCCCGGCGCCGGCAGGCGATGGGGTACTGCAGGCCCTCTACGGTGCGGCCGTAGTACCACCAGTCCCCCTTGGCGGCGGGTACGGAGAGGTCGGTCTCGAGGATGCGCCCCACGATCTCGTCGTACAGCTGGTCCTGGAGGGTGTCGGTGTGGGCCAGGGCCTGCTTGGTGTAGGCGTTCTCGGCCTCGAGGTGGGCGAGGACCTCAGGGTTCTCCCTCTCCCGCAGCCAGTACCACTCGTCAGAGCGACTGTCGCCGTGGACCGTTAGGACCGTTGGGCGTCTGGCGGCGACGGGCGGGACCGGGTCCTCGGCGGGCATGCTGCCTAGCCTGTCATTTCCAATGCTGGCCCTCGTGGTGATCGGGAGGGACGCCCGGGCGGTGGGACGCGCCGTGCGGTCCCGCAGAGTGCCGGGGGTGGCGGTGGCCGGTTTCGTGGGCGACGACGAGGCCGCCGCTCGTCACATGGCAGAGGAGATGCTGGGAGGCGTGGACGAGGTGGTCTGGGTGGCAGACGAGGGAGGAGCTGCAGGCCCGACGGCGGCCGCGCCCCCTGACGCCTAGGACCTGGTTCCGACGGGGCTGACCAGCTGAGCTTGGATCTGGTCGAGCAGCTCCAGGATCTCGGCGGCCGAGAAGAGGTCCCGCTGGATGGTGAGGCTGAGCCAGGTTTCCACCAGGCGCCCCGCGGGTTGGCTCTGGACCTCGGCGTACAGGTCGAAGAGCCGGTCCTGGACCCGGGAGGAGCTCGAGTAGGTGTCGGGCTTGGTAACGCTTAGCCAGTCGGCGATGAGTTGGTCCGCAGTCATGGTCACCCCATCAACGTCGGCACGGTCTCCCGTGTTCCCCACTGATTTAACACCAGAGGAGGAACGAAGGGGCGCCGGGTATTGTTAACATCTCCGTAGGAGAAATTCCGCCGCGTCAGGAGTGATCCCCCCATGGCCACCGCCGAACTCGATTTAGGGCGATACAAGCTCGGGTGGAGCGACACCGTCGACTACGCCTTCACTCCGAAGAAGGGGGTCAACGAGGCCGTCGTCAGGGAGATCTCGTGGTGGAAGGGCGAGCCCGACTGGATGACCCAGTACCGGCTGAAGGCCCTCCGTCATTTCGAGCGCATTCCTATGAAGCCCTGGTTCGCGGTCAACATGCCCGACATCGACTTCGACGACATCTACTACTACCTCAAGCCCTCCGGGGAGCAGGTGGACGACTGGGACGAGCTGCCGGCGGAGATGAAGGCCACCTACGAGAAGCTGGGCATCCCCGAGGCTGAGCGCAAGTACCTGGCGGGCGTCACCGCCCAGTACGAGTCCGAGGTCGTCTACCACAAGAACCGTGAGGACCTCGAGGCCCAGGGGATCCTGTTCTCCGACATGGACACGGCGCTACGGGAGCATCCCGAGATCGTGAAGAAGTACTTCGGCACCGTCATTCCAGCGGGGGACAACAAGTTCGCCGCCCTCAACTCGGCGGTGTGGTCTGGTGGCTCGTTCATCTACGTACCGCCCGGCGTCACCTGCGAGATGCCTCTCCAGGCCTACTTCCGCATCAACGCCGAGAACGCCGGCCAGTTCGAGCGGACGCTGATCATCGCCGACGAGGGCGCTCAGGTGCACTACATCGAGGGCTGCTCGGCCCCGGTGTACGCCAAGGACACCGACTCCCTGCACTCGGCCGTGGTGGAGCTGGTGGCCCTGCCCGGGTCCCGCATCACCTACACCACCATCCAGAACTGGTCGAACAACGTCTACAACCTGGTCACCAAGCGAGCCCGTGCCGAGGCCGAGGCGCGGGTGGAGTGGATCGACGGCAACATCGGGTCCAAGCTGACCATGAAGTACCCCGCCGTCTACCTCATGGGCCCGAAGGCGAGCGGCGAGGTGCTCTCGGTGGCCTACGCCGGTCCCGGCCAGCACCAGGACGCCGGCGCCAAGATGGTGCACGCCGCCCCGGAGACCACCTCGACCATCGTGTCCAAGTCGATCTCCAAGGACGGTGGCCGCACCTCCTACCGCGGCCTCGTGCACGTGGACGAGGGTGCCTCCAACTGCAAGAGCTTCGTGCGCTGCGACGCCCTCATCCTCGACGAGGAGAGCCGCTCGGACACCTATCCCTACATGGAGATCCAGGAGCGCGACGCCCAGATCGGCCACGAGGCCACTGTCTCCAAGGTCGGCGACGAGCAGCTCTTCTACCTCATGAGCCGGGGCCTCTCCGAGGAGCAGGCCATGGGCATGATCGTGAACGGATTCATCGAGCCGGTCACCCGTACCCTGCCCATGGAGTACGCCGTGGAGTGGAGCCGTCTCATCGAACTCCAGATGGAGGGCTCTGTCGGCTAGCCGCGAGCCTTGGCCGGCGCCGATCGCCTCTAACATTGAGCCATGCCGATGCGCACCAACTGCAGGCACTACGAGACGCGCACCTACCGGTCCGAGGAGACGGTGCACATGTGCCGGCTCGACCTGGCTCCTGAGGCACCGTGGCGGTGCCCGGCCGACTGTCCGAAGTTCGAGTTCCGGGGTTTCGACGCCGGTTGGACCCACGGCAGCCTGGCTCGCAAGAACGCTCCCCAGGACCCTCCCAGACTCGACGAGCACACCACCGCCCTGCTCGACCAGGCGGAGGACATCGTCAATTCTGTCGGCCCCGGGGTGCTCGAGGACGTCGAGCGGCAGCGGGTGCAGCAGCAACAGCAGTCCGAGGAGCCTCGTTGGAAGCGCTTCTTCCGCCGGCGCGGCTGAGCTGATCGAGCTTGCCTACCGGGTAGTCGACGTCTTCACCGACGTCCCCCTCGCGGGCAACGCCCTGTGCGTGGTGCTCGACCCCTGTCCTGAGCCCGTCATGGCAGCCATCGCCAGGGAGGTGAACCTCTCGGAGACCACGTTCCCCACCGTCCTCGGTGCCGGCCACTACGAGATGCGCATCTTCACGCCGACCCGAGAGCTGCCCTTCGCGGGCCATCCCTCGCTCGGCACGGCGTGGGTCCTCGGCGCCGGCCGCTGGAAGCAGACGACGGAGGGCGGGACAGTGGAGGTGGAGGCTGACGTCGCCGGGGCGACCATGAGCCAGCCCGCCCCGATCCTGAGCGACGCCGACCCTGCCGGGGCGGTGGAGGCGCTGGACCTTCCGGGCGCCCGAGCTGTTCATGTCGGCGAGGCGGTGGGCCTGCGCCACCTGGTGGTGTGCACCGATGCCCCGCTCGACCGGATCGACCCCCAGCCGAGTGCAGTGGCCGCCGCCTCGCGCCGCGCCGGCGTCGGTACCGTGGCTGTGGTGCGTCGCCTGGACGACCGCACCCTTCATGCCCGGGTGTTCGCTCCCGCGCTCGGCGTGGACGAGGACCCGGGGACTGGCTCGGCGGCGGGCCCTGTGGCCGTCGCGGCTCGCCGGGCTTGGGGAACGGGGGAAGACGTCACCATCCTCCAGGGCGCGGAGGTCGGCCGACCGTGCCGCATAGAGGTCCACGCCGCACCGGGCGCGTTGCGCGTGGGCGGGCGGGTCACGGCATGCGCCGAGGGACGGTTCACGCTCTGATGCCCGGCGCAGAGGACGCGACTCGGCGGCAAGTAGGATTCGCCTTCGTACGTGGGCCGCTCCGGCCCCGACTCGCGCCCACATCTCCTTGAGCCTCTTCACGGCAGACGCCCTTTCCGACCTGCCCGGTCCGCCATGGCTGCGGGCGCGTCGGGACGCGGCGCTCGAGCGCTTCCGGGCAGCCGATCCCCCCACCGAGGCACAGGAGGTCTGGCGGTACAGCAGGATCGACGAGCTCGACCTGGACGCCTACTCCCCGCTGACGCCGGGGACAGGCGACGGGCCTGTGGACGGCTCCGGCCTGGAGTCAGTGCTGCCCCCGGCCTTGGAGGCGGTGGCGGCAGCAGTGGGGGAGCGGGCCGGCCTGGTGGTGGTGCACAACGGCCGCGTGGTGCGCACCGAGGTCCAACCAGCGTTGGCCGAGCGAGGCCTGGTCCTCGGGACCCTGGACTCAGATCCCGCCGGCGGCGAGGACCTGGTGGGCTCGGTGGCTGCTGGTCCCGACTTCTTCGTGGACCTCAACACGGCCCTGATGGCGGACGTGGTGACGGTGCGGGTACCTCGCGGGGTGGCCATCGAGCGCCCCGTCCTGGTGCTCCATTGGGTGGACGCCAGCAGCGGCGCCGTCTTTCCCCGGCTGGTCGTCAAGGCGGCGGATGCGTCACAGGTCAGCGTCGTCGACCACGTGGCCTCGCCCCCCGGATTGGCTGCGTTCGTGGCGCCGGTAGTGGAGCTGGACGCCGGTGAGGCGGCCAACGTCGCCTACGTCGGCATGCAGGAGCTGGGTCGGAAGGTCTGGCAGGTGGGCTATCAGGCCAGCCGCGTGGGCCGCGACGCCACGCTCAACTCCGTGCTCGTGGCCTTGGGCGGGGAGTACGCCCGCGTGGCCGCCGACTCCCGGCTCGAGGGCCTGGGGGGCACCAGCCGGTTGCGGGCGCTGTACTTCGGCGACGGGGATCAGATGCACGATTTTCGGACGCTCCAGGACCACGACGCCCCCAAGACCACGAGCGACCTGCTGTTCAAGGGCGCGGTTGAGGACCGTTCCCGGGCCGTGTACAGCGGCCTGATCCGCATACGAAACGGTGCGGCGGGAACCAACGCCTTCCAGACCAACCGCAACCTCGTCCTGGGCGAGGGAGCCCACGCCGACTCAGTACCCAACCTCGAGATCGAGGAGAACGACGTCAAGTGCAGCCATGCCTCCGCCGTCGGGCCCATCGACGAGGAGCAGCGCTATTACCTCGAGGCCCGTGGCCTGCCGCCCGAGGCGGCCGACCGCCTCATCGTCCTCGGCTTCTTCGAGGAGATCCTCGAGGACATCAACGTGACCGGCCTCCGCTCGCCGCTGCGCCAGGCGGTGGCGACAAAGCTGGAGAAGGCCACGCTGGAGACGGCCGCACTGAGGACGCCGGAAGCTGAGACGGCCGAGGAGGAGCCGGCTCCGCTAGGGACCGGAACGGCGTGACGAGCCGTGAGCGCCTGTGTGCCGTCGGCGACCTCGCTCCCGGACAGGCACGCCGCTTCGACACCGCCGGGCACCGCATCGCCCTGGTGCGCGTGGGCGACGACTTCTACGCCGTGGGCGACCGGTGCAGCCACGCCAACTTCTCCCTCTCCGAGGGCGAGGTGCTTGCCGAGGACCTGGAGATCGAGTGCTGGAAGCACGGCAGCGCCTTCTCCCTCATCACCGGTGAGCCGCAGTCGCTTCCTGCCACCAAGCGGGTCCCGGTCTACGAGGTGCAGGTGGACGACGACGAAGTGGTGGTGGTGATCCCGTGAGCGTGCTGGAGATATCGGGGCTACGGGCCGGCATCGGCGAGCGGGAGATCCTCAAGGGCATAGACCTCACCCTCTCCAGCGGTGAGGTCCACGCCGTGATGGGGCCCAACGGCTCGGGCAAGAGCACTCTGGCCCACGTCCTGATGGGCCGGCCCGGCTACGAGGTGAAGGCGGGCAGCGTGAGCGTCGACGGCCAGGAGCTGATCGGCCTGCCCACCTGGCGGAGGGCTCAAGCCGGGCTCTTCCTCGCCATGCAGTACCCGGTCGAGGTGCCGGGCGTGAGCCTGCAGGCCGCCCTGGAGGAGTCCTTCGCGGCCAGTGGGCGCCAAAGGAGCCAGGTGGCGGAATTGGTGCGGGAGGAGGCCGAGCGCATCGGGTTTCGCCAGCAGCTCCTCACTCGCCCGCTCAACGTGGAGTTCTCCGGCGGCGAGAAGAAGTTCAACGAGACGCTCCAGCTCGGAGTCCTCTGCCCTCGGTTTGCGGTGCTCGACGAGATCGACTCCGGCCTGGACATCGACGCCTTGCGGGCCGTCTCCCGGCGCATAGAGGCGGCCACCTCGGAGTCCGATCTCGGCGTGCTGGCCATCACCCACTACAGCCGGATACTCCACGAGCTGCGCCCCGACGTCGTGCACGTCCTCTCTGAGGGACGCATCGTGTCCTCCGGCGGCCCGGAGCTGGCCCAGGAGCTGGAGCGGACGGGCTACGCCGCCTACGGCGCCGTGGAGCAGCCCGCCGGCCAAGCCGAGGCCCAGGCTCTGCCCGAGGACCCATTCGCCGACCCCTTTGCGTAGCCCGACCCAACGCCCCTCGTAGCCGACGAGTCTTCAGTGCATCTCATGTAGCATCGTGTCGCCTCGGGGAGAGGAGGGCCGGTGGTGCATGGGGCAGGGTCAGACGGAGAACCGGCGCCGGGTGATGCACGCCGCTCGATCGGGTACCGGCTCGACGCCGTGGTCGGGAAGGGGAGCACCGGCACCGTCTACCGCGCTCGCCGGAGCGCCCGGGGTGGTGAGCAGGTGGTGGCCTTGAAGCGGCTGCGGGGGTCTGCTGGTCCCCAAGTGGTCGAGCGGCTGAGGCGGAGGCCGCCGCGCTGACTTCATTGGACCACCCCAATGTGGTCCGGATCCTCGATGTGGTCCCCGACGGCACCGGCCCGGCCCTGGCCATGGAGTACGCCGCCGGAGGCTCCCTGGCCACCCTGCTGACGCGGCGGGGAAGACTGCGACCCGAGGAGGCTGTGGCCGTGGCCGTCCCGTTGGCCGACGCCCTAGGTGCTGTCCACCGCAGGGGCCTGGTGCACGGCGACGTCAAGCCGGCCAACATCTTGTTCACCTCCGAGGGCATCCCCGTGCTTGCCGACTTCGGCCTTGCCGGTCCAGCCACCAACGACGACCCCGCGCATGAGGCCCGCACCGGCACGGTGATGGGAACCGAGGGCTACGTAGATCCGGCGGTGGTCGGAGGGGCCCAGGCCGACGAGCGCAGCGATGTGTACGCCCTCGGTGCCGTGTGCCACGAGATGCTGTGCGGGCGTCCGCCCGGACTTGACGGCACCGGGACGGGGGAAACGCTCGGCCCACCGGAGTTGGCAGCGGTGGTGGAGCGCTCGATCGCCCGTCGTCCCGCCGATCGCTTCCCGGACATGTCGGCCCTCGGATTTGCCTTGCGGGCGGCGGCGGCGAACCTGCCCGTACCGCCGGCCCTCCCGCCGCATGGCGCGCCCGAAGTGCTCGACGGACCTCAGCGGCTGGACGATGCCGGCCCCCCGACACGCCCACTCGGTGCCCGGGCGCACCGGCTGCCCGAGGACCATGGGCCGGCGCAGCGGCCGCCCGGGCATCGGCGCGCCCGCATCACCGGAGCGGTCACCGCCTCGGTGGTCGCCGCGGCGGGCATCCTCTTGGGGCTGGTGACCCTGCTTGCCCCTCGTCTGGCTGATGCGCCCAGCCGCCCTCGTCCGCAGCCGTGTCCAGCGGTGACGTCGCCGTTGAAGGCGGACGTCGACGGAGACGGGTGCCCATCGGCGGTGGCAGTACGGGAGAACATCGTCGAGGTCGACGGCGAGCGGTACCAGTTGGGCCGGCCGGGGGACACCCTGGTCCTCGGCGACTGGGACTGCGATGGTCGAGACACTCCGGCCCTGTACCGACCGAGCGGCGAGACCTTTCTCTTCGACGCCTGGGCGCAGGAGGGTGAGGACCTTCCGGCGGCGTCTCGGGGAGAGCACCGGAAGGACGGCCATCCCGAGGTCCAGCACGGCGAAGATGGCTGCGACCGCCTGGTGGTGCGCTGACGCGACCTGATGCGGTCCAGCACACGAGAGAGCATGAGATGTACACTCCGGTCATGTCCGAGACCATCCGGTGGATGAGCACGCGGACGGCCTCCGAGCGGCTCGGCGTCACCTTGCGCACCCTTTACCGATTCATCGACGAAGGCCAGCTTCCCGCCTACAAGTTCGGACGGGTGATCCGCATCAAGGAGTCCGACGTCGAGGGCTTCATCGAGGCGGCCCGCATCTCCCCTGGTTCACTCGAGCACCTCTATCCAGAGCCCCGGAACGAGCAGCAGGGCGCAACCTGAGCGACCCGGCGAGTGGCAGGGCCCAAGTCGGTCTTGGGCCGGTCAGTCGAGCAACGTGAGTTCGCGCACCGAAGCCAGCCGGAGGTAGACCGTCGCCGGTGGGTCACCGTCCAGGCGCAGCGTGGCGACGTCGTTGCTGGCCGAGCGCAGCTCGCCGGCCAGCGCCTCCCCACCTCCGTCCACCACCACTCGAACCCGGTGACGCTCGGCCGCGAGGGCGGTGACCACTTCGGCCAATGCCGTATCGACCGGTCCGGTCCGGTCCGACGCCGCCTCACGGGCCCGGTGCCCGGCCTCCGGCCGAATGGTGGCGACGGCGGGAAGGGCGAGGAAAGTGGCCGTGCCACCGTCGTTTCGCAGCACCAGGAAGTCGCGAGCCACGGCCACGATCCGGCCGCGGAGCGTCCGCGCAGTCGTGGTGCCGACGGCCACCGCCACGCCTCCCTCGGCCAGGTCGAGGGCCAAGCCGGTGAAGCGGGCGTCCTCGCTGGCCTGCTGGCGCAGCCACCGCTCACGCGTCCGGGAGCGGGCCGCGTCGTCCACCCTGGCGTCCGCGGTCCAGCGGGCCAGGTCGTCCAGGAAGGCGTCCACGTCCTCCACCGGCATGTCTTCCACTTGGGCCGACGCTAGCTTCGAGGTGATGGCGGACTGCTTGTTCTGCAAGATGGTGTCGGGCCAGGCCGATGCCGACGAGGTGCTGTCCACCGAGCGCACCTATGCCTTTCGCGACATCAATCCCGCCGCTCCGGTCCATGTGCTCGTCGTCCCGCGCCAGCACATCGCCGACGCTGGCGAGGTGGGCGCCGACCACGGCGACGTCCTGGCCGAGATGCTCAGCACCGCCCAGGAGGTGGCTCGCAGGGAAGGCGTCAGCGAAGGGGGCTACCGCTTGGTGATGAACGTGGGCGAGGACGCGCTCAACAGCGTGGGACATCTCCACCTGCACGTCCTCGGTGGCCGCCGCATGGGCTGGCCGCCCGGCTGAGACGGACAAAGGGGGCAGCCGGACCGCCCATGCTCACGTACGCTTTCCTGTGAAGGCCAACCAACGCCATTGTCTGCCACCCAAGTGAAGATCTTCGTCCCGGGCAATCACCTCATGGTCGGGCTCGTCGGCCAACGCGACGAGCTCCTCCGTCTGGTCGAGAAGTCCTTCAGCAGCACGAATATTCATGCCCGCGGCAACGAGATCAGCATCGAGGGTGACGAAGCCGAGCAGGTGGG
>JALYGF010000032.1 GCA_030777325.1 Actinomycetota bacterium | reverse complement strand
GGCCACCGCCTCGTGGTGGCCGGCCAGCGCCCCCCCGCCCTCGGCGGCTACGGCGCCAACTCCATGGCCGACGGCGTGCGAGCCCGTCTGGTCCAGATCCTGGCCGCCAAGCGCGAGCTCCACGACGACCTGGTGGTGCTCACCGGCCTGGGGCTCGGCGCCGAGCAGCTGGGGGCCGAGGCCGCCCTCGAGGCCGGCGTCCCCTTCGTCGCCGTCCTGGCCTTCCCCGGACAGGACTCCGTGTGGCCGAGCGCGTCCCGGCAGCGCTTCCAGTCGCTGCTGGGCCAGGCCGACGCCCAGGTGGTCCTCCAGGCCAAGCCCCCCGGCACCAAGCAGGCGGCCGGGGCCGCCATCAGCCGCCGGGACGCCTGGCTGGCTCGCCACGCCCAGGAGGCGGTGGTGGTCTGGGACGGTGCCGACCCCGCCGTCGGCCGCCTGGTCCGCTCCCTGCATGACCACCTGGGCGAGGAGGACGTCTGGCTGCTCGAGCCGCAGCCCTGAGGGGGCGGCGTCCCCGACTGGGATCGGTGGGGTGCCGCGGCGAACAGGTACATTTCGCCCGTGCGGGCACGCCGGTTCGTCCTCCTGGTGCTGACCGCCGTCGTGGCCGTGGCTCTGCCCCTGCTGCTGGCCAGCGCCTGGCGCCCGGAGGGAGCAGAGAGCGGCGAGGGGACCAACGCCTTGATCGAGGGGCCGGCCAACGCCGTCGGGTGGCTGGGGGTGGTGTTCGTCTGGGCTGTGGTCCTGTTCCTGCTGGTGACCTTCGTACGGCGCCGGCCGCCGGAGCCCAGCGCCGAACGAGAGCTCTGGGAGGAGGAGTGAGGGGGGAGCCCACCCGCCCAGCGGCGTGAGGCGGGCCCGGCCGGCGTAGGGTCGCAGCCATGCGGGTGGGGGTCGACACCGGAGGCACCTTCACCGACGTGGTGGGCGACGACGGGCGGATCGCCAAGGTGCCGTCCACCCCGGCCGACCCCACCGCCGCCGTGGTGGACGGCATGGCCACGCTGGCCGGTCCGCCCCCCGAGCTGCTGGCCCACGGCACCACGGTGGCCACCAACGCCCTGCTGGAGCGGCAGGGAGCCACCGTGGCGCTGGTCACCACGGCCGGGCTGGCCGACGTCATCGAGATCGCCCGCCAGGACCGCCCCTCCCTCTACGACATCCGGGCCGAGCGGCCCGAGGCCCTGGTGCCTCGGCACCTGCGGCTCGAGGTGGCCGGCCGGCTGGCGCCCGACGGCAGCGAGATCGAACCCGTGGCCCCCGACGCCGTGGCCGTCGTCCCCGACGGGGTGGAGGGCGTGGCCGTGTGCCTGCTCCACGCCGACCTGGACCCGGCCCACGAGCGCGCCGTGGAAGCCGTGCTGGCCGACCGGGGCCACGAGGTGACGTGCTCGCACGACGTCTCTCCAGAGTTCCGTGAGTACGAGCGCACCGTGACCACCGTGGTGGACGCCTACCTCCGCCCCGCCTGCCGGCCCTACCTGCGCCAGCTGGGTCCGCTGGCCGGCGAGGTCGTGGTCATGACCTCGGCCGGCGGGCTGGTGAGCCTCGAGGAGGGGGCCCAGCGCCCGGCCAGCCTGCTCCTATCCGGGCCGGCCGGCGGGGTGCGCGCCGCCGCTGCTGCTGCCGCCGCCGCCGGCTTCCCCGACGCCGTGAGCTTCGACATGGGCGGCACGAGCACCGACGTGTGCCTGGTCACCGGTGGGGACCCGGAGCCGGCGGCGCAGCGGTCGGTCGCCGGATTCCCCGTCCGCCTCCCCGCCCTCGACATCCACACCATCGGCGCCGGCGGGGGATCGATCGCCCGCCTCGACCCCGGAGGAGCCCTGGTGGTGGGGCCCCGCAGCGCCAGGGCCGTGCCCGGCCCCGCCTGCTACGGGCGGGGCGGCACCGCTCCCACGGTGCCCGACGCCGACCTGGTGGCCGGCCGCATCCCGGCCGACGCGACCTTCCCCGGGATCGGCCGCCTGGACGTCGAGGCGGCCGCCGCCGCCCTGGAAAAGGCGGGTGTGGACCCCGACGGGGTCATCTCCGTGGTGGACACCGCCATGGTGGGGGCCGTTCGGGCCGTCACGGTCGAGCGTGGCGTCGACCCCCGCCACCTCGCCCTGGTCGCCTTCGGGGGAGCCGGGCCGCTGCACGCCTGCGCCCTGGCCGACCTGCTCGACATGGCGGCGGTGGTGGTGCCCCCTCGGGCCGGCGTGCTGTCCGCCGTCGGCCTGCTCGCCTCCCCCCGCCAGGCCGTGCTGGTGCGCTCCTGGCCCAGCCCCGGCGACCACGAGGGGATCGCCGACGCCCGCTTCCAGCTGGCTCGGGCGGCGGCCCGGCGCCTGGTCGGGGCCGGGCCCGAGGCTCCGGCCCGGGTCATGCTCACCCACGGCACGGGGACGGCCACGGTGACCTTCGCCGACGGTCGGGCCGTCGACGTGGCGCTGGCCGTGGACTGCCGGTACGCCGGGCAGAGCCACGAGCTCACCGTGCCCACCGTGGCCCACTTCGAGGACGAGCACCGCCGCCGCAACGGGTTCGCCCGACCGGGGGCGGCGGTGGAGGTGACGGCCCTGCGGGCGGCGGCCCGCCTGCCCGCTCCCGTCCGCCTCGAGGACCTGCCCGAACCACCCCGGCGAAGGGCGGCCGTGGGGCCGGCCGTCCTGGCCGAGGAGGACTGCACGGTGTGGCTGCCCGCCGGCTGGTCGGCCGAGGTGGGGAAGGGGGGAGCATGGATCCTGCGTCGCTCCAGGTCCTGATCTCCCGCCTCACCGGCGTGGCCGACGAGATGGGGGCCGTGCTCCGGCGGGCCGCCTTCAGCCCGAACATCAAGGAGCGGGCCGACTGTTCGGCCGCCCTCTTCACCCCGGACGGGGAGCTGCTGGTGCAGGCCGAGCACATCCCCGTGCACCTCGGCTCGATGCCGGCGTCGGTACGGGCCGCCATCGACGCCTTCGGTTCCGCCTCAGGGGAGGACGCCGGCCCCGGTGGGTTGTGTCCCGGGGACCAGGTGATCCTGAACGACCCGTTCGCCGGCGGCACCCACCTCAACGACGTCACCCTGGTGGCCCCGTGCTTCGTGGCCGACCGCCTCCTGGGGTGGGCCGCCAACCGGGCCCACCACGCCGATGTGGGAGGCATGGCGCCGGGGTCCATCCCGCCCGAGGCGGTCGAGGTGTACCAAGAGGGGCTGCGGGTCCCGCCCCTGCGCCTCGGCCCCGAGGTGGTGGCGCTGCTGCTGGCCAACTCCCGTACGCCGGCGGAGAGACAGGGGGACCTCGACGCCCAGGTGGGCGCCAACGTGGTGGGCGTCGAGCGGCTGGCCGCCTTCGACGGCGAGCCGTTGGCGGAGGTGGGCGCCTACGGCGAGCGCCGCATGCGGGCCGCCCTGGCCGACATGCCCGACGGGACCTGGCGCTTCGAGGACGTGGTCGACTCCTGCGGGCCCGCCCCGGCGCAGCAGCGGCCGGCCCGCATCGTCGTCACCTTGAGCATCGACGGCGACGCCGCCGTGTTCGACTTCACGGGCACCGACGAGCAGCGCCGAGGCAACGTCAACGCCGTCGAGGCCGTGACGGTGAGCGCCGTCGCCTTCGCCATCCGCTCGGTCACCGATCCCTCGATCCCGGCCAATGGCGGAGCCTTCCGTCCCGTGAGGGTGGTGGCGCCCCCCGGCACCATCGTCAGCGCCCAGCCTCCCGCCGCGGTGGGCGCCGGCAACGTGGAGGTCAGCCAGCGGGTGGCCGATGTGTGCCTCGGCGCTCTGGCCCAGGCCGCCCCCGGGCGAGTGGGAGCCGCCAGCCAGGGGACGATGAACAACCTGCTCGTGGGCGGCGACGGCTGGGTCTACTACGAGACTCTGGCCGGTGGGCAGGGTGGCCGCCCGGGCCAGCCGGGGATGAGCGGCATCCATACGGGCATGACGAACACCCAAAATACACCCGTTGAGGCGCTGGAACGGGCGTATCCCATGCGCGTCGTCCGCTACCGGCTGCGGCGGGGAAGCGGTGGTGCCGGCCAGTGCCCGGGCGGCGACGGCATCGAGCGAGACCTGATGATGCTGGAGGACGTGACGGTGTCGCTGATCACGGAGCGGCGGGTGTCGCGACCGTGGGGGCTGGCGGGTGGGGGGCCCGGCGCGCCCGGCGAGAACTGGCTCCTGCCCGATGGCGATGAGACCCGGGCCAAGCCGCTGCCCGACAAGTGCACGATCCGTCTCCGCGCCGGCGATGTGTTGCGCATGCTGACGCCAGGCGGCGGTGGGTGGGGGCCGCCGGCGAGTTGACGCGAGGGCAGGCGGAGTACGCGACTGGCACCGCAGGCCGAAACCGGCGGCCAAGACTCCGCCGGCCAGCGCATGAGGCATCACACCGCACCGAGTATGCGATCACAGGTGATTGCCGACGATCCAGGCATAGGAGTGGACCCCCGAAGTGAGGACCACCGCAGCGGTGACACCGGCCTTGTTCCACAACCCTTCGGCGCAAGCGAGGTTGTACCAGAACAGGACGGCCAGCGGCAGGATGGCCGGAGCGTACAGGTTCCAGTCGTTGTATACGCCCAGCTGGGCCTTCCAGGCGAACATGTACATGGCCATAGCCCCGGCCGCCGAAGCCAGGAACGCGTTGAACGGTGTCAAATCGATTCGCTTGTACATGAGAAGCGGGACAAACAAGAGAACAGGCGGGAAGAGAAGAAACAGCAGGCTCACGATCTGACCGTGGTAGCTGACGTTTGGAGCAGCGAAGCGCTCGATGTTCCCTGCTTGGCCAAAGGCGTTCCCGGTCCGAATCGACTCCAACGGCAGGCCATGGTGGTTGAAGTAGAGGGCGACAACCAGAGGCACAGCGACGAGGACCGCCCCGGCGCCGAGGATCGGACGCCACTCTCGGCGCCGGAGCGCGACGAGGCACAGGTAGGCAAGACTCAAGAGCAGGAAGGCGGCGATGAGGTGAAAGCAGATGGCCACCGCGAGCACTGTGGTGGGAACGAGCAGGTTCGTTCGCTCCTGAATGTAGAGATGGGCCGTGAAGAGGTAAAGAAGGATCAATGTTGTGACGAGTGTGTAGTTCTCGACGTCGCCGAAGAAGAGCTGCATGAACCCCGTCGAGGCGATCCCAAGAACGAGGATCGGGTACCGCCTGTTGCCGAGAAGAGACCGACCGAACGCGAGAAGGACAACCACGAATACGGCCCCCGCCGCCGAGGAGAGGAACTGGTAGGAGCGTTCGACTGACCAACCGAACGCCCCATTCGTGTAGGCCCAGAACCGCGAATGGACGTAGAGCTCGAGCAACTCGTCGTGGGTGAGATGAGCGCCCTTGACCGGGACATCGGCCTGGAACTTGGCGGCGAGGGCGGCGCCATCGGGGTTCAGAGACTCGTTTCGTAGCGCGAAGAACACTCCGAAGCACGCCACCCCGACGCCGATGGCGAGCACCGCTCTGGTTGCTCGGCTGCGGCCTTCCACGAACGCTTGAAGCGCTTCGGCGCGTCCGACAAGACGGTGCCAGGGAAGGCGCAGGGCGACGGCGGCAAGCACTGGCAGGGCGGCGGCGGCCCATCCGATCGGCTCGAGCTGGTCAAAGCCGAAGAGCACGGGGGCCACCCGCTGGAAACGATCCTCGGCGCGAGCTGGAACGATCGCTGCCAAGGCGTAGACGGTGGCTAGAAGCAAGACCAGAGTGGCGGACAGGACGTGCTCCTGCCGAGCCGTCTTCGGCCCGCGGTGCGGGCCCGCCGATGTGGTCCCTGACCCGCGCCCGCTGGCCGCCGCCGCCGCCGTGGCGGCGTTGGCGGCGCGCTGACCGCTCATGGGCGACAGGGCTGCTGAGCGAGCCGCTCGACGGGTTCACGCCTCGACCGGGACCCACCCCGGGCGGTGGCGGCCAGGAGCCGTTCGGCGAGGACACCCATGCCGACGCAGCAGATCGAATCGATGGGAGCTGGCAGCCGGGGGGCGGCCGCGCTCACCATGGTGGCGGCGTTCGAGCTCGGGTCCGACACGCCTCGGGGGAGTAGTTGGCAGCGAGCGTGAACCCATTGGACGTCACCAGCACCGGCGGTCGGAGCCGCGGTGGCTTTGATTGACGTGCAGGCTGCATCGTCTGCGAGAGCTCCAAGCAAGGGCCTGGTTGAACCAGCCTTGCTTGGGACGACGAAGGGGGTCAAGGGCCCGGGTCAGTGGCTCCCCGCTCCACGTCGATCTGCTCCTTGCGCACGGCGTCGGTGACGGTCTGCTCCTCGGCCACCACGTCCTTCTCCACGCGGACGCGTTCCTTGGGCACGGCCTGCTTGGCGACCACCACCTGTTCCTCCATGAGCGTCACCTCGTGCTCCGCCTCGGCGATGTCCGGGCCCGCCATCGCTTCGCTGACGTTGTCCTCGGTGATCGGCTCGCGCTCGAGGCGGACCTCCTCGCGCTGCACCGGTACCGTCGTGGCCACCGGCTCGGTGACCACGTACTTCTTCAGGCGGACCAGCTCGGACGGTCGACGGGCGATGCCCACCCGCAGCTCCTCCTCCGACCGTGTCATGGCGTCGTCGGGGCTCCCACCGCTCGGCGCGGGCTCCGTGGTGGGGAGGCCGCTGTCCGACGCGGCCTCGGAGTAGCCGAGCCCGTAGTGCTGGTAGAGGCGGGCCTCCTCGTCCTGGCTCAGCTCCCCGTCAGGCTCAGCCTGGGGAGCGTCGTAGACGAGGGCCTTGTCGTAGGGCACCCGGAGGTTGTCGCCGTCGAGCTCCGTTCCAGCGAGTGGCACGAAGGCTTGCTTGGTGCCGAACAAGCCGCTCTCGACCAGTGCCCACTCGGCCTGCTTGGTGTCACGGTCCAGGTAGATGTCTGCGATCTTGCCGACCTTGTCCCCTTGGTGGTCGACGACGGTGCTCCCAACCAAGGCCTCTAGCTGTTCCAGGGTCATCTGGGTCATCCCTCTCCTCCTCTTGACCTGCGTTCTGGTCTCGTGTCAGCTGAGGCGCAACGTCGTCGCCTCGATGTGGTAGCCCTGCGCTCGGAGCTGAGCTGCGCCCTCGGAGTCGTCGACGCCGTAGGACCGCTCGAGATCGGCCCCATCGTGCCGGCCAGGTCCACCTTCTGGCCCGCTTGACCTCGAAGGGCGACTCGCCAGAGTTGGCGCGGGCCCGCTCGGTGAGATGGACGAAGACCCGCTGCTCGTTGCTGGTCCCCACCCAGAACCCCTCGTCGGCAACGACCGATTCCACGTTGAGGCCCCTGCCCTCGGCGGCGGCGCCGGAGAAGGAAGCCAAGCTGCCGCCCGGCGAGACCGGGAAGAGGGAGCGCCCTCCCGCCAGCAACGACCCAGCGCCAGCAGGAGGGCCGGCCTTGTCTGTCTCCTCGGCGCGCTCGTTGGTGGCGTCGACACCCGCCCGGTCACTGGCGTCGCTGGCATTGCGTACGACGAGGAAGGCGAGGAGACCCAGGAGGACCAGGGCAAGCAGTCCCAGAAGCAACCAGGGAAGCGCGCTGCGCCGCCTTTGGCCCTCGCCGAGCACGCCTCGCAGGCTCTCCGCGCCGACGCCGCGCCGGTTGTTCACCTTGTCGGCCATTGGTGTTGCTCCTTTCCCCTTCCTCGGCTAGCGACCGCGCCCCGGTCGCTCCTCACTCTCGGAGGCGCTCAGAACTGCGACCTGCGGTCCTCGATCCGCCCTCGGATTCGCTCGCTCGCTCCTCCAGCCTCGTGGCGCATGGCCTGCGACTCCTCCTCGAGCTTGCCGAGGGCCTGCTCCCACGTGCTGCGCATGGGCTGGATGCCGCCGCCCCCGATGGCGACCACGGCCGAGCCCACCACGATGGCCAGCAGCGCATAGAACAGGCCGTTCACGATGGCCGGGGCGAACTGGAGCTGGCTCAAGGCGGCGAAGCCGGCCACGGTGAGAATGGCCACGGAGGCCGACACGGCGAGAGCCTTTCCGTCGCTGAGGCCGCGCGTCGATTACGTCTGCTTTGCCACGTCGTGAACCGGATGATTCGCCTTCGCATCTCCCAGGGCGCTGGCGTCGGCAACCGACGCCACCTCGCGTCAGGCCTGCAAGGGGTCGACCGGAGCCGGCACTATGGCGGAATGACCGACGACTACGACGTCATCGTGATCGGCGGAGGGCCGGCCGGCGAGAACGCCGCTGGGCGCTGCGCTGAAGGTGGGCTGCGGGTGGCGCTGGTGGAGCGCGAGCTGGTGGGCGGCGAGTGCTCCTACTGGGCGTGCATCCCCAGCAAGGCGCTCCTGCGGCCCGGCGAGGTGGTGGCCGCCGCCCGCCGGGTGGCCGGCGCCCGAGAGGCGGTGACGGGCGAGGTGGACGCCGACGCCGCTCTGGCCCGCCGCACCTGGATGACGGGTGACTGGAGCGACGAGTCGCAGGCGCGCTGGGTCGAGTCCGTGGGCGCCGACCTGGTCCGGGGCCACGGACGGCTGGCCGGCCCCAAGGCAGTGGAGGTGGACGGGCGGCGGCTCACGGCCGCCAAGGCCGTGGTGGTGGCCACCGGCTCGCACGCCGTCATTCCCCCCATCCCCGGCCTGGCCGCCGCCCGGCCGTGGGACAGCCGCGGGGCCACCGCGGCCAAGCAGGTGCCCGAGCGCCTGCTGGTGATCGGTGGCGGTGCGGTGGGGGTCGAGATGGCGCAGGCCTTCCGCCATCTGGGGGCCGGTGCCGTCACCGTCGTGGAGCCCGCCCCCCGGCTCCTGGCCCAGGAGGAGCCGTTCGTCGGCGAGCAGCTGATGGCCGCCTTCGAGGCGCAGGGCATCGCCGTGATCACCGGCACGGGTGTGGCGTCGGTGGAGCGTGCGGGCGCCGACGGGCCGCTCACCGTCGACCTCGAGGACGGTCAGGAGTTGGTGGCCGACGAGGTGCTGGTGGCCACCGGGCGCCGTCCCAACACCACCGAGCTGGGCGTCGAGACGGTGGGGCTGGAACCCGGCGGCGCCATCTCGGTGGACGAGCACCTGCGGGCCACCGGAGTGGATGGCGAGTGGCTCTACGCCGTCGGCGACGTCAACGGCACGGCTCTGCTCACCCACATGGGCAAGTACCAGGCCAAGCTGGCGGCCGACCACATCCTCGGCCGGGACGTGGCCTTGGGGGCGCCGGTGCCCCGCGTGGTCTTCACCGATCCCCAGGTGGCGGCGGTGGGCCTCACCGAAGCAGAGGCTGGCCAGCGCGACATGGACGTGGCCACCGTGGCCGTCGCCCTCGAGTCGGTGGCCGCCGCCGCCCTGCACGGGGAGGGCGTGACCGGGAGGTGCCAGCTGGTCGTCGACGCCACCCGGGATGTCCTCGTGGGGGCCAGCTTCGTCGGTCCAGGGGTCGCCGAGCTGGTGCACGCCGCCACCGTGGCCATCGTGGCCGAGGTGCCGCT
>JALYGF010000031.1 GCA_030777325.1 Actinomycetota bacterium | reverse complement strand
GGTCCATCCAGCACCGTGGCCGACGCCGCCTGTCCCACTGCGGCCTCGAAGGCGTGCTCCCACCCCTGGTCCACCTCCACGAGCTCGCGCAGGGCGCCGAGGGCACCCTCCCTGTGGCCCAGACGTTCGGGATCGGCGTTCCCACATTCCAGAAAGGATCCGAGGGCCTCGGCCCGGGCCGTCCATACCCGATGCTCCTGGCGGGCCGTGGCCACTTTGCCCTCGAGCTCCTCCACGGCGGCCCGAGCGCGGGCGCGACGCTCCTCGCCCGCCTCCCAAGCCGCCGCGAGCGAAGCCCTCTCCGGGTCGGCGTCACCAATTTCCGCGCCGAGCCGGCACAGCTCCTCGGCCAACTCCGCCTCCCGGCGGTCCAGGGCCCGGACCTGCTCGTCGGCACGGTGCAGCTCGGCGCCGGTGCGGGCCACGGCGTCGCGAAGGGCCATGAGCTCACCGCGGACCTCACCGGCCCGACCGCCCGGGTAGGGCAGCTCCTCCTGCCATTCCTCCTCGAAGGCCTGACGCTCGGCGACCACGGCCTGCTCGGCCGCCACCAGCTCGTCGGCGGCCGGCCCCAGTGCAGAGGCGCGGGTGTCCACCGCCTGCAGGTCCGCCTCCAGTGCGGCGCGCTCCGAATCGAGGGCTCCCATCCGTTCGTCGAGGTCGTCGTCCAGCTGGCCCTCGATCCGGCGGCGGCGCTCGTCGAACAGCCCGGCCATTCCCCGGGCCCGGCCCCGCAGCCGCTCGAAGCCCATCACCACGTCGTCCAGGTCGTCGGTCGGGGTCGCCGCTCGGGACTCGGCGGCAGCCACCTCGGCGTCCAGGCCCGCCGTGGCCTCCTCCAGGTGGGATTGGCGGGCCCCGTGCTCGGCCTTGGCCCGCCCGGCGGAGCCCAGCTCGATCCGCAGCCTCACCGCGTCGCGGCCGAGGAGATGGCGGCGGAGCGCGGTCCGCTCCTCCATCAACGCCTGCTGGCGGCGGGCGGTGCCGGCTTGGCGCTCTAGCGAGCGCAGCTGGCGGCGCACCTCACGGAGGAGGTCCTGTAGCCGCACCAGATCCTCCTCGGTTGCCAGCAGGCGGCGCTCTGCCTTCTCTCGGCGCCGGCGGTACTTGTGAACCCCGGCCGCCTCCTCGATAAGGATGCGCCGGCCTTCGGGGCGGCTCTCGAGGACGGCGTCGAGGTGGCCCTGGGAGACGATGACGTGCTGCTGGCGACCGACACCGGCGTCCGACAGCAGGTCCTGGACGTCGAGCAGGCGGCAGGGCCCACCGTTGATGGCGTACTCGCTCTCGCCGTTGCGGAAAAGGGTGCGGGTCACGGTGACCTCGGAGAGCTCGACGGGCAGCAGGTGGGCGGAGTTGTCGATGGTGAGCGACACCTCGGCCCGTCCCAGTGCGGGGCGGTTGCCCGAGCCGGCGAAGATCACGTCCTCCATGCGTGACGACCGCAGGGCGCGCGGGCCTTGGGCTCCGAGCACCCAGGCCACGGCGTCTACGACGTTCGACTTCCCGCTGCCGTTGGGCCCCACCACGACCGTGAGGCCGGGCTGGAAGTCGAGCTTCGTGGCCTCGGCGAAGGACTTGAAACCCTTGAGGGTGAGCGTCTTCAAGAACACGCACTGCGAAGGGTAACGATGCCGGGGCGCAAGGCCGCGGACCATGGAACTGTCGGCGGCCTAGGAGGCCTCGCCTCCGCCTTCCCTACGGCGCAGCTCGCGCTCGCGCCGGTCGAGATCCTCTTCCCATTCCCGTAGCCGGCGGGACTGGTCGTCCGCCCGGGTGGGGAAGTCGGGCCGGTCCTCCGGCCCGATGGGGCGACTCGCAGCTCGGTAGTCGGTCGATCCGGGCTGGAAGCTGAGGCTCTGTGGTCTTCCCAGCGCCAACCACGCCACGGCGCCAACGGCGTTGGTGACGACCACGATCATGAGC
The DNA here is from genome assembly GCA_030777325.1 of Actinomycetota bacterium. GTDB lineage: Bacteria > Actinomycetota > Acidimicrobiia > Acidimicrobiales > YB1-3. The sequence continues at coordinate 6,196 of JALYGF010000031.1, read as the reverse complement.
CAGGTCATCTTGGGCAGGTTGCGCACCTGTGAGCCGTCTGCGGAGATGACGTCGAAGACGCAGTAGACCCACAGCAGGAAACCCAACAGACCGAGAACGCCCCATACCCTGACCACCTGGCTGAGGCTACTAGGGCGTTTAGACCTGGCAGCGCTCGCACATGAACGTCGAGCGGCCCTGGCTGCGGATGCGCACGATCGGGCTGCGGCAGCGGGGGCAGGCCTCACCCTCCCGGCCATAGACCTGATGGTGGCTCTGGAAGTCCCCGACCTCGCCGAACAGGTCGCGGTACTGCTCGTCGGCCAGCGAGGAGCCGCGGTGCTTGATCGCCGCCTGCAGGGTCTCGCTCATGGACCGGGCCAGGCGGCGGATCTCCTGGGAGGACAGCGTCTCCGAGCTCCGGTCGTAGCGCAGGCCAGCACCCCAGAGGATCTCGTCGGCGTAGAGGTTCCCGATGCCGGCCAGGAAGCGCTGGTCCATGAGGAGGGCCTTGAGCTTGGTGCGCCGGGCGCGGAGCAGCTCGCCGAAGCGGCTCCAACTGATGACGTCGTCGATCGGGTCGAGGCCCAGGTGGGCCAGATCGGGGACCTGGTGCTCGACGTCGTCGCCAGTGGCGACGAACAGCTCCCCGAAGGTCCTCGGGTCCACATAGCGCAGCTGCCCTCCCTGGGTGAAGGTGAACACCACGTGGGTGTGGCGCTCCAGGGGCTCACGGGCGGACTTGGCCCGCAGCAGCTGCCCACTCATTCCCAGGTGGATGACCAGCACGTCCGGGCTGTCCAGATGAATCAGCAGGTACTTGCCCCGACGGCCGATGGCGGTGATCTTCCTGCCGTCGAGCCGGGAGGTGAAGTCGGCGGCTGACTCGTGACGGCGGACGGAGCGGGCACCGGTGACCTCCACCTGCTTGATCCGCCGTCCGAGCACCTCCTTCTCCAAGTCCCGACGGATCGTCTCCACCTCGGGGAGCTCAGGCACGCGACCGCGGCACCACGTGGCCCTCGCGCCGGGCGAGCTCCTCCCATGCGGCGCGGGCCGCCGCCTGCTCTGCCCGCTTCTTGGAGCGGCCCTTGCCCCGGCCCACGGCCGACCCGCCCACGTGAACGGTGGCCAGGAAGGACCGGGCGTGGTCGGGGCCCTCGGAGGTCACCTCGTAGCGGGGGAGCTGCTCGAAGGTCCGAGCAGCCAGCTCCTGGAGCCTGGTCTTGTAGTCGTGCCCCCCGGGGCCCTCGGCCGCCTCGGCGAGGCGCGGCCCGAGGAGCCCGAGCACGAACGCCGAAGCCGCGTCCCATCCGCCGTCGAGGTACACGGCACCGATTACCGCTTCGGTTGCGTCGGCCAGGATCGACGGCTTCCGGCGCCCACCTGATGCATCCTCCCCCCTGCCCAGGAGCAGGGCGGCCCCCAGGTCCAGCTCGACGGCCACCTCCGCCAGGGTGGCGGCGTCGACCACCGAGGCTCGGGCCTTGGCCAGCTGTCCCTCGGCCAGCTCCGGGTAGGTGCGGTACAGGTGGTCGGCCACCACCAGGCCGAGCACCGCGTCACCGAGGAACTCGAGGCGCTCGTTGGACTCCTCCGCCTCCTCGGCGGTTGCCTCGGCACACCACGACCGGTGGGCGAGGGCACGCACCAGCAGTCCCGGATCGCGCAGGACCCCACCCAGGCGCTCGGCCAGGGCCGCGACCTGTGGGCTCTGGGGGAGGCTGCAAGGCGGGGGCACGAGGCCGAAGCCTCAGTGCTGCTCGAGCTTGGCGACCACGTAGTCGACGGCGTCGCGCACCGTCTTCAAGTCCTCCAGATCCTCGTCGTCGATTCGGAACCCGCCGGTGCGCCCGCCGATGTCCTCCTCGAGGGCCTCCACCAGCTCTATCAGGGCCAGAGAGTCGGCATTCAGGTCCTCGGAGAACGAGGCGCCCTCGGAGATGGCCGAGGCGTCGATCTCGAGGATGTCGGCCAGCCTGTCGCGGATCAGCTCGTAGACCTCTGGCCGGTCCATGATTCCCTGCTCGTGGTCGGTCTCGGGCTGTACGTCAGCCGGCAACAGGCTCTCCTCCGGGGTCGATCCGGCGGATACTAGCCCTGTCCGGTCCACAGGGAACGGAGGCGTTGCGGCCCTCGGCTAGCTCTTGATCGCCTGACGGAGGCGTTCCACCAGCTCGTTGCCCACCATGTCGCGGGCCACCCGCACGGCATTGACCACGGCCGACGTCGACGAAGACCCGTGGCTGATGATGCAGACGCCGTCCACGCCCAGCAGGAGCGCCCCCCCGTAGGTGTCGGGGTCCATCTCCGTGGCCAGAGGCGCCAGCAGTGGGAGCAGGACCTCCGAGGCCTTGACCGCCTCTTCGGTGGACATGAGCACCCCGAACACGGCGTCACGCATGACGGTCGCCGCCCCCTCCAGGGCCTTCAGGGCGATGTTGCCGGTGAAGCCGTCGGTCACAACCACGTCCACCCGGTCGGACATCAGGTCACGGCCCTCCACGTTGCCTATGAACTTCCCACCCAGGCTGGCGCTGTCGCCAGCGGCGAGGAGGGCGTGGGCCTCCTTCACCAGCGGCGAGCCCTTGCCGGGCTCCTCGCCTATGGACAGCAGGCCCACCCTGGGTGCCTCCACCCGGTAGCGGCGGGTGAAGTAGGCGGCGCCCATCTGGGCGAACTGCATCAGCCAGGCCGGGTGGCACTCGACGTTGGCGCCGGCGTCCAACAGCACCGTCGGTGTGGACCCGGGTACGGGTATGGGCGTGGCGATGGCCGGGCGGCTCACCCCGGGAAGGCGGCCCATGCGGAGCAGGGCGCTGCCCATGGCGGCACCGGTGTTCCCGGCACTGACCATGGCGCTGGCCCGCCCCTCGCGCACGCTCTCCGCCGCCCGCACGACCGACGAGTCCTTCTTGCGACGGATCCCCGCCCCCGCGTCCTCGTCCATGGCGATGACCTCGCTTGCCGCGAGGACCTCCAGGTCGCCGGGGTCGCCGATGGCGTCGGGATCGCCGACCAGGAGTATGGGCACGCCCAACTCGGCGGCGGCCTGGCGGGCACCGGCGACGACCTCGCCAGGCCCCTTGTCGCCGCCCATGGCGTCGACGGCGATGGGCAGCATCAACGCCTTGTCAGTCGACGTCGATGGCCTGTCGACCGCCGTACCAACCGCAGTTGGGACACACCACGTGGGGCAGCTTGGCCCGCCGGCACTGGGGGCACAGGCTGCGAGCGGGGGCACCCAGCGTCCAGTTGCTGGCGCGACGGCTCCGGCTCTTGGCCTTCGACTTCTTCTTCTTGGGAACGGCCATCGCTACCCCTCGGGCTTCCGTGGATCAGTCAGATGTCTGGGATCAGTCCTGGCGCAAGGCGTCGAGCGCCGCCCACCGAGGGTCACCGACCTCGGCTTGGCACCCGCACACGCCCTCGTTCAGATCGGCGCCGCAGGTGGGACACAACCCCAGGCAACCTTCACTGCAGAGAGGCGCCAGTGGCAGCTCCAGGAGCACAGCGTCGCGCGCCAGCGGCTCCAGGTCGAGTTGGTCGCCCGCCAGCGGGTACGTCTGCTCCGGATCGGGGCTGCGCTCGAACACCTCCGTGACCTGACAGTGAAGCTCCCCGCCAACCGTGGCCAGGCAGCGCCGGCAGTCGCCCTCCCAGGGCGCCACGACCTCACCGCGGGCGACGACGCCACCGGGTACCCCCTCCAGCATCAGGTCGACCTCGGCCTCGGCACCGCTCGGGACGGCGCTGGCAGTGACGGCCGCGCCGTCCAGAGACCCCCGGCGGTTGACATGGCGGCGGAGCCCCGGACCGAGGCCCAGAGCGGCCGTGTTGACGACGAAAGGCGACTGCCTCATGGGAGTGAAGTCTACGCGTGGGCCGGCCAGCTCCGGCCGATCAGCCTCCGCTGGAGAGCGACTACTGGTCCTGGTCGAAGAAGGCTTCGTCGACTCCAGGGGAGGCGCCCAGGTCGCCGGCCCGGCCGGGAAGCCCTGCGGTGCTCTCCTCCGGCGTGGCGGGGGTCACCCGCAGCTTCTCGCGTCCGGCCTGCACGATCTTGGCCGTGCGCTCGAGCACGATCTCGAAGGCGGCCAGCTTCTGGTCGCAGAAATCCTCGGCCTCCAGGCGCAGCCGGCGGGCGGCCTCCCGCGCCTCCTCCACGGTCTTGGTGGCCGTGTAGCGGGCCGAACGGACGATCTCGGTGCGCTGCACCATCCGCTCGGCCCTGACCCTGGCTGCTTCTAGGATCTCCTCACCCTCTCGCTCGACCTTGGCCAGGTGCTCCTTTCGCTCCTTCAGCAGCCAGCGGGCCTCCCGTAGCTCATCGGGCAGCCGTTCGACGGCGTCCTCCAGCAGCTCGAGGACCTCGTCCCTCTCCACCCGGACCGTGGTGGAGAGGGGTAGGGGCCGGGCGTTGGTGATGATGTCCACGACCCGGCGAAGGAGCGTCTCCGAGTCGGTCTGTTCGATGGCGCTCTCGGTCATGCCGCCCTCGTCCAGGCCAACGTCGTCCTCGTTGGCGCTCATCGGCCTACGAGACCCTCACGCCGGGAACCTCTCCTCGAGGCGCTTGGCCACTGGCGCGGGGACCATGGTGCTCACCCGGGCGGCGCCGCCCAGCCTGGCGATCTCACGCACCAGTGACGAGGCGATGAAGGAGCGGCTCGAGGCCGAGGGCAGGAAGACGGTAACCAGGCCGGAGATGGCCTCGTTCATCTGGGCCATCTGGAGCTCGTAGTCGAAGTCGGAGGTGGCCCGCAGCCCCTTCACGATGACGTCGGCCCCCACCTCCCTGGCCAGGTCCACGACCAACGAGGCGAACGCTGCCACCTTGACGTTGTCCAGGTGGGCCACCGACTCCCAGATCATCTCCTGGCGCTCCTCGTCGCCGAAGAGGGGCTCGCCCTTCTGGGGGTTGCTCAGGGCGGCGACGATGACGCTGTCGAACAGCTCCGACGCGGTCTCGATGACCTCCAGGTGGCCGTTGTGCAGGGGGTCGAACGAACCGGGGAAGAGGGCCGTCCTCACGTGCGGCTCCTGGTCATCTCAGCCATCGTGACCACCGTACCGCCGTAGTGCTTCGACTTGAGAACTTTCCAGTCGTCGCCCGGCTCTATCTCCCGATCGCTCTCGGCCACCACCAGACCGGCGTCGAGCCGGGCGAACAACCCCTGCCAGCCGGTGAAGGCGTAGGGAGGATCGACGAAGGCAAGGTCTACCGGAGCTGCGGTCTGGAGCCAGCTGAGCACGTCGGCATGGACGACTGTGGCCCTGGGGTAGAGGCCCGTCGTGACGAGGTTGACGTTGAGCGAGTCCAAGGCCGCCCGGTCGTTGTCCACGAGCACTGCCGACGAAGCACCGCGGGAGAGCGCCTCGATTCCCAGCGCCCCGGTGCCGGCGAACAGGTCGGCCACGCTGGCGCCTTCGACCACGTCCATGCTGGTCAACGCGTCGAACATCGCTTCCCGCACCCGGTCGCTGGTGGGCCGCACGCTTCCCTGCGCCGGGGCGGTGAGCTTCCTTCCCTTCGCCGTGCCGGCCACCACCCTCATGGGCCAGACGCTATGACTTGAAGAGGAAGGCAGCCTCTTCCTCGTCGACCATGGTGCGGATCTCGTCCGCCAGCAGGGGATGGCGGTGAAGGCCCGCGTCGTCGTCGACCACCCTCACGGCCACGTCCCGCGCCTGGCGAACCAGATCCTTGTCCCGCCGCAGCGAGGCCAACTTGAGGTCGCTCTGTCCCTTCTGGCGTGTGCCGAGGATGCTGCCCTCCCCCCGCAGCTCCAGGTCCACCTCCGCCAGCTCGAAACCGTCGGTGGTGCGCACCATGGCCGCCAGGCGCTCCTCCGAGCCGGGCGTGGCGCCCTGGCCCAGGAGGTAGCACCACGACGCCGCCCGGCCCCGCCCCACCCTTCCCCGCAGCTGGTGGAGCTGGGCCATGCCGAAGCGGTCGGCGTCCTCGATCACCATGACCGTGGCGTTGGGCACGTCCACGCCGACCTCGATCACGGTCGTGGCCACCAGCACGTTCAGCTCCCGACGCCGGAACGCGTCCATGACCGCCTCCTTGTCGCGAGCGGGCATCTGGCCGTGGAGCAGCCCCAGGCGCAGCTCCGGGAGGACGTCGTTCTGCAACCGGGCGAGCTCTTCGGTGGCGGACCGCGCCTGGATGCGCTCGGACTCCTCGACCAGCGGGCACACGACGTAGGCC
>JALYGF010000030.1 GCA_030777325.1 Actinomycetota bacterium | reverse complement strand
CAGAACCTATGACCCAGCCCACGCTCGAAGGCGTCGACCATCCGGCCCAGGACGAGGAGGCCGAGGTCGAGCACGGCGCTCACCCCACCGAGGCCAAGTACGTAAGGGTGGCTCTCATCCTGGCGGTGCTGACGGCCATCGAGGTCGCCCTGTCGTACACGAAGTTCCCCGAGGCGGCCACCAATGCCGCCCTTCTGATCCTGGCCGCAATCAAGTTCGCCATGGTGGCGGCGTACTTCATGCACCTCAAGTTCGACAACAAGCTGCTGCGCCGGCTGTTCATCACCGGCTTCGTGCTGGCCGCCTCGGTCTACGTCGCCTACCTGCTCACCCTCGGAGTCTTCCTGCCGTGAGCCTGTTGGCCCACCTGGGGGCATCGCCGTGGACCTGGCACGCCCACCCCGACGTATGGGCGTTGGTGGCCGTCCTGGCCGGCGGGTACTGGCTGGCGCTCACCCGCCTGGGGCCGTCACGGGTCCTACCGACCGAGGCGGTGGCGACCCGCCGCCAGGTGGTGTGCTTCGCCCTAGGGGTCGCCGCCCTCTGGGTGCACGCCGACTACCCGATCCATGACATCGGCGAGAACTACCTGTTCAGCGTCCACATGTTCCAGCACATCGGCTTCACCCTGGTGGCCGCCCCTCTGCTGCTCCTCGGCCTGCCTGTGTGGCTCCTGCGGTGGCTCGTCCAACCCCGGGCCGTCAGGCTCCTGGTTACCAGGCTCGCCCGGCCCCTACCGGCGGCCGTGGTGTTCAACGTGGTCACGGTGCTGACCCACTGGCCCGTGGTCATGCAGGCATCGCTCAACTACCACCCCCTGCACCTCGTGGTCCACACGGTGATCTTCACCGCCGCGCTGCTCATGTGGTTCCCGGTGGTGAACCGCGTCCCCGAGCTGCTCACCATGGGGTACCCGACGCGGATGGTCTACCTGTTCCTCCAATCCGTGGTCCCAACCGTCCCCGCCTCGTTCCTCACCTTCGGCACCACGGTGATGTACCGCTTCTACGCCGAGGCACCTCGGGCGTGGTCGTTCTCGGCTCTCGACGACCAGCAGCTCGCCGGAGCGCTGATGAAGATCTACGCTGGCTTCCTGCTGTGGGTCGTGATCGGGGCCATGTTCTTCGTTTGGTACTCGCACGAGCAACGCGATCGCTCCCCCGACGTGCTCACTTGGGACGACGTCGAGCGGGAGCTGTCCAGCACTGAGCCCGCCAGCACGGAGCCCGCCACCCCCTCGTCCTGAGAGATCGTCGCCGGTGAACCGGTCCAGGACCGACGACCGATCCTCCCTGGACGGACTGAACTACCGTCTCGCCGCGATGATCGACATCCGGCTGGTACGGGACGAGCCAGAGCTCGTCAAGGCGGCGCTGGCCCGGAAGGGCGTCGATGGTGCCGAGGTCGAGCGAGCGAAGGTGCTCGACGCTCGCCGGCGGGAGGCCGCTCGGCGCAGGGACGAGATCAGGGGCAGGGTCAACGCCATCTCCAAGGAGGTCGGCGCGGCCAAGCACGCCGGTGATGAGGCGCACGCCGGCGAGCTGGCGGCCGAGAGCCGCCGGCTGGGCGAGGAGGCGCACGCCGCCGACGCCGTGGCCGCCGCTGCGGAGAGCGAGCTGCGCGACCTGATGCTGCGCATCCCCAACCTGCCGGCCGAGGAAGCTCCCGATGGCTCGTCCGAAGCGGACAACGTGGTGCTCCGCGTCGAGGGGTACGACCCTGAGGCCTACCGCTCGCACCAGAGGGTGCCGCACTGGGATGTGGGTGCCGCGCTGGGCATCCTCGACCTGGAGCGAGGGGCCCGCATCTCGGGATCCATGTTCGTGATGTACCGGGGCGCAGGGGCGATGCTGGTGCGGGCGCTGTGCCAGCTGGCCCTCGACCACAACTCGGATGCTTTCGAGGAGATCCGACCCCCCACCCTCGTGCGTACCGACACTCTCACGGCCACCGGTCAGCTCCCCAAGTTCGCCGACGACGCCTACCACCTGGAGCGGGACGACCTCTGGGCCATCCCCACCGCCGAGGTGCCGCTGACCTCGCTGGCCCGCGACGAGCTGCTCGACGAGGAGGACCTACCCGTCCGCCTCATGGCCCATACCTCCTGCTTCCGCCGTGAGGCCGGCTCTGCGGGCCGGGACACCCGAGGGCTGTTGCGGGTGCACGAGTTCGACAAGGTTGAGATCCTCGCCTACGCCACGCCGGGCCAGGCGGCCGAGGTGCACGCCGACCTGTTGGCGCGGGCGGAGGCCGTCCTCGTCCGGCTCGGCCTCGCTTACCGCGTCGTGGACATCTGCGCGGGAGACCTCGGCCAGGCTCACGCCCGCACCTTCGACCTGGAGGTCTACGCCCCTGGCTGCGACCAGTGGCTGGAGGTGTCCTCGATCAGCTGGTTCTCCGACTACCAGGCGCGCCGGGCCAACATTCGTTACCGCGCCGGAGGGCGGGAGCACGAGCAGGGGGCGCACGGCACGGGCAGGGGGACGGCCATGATCCACACCCTCAACGGCTCGGCCCTCGCCGTCCCTCGGGTCTGGGCCGCCGTGGTGGAGTCCAACCGACGGCCCGACGGGTCGGTCGAGGTCCCGAAGGTGCTCCGCCAGTACATGCGGGACCTCGAAGTGATCGGCCCCGCCGGCCTAACGTCGAGCTAGTACAGCCATGCGCAACCACCGGGCATGTTCGTGCCTCTTCGATCTCGATGACCAGGGTGTTCGCCGTGGCGGACATGCCCGTAGTTCCCACGGTCTGTACGCGTGAACACGGCGCAGGTCGTCTTCGCCATCGCTCTGGGCCTCGTCAGCCTGGTCATCGTCGCCTTCGCGGGTTACGTGCTGTCTTCGGCGGCCTGGGGCGACCGCTGGGCACGCCACCGAGAGCCTGCAGCCGTGGCCGAACCCCCGGGAGCAACGGGAATGAGCTCAAGGAGCAGGGTCTATCGAGGCAGGTCCGGGCAATGGGCCTTCATGACCCATCGCATCACCGGGTTCCTCGTGTTCGCCTTCCTGCTGCTGCACATCGTCGACGTCTCTCTGATCGCCCGGCCCGAGCTCTACGACCAGGTCCACGAGCTGTACGGGAACGTGATGCTCCGGCTGTTCGAGGTGGGCCTGCTCTTCGCGCTCGTGTACCACTCGCTCAACGGGCTGCGCATCGTCATGATCGACTTCTTCCCGGGCAGCATCAAGAACGAGAAGGCGGTGCTGGTGGCGGTCACCGTGCTCAGCGTGGGGACCACGCTGGCCGGAGGGTACGTGATCATGAAGCCCTTCATCGAGGGAAGGCTTCTCTAGTGGCGCAGACGGTCGTCGCTGGCAGCCCAGAGAAGCAGGCGGCACGCCGGCCCCGCCCGTCCTTCGAGACTTGGTCATGGCTGTTCATGCGCATCTCCGGGCTGGCGCTCGTGTTCCTGGCGTTGGTCCACTTCACCCTCACCCACATCACCACCGACGTTGCCGACACCGGTTCAGGCTTCTTGGACGACCGCTGGGCCAACCCGCTGTGGCGCCTCTTCGACTGGGCGCTCCTGGCCCTGGCCCTGTTCCACGGCCTCAACGGGCTGCGCTGGATCGTCGACGACTATGTTCGATCTCCGCGGCGGCGAGCCGCCACCAAGGCGGGCATGTACGCTGTCTCGCTACTGTTGTTCGCCTACGGGAGCCTCACGATCCTCACGTATCGAGGATTGGGCGCTTGAGAAAAGAAGCCGTTCTGGCGTAGTGAGGGAGGCTCGCAGGAGTTTCCCTCATTGGATCCCGGATGGGGCCCTCGGCGAGCCGGACAGCAGGCGACGGAGACCTCGCTCGAGAAGTGGGCTGGGTGCTTTCACGAGGCACTTTGGAGAGACGAGGAGGTACACGAGTGGCTGTACGTAGGACGCGCAGACGCCCATCGGATGGATCGGGCGGCACCACCGAGACCGCGATGGCAGAGGGCCAGGAAGTGGCTTCCACGGCCAGGGACGAGGGGGAAGAGGTGGCCTCGGCCGCCGCCGACGAGGGCCGGGAGGTCGCCTCCGAAGCCGCCAGGGCGGGCACCGAGGTGGTGGAGCTGGCCCGCCGGGACGCCCGGGAGCTTGCAGACACGGCCCGCGAGCAGGTGTCGGAGCTCTCCCAGGAGGTGGTCGCCCAGGGCCAAGGGCTTCTGGAGGAGACGCGGACCCAGCTCGAGAGCCAGGCCAACACCCAGGTGGAGCAGCTGTCACAGAACCTGCGCCGCCTCGGCGCCCAGACGCAGGCGCTGGCCGAGGGACGGCCGAGCGACGCAGGGGGGCTCCCCGGCTACCTGGAGAACGTCTCCGGCCGACTCGAGGGATGGGCCGACGACCTGGAGGTTCGAGGCGTCGACGGCCTCATCGACGACGTGAAGACGTTCGCCCGCCGCCGCCCCGGCGTGTTCCTGCTCGGGGCCACCGCCGTCGGCTTCGGCGTGGGGCGCCTCGTCCGCGCCAAGTCCGACGAGGGAGACGACCAGGAGGAGGTCGTCCCCGCCCAAAGGGTCGTCCGTCAGGTACGCACCACCAAGCGGGTCGCGGCCCCCGCTGCTCGTCCGCGGGGACGAGCCGGGGTCCGATGATGGCGCAGCGCGCCCAGGGCGCTCCAGCGGAGGAGCGTCCGTTGAAGGACCTCTTCTCGGAGCTGTCCAGTGAGCTCAGCTTCCTGGTGAGCCGAGAGGTCGAGCTGGCCAAGGCCGAGATGCAGGAGAAGGCGTCGCTGGCGGCCAAGGGTGGCGGTGCCCTGGCCGTCGCCGGAGTGGCCGCGCTGGTCGGGATCGTCATGCTCTCCTCGGCCGCCGCCTGGGGGCTGGCGGAGGTCATACCCACCGGCTTCGCCTTCCTCATCGTCGCCGTCGTGTGGCTGGTGGTGGCGGCGGTGATGGCGTCGTCCGGCAAGAAGAGCCTGCAGCGGATGAAGCCCCCGGCACCGGAGCAGGCGATGTCGAGCGTGAAGCATGACATCCAGGTGGCCAAGACGTCGCTGTCCAGGGGCGCCGGCGGGTCCCTCGCCCGGCGTCCGGCGCGTCGGCGCTGACGAGGAGACCTACATGAGCAGAAGACCGGAAGACATCAGGAGAGAGATCGATCAAGTGAGGGGAGACCTCGGCGTCACGCTGGAGGCGATCGGCGACCGGGTCAGCCCCAAGCTGGCCAAGGAGCGAGCTAAGGAGAAGGTGACGGAGCGAATGGACGAGATCAGCGATCGGGTCAACCCAAAGCGAATCGTGCGCCGGCGTAGCGAGCGTGTGCGCCAGAGCCTGCGTAGCGCACGGGAGTCGGTGATGGGACCGGCCGAGGAACTGGAACTGGACCCTGCCGGAGCAGCGGGACGAGCCAGGGGTCGGGCCACGGCTTCGGTCGGTGGAGGCGCCGAGCGCGCCTCGCGCACGGCCAGCCAGGCCAAGGGTGCGCTGAGCGACGGGGTGAGTGCCGCTCCTGAGGTGGTGCGGACCAAGACGCAGGGCAGCCCGCTGCTGGCCGGTCTGGTGGCCTTCGGTGGCGGCCTTGTCCTGGCGTCGGCCGTGAAGGCGAGCGAAGCAGAGCGCCAGGCCGCTGAGCGCATCCTGCAGGAGCTCGAGCCCGTGAAGGAGCAGCTGATGAGCGCGGGCAAGGACGTGGCCGGCGAGCTGCAGCAGTCGGCTCAGGGGCGCGCCGAGCAGGTCAAGCAGAAGGCCACGTCGAGCACGCAGCGGCTCAAGTCCGAGGCCCAGACGTCGACCGAGGAGGTCAGGGAGCAGGCAACAGGAGCGTCCAAGCGGGTGCAGAAGCGAGCCAAGGGAGCAGCCAAGCGGGTGCAGGCACAGGCCAAGGGCGCCACCCAACAAGTGCGCAAGGAAGCAGCCCGCTCGAGCCGTGCCGTCAAGGGAACCGCGGGCTCGTCACCCCGGCGCGCGCGGCGCTCTACGACGTCGTGAGAGCCCCGGGGCGTGAGGAAGTCCCGGAGCACGAGGCGTCCTGGAGCATGAGCACCAGGGCAGGAGACCAGCGCACGCCTTGAGTGAGCAGGCTGTCCCCACTCAAAAGGGAGCGCCCGATCAGCTGCAGTCCCCGGCCGACCTCACCGGGTCGGACTGGAAGGCCACGCTCCAACGGACCGTCACGGAATTCAAGACCGACCGGGCCACGCTCATATCCGCCGGTATGGCCTTCTACTGGTTCCTGGCCATCTTCCCGGCGCTGGTGGCGGCTGTCGGCATCTTCGGGCTGGTCAATGCCGGGAAGGAGGCCGAGGATTCGCTGATCAAGGCCATCCAGACCACGCTTCCCGGCGACGCCGCCACGGTGCTGGCGGAGGCGGTGGGGAACGCACCGTCGGGAGGGGCGTCCCTGGTGGCGGCGGTGGTCGGCCTGGGCTTGGCACTGTTCAGCGCGTCGGCGGGAATGGTGGCTCTCCAGAACGGTCTCGACGTGGCCTACGACGTCCCCCAGGAGCGCGAGCGGAAGTACGTGAAGAAGCGTGTCCGGGCCCTCCTGCTCATGGTCGTTGCCATGGTGTTGGGGGGCGTGGCCACCGTCTTCACCGTCTTCGGCCAACCGCTCGGGGAGACCTTCAGCGACAGCCTGCCCTTCGGCGGCGGTGTCTTCGTCGTCGTGTGGACGGTGATGCGCTGGCTCCTCGCCATCGGCGCCATCGCCGTGCTGTTCGCAGCCTTCTACTACCTGGGGCCCAGCCGCGAGTCACCCCGATGGAGGTGGCTCAGCCCGGGCGGTGTGTTGGGTGCCGTCATCTGGCTCCTGTCATCGCTCGGCTTCTCCCTCTACGTCTCGAGCGTGGGCTCATACACGAAGAACTACGGCTCCTTCGCAGGGGTGGTGGTGCTCCTCCTCTGGCTCTACCTGAGTGCCATCGCCGTGATGCTCGGGGCGGAGCTGAACGCGGAGCTCGAGCGGCAGAGCGCCATACGTGGCGGTGGTGCGCCGGAGCAGCCGGCCGAGGGCGGTACGAGCCAGAGCGCCGCCGCGGCTCCGGGTGAGCGTGCCGTTGCCGGGCGACCCGACGCCCGGCCACAGGGTGGCCAGCCCGCCGTCCCCAGCGAGTGGACCAAACGCATGGAGGAGATCCGCAGCAGGCGCTGAGGGCCCCCATGGCGGTCTCCGGCCTCGGTCACACGCCGGCGGCGAGCTCCTCCAGCGGCAGCGCCTCGACGTGGGCAGCGGGGCGCGACAGGTAGAAGTCGGCGTGGTACTGGCCTTCGGTCTCCTTGCCCGTTGGGTCGATCCCGATGCGCTCGAGCTCCTTGATCACGTAGGACCGCTCGGCCTCGTCGGTGAAGCGGCGTTGTGGGAAGGTCCTCCTGGCGAGGGTCTCCGTCACCAGGCCGTGCTTCTCGAGGACGGCGGCGATGGGGCCGTAGGGAACCCATCGAAGGGCGAAGGACGCCACCCACGGGCTGCCTTCGGTCGCCTGAAGCACCCGATCGAAGGTGTGCTCGGAGATGTAGCCGATGCCGCCGGTCACGGTGATGAGGCTGACCCCCGCCAGGCACCGGCGGAGGCCTTCACTCGGATCGGCGACCTCCAGGTTCTCGTGGCTGCCATCGGCCAGCAGGCCGGCCCGGGAGGCGTAGCTCACTGCCTGGTCCGCAGTGTCGATGCCCAGCATTCGCACCGGTGACCGTCGCCGCCGGGCGTAGAACTGGGCATCGTCGTCGGCCAGGTCCTCGGTGGAGAGGCCTGCGAGTTCGGGCGAGCGATAACGCTCATAGAGATCGTCGAGCGTCAGATCGTGGTTGAGCAGGGCGGCGTTCACGCCGTACGAGCAGCACAGGTCCAGAACGGCCAGATCCTCGGGGCTCTGCTCCTCCAAGAGCCTGCCCACGAGCGCGCTGAACATCGTCTGACCGTGAGCGGGTATCTCGTAGCCGAACTGAGCGAGTGTCTGGAAGTACGGCCGCGGATCCGGCTGGTTGTAGATGTGATCGAACCTGGCCTTGCCGTCCTTGGCATGGCCGTTCGAGGCATGGCCGTTCGAGGCATGGCCGTTCTGGGCATGGCCGTTGCCCTGCCCCTTCTGCGCATGGCCCTTCGGCACTTCCGCCACCCGCTCGCCCCCGTCCTGCCGAGGCGTGATCACCCCTCGAGCCGCCCTCTTCGATGCTCCATCGTCATCCCCATGTTGCCGCCCTATCCCGGCCCATTGGCAAACAGGCCATCCGGGCTCCAACGCTTATCACAAGGTCTACCTGTCGAGTCGTGCGCGACACCGCTCCGCTCCCGCTGAGCCATGCTGGGCTCTGCCTGCTTCCCTCGATCGGACGAAGTCGACCATGCGAGACCTCAGCGAGCTCATACTCCCGACGGAGCAGGACCGGCGCCGGTTCGGTCCCCGGGCCGGGCTGTACTGCATGTGCCGCCTGGCCAACGTCTTCCTCTTCGCCTCGGCCTTCGCCTTCCTGGTCAGCGACATGATCGTTCCGGACGTGGATGCCAGTCCCGCCTTCGGGCATTGGTCGAGCGGGCAGCGGGCATTGACCGTGGCTGATCGCACCGGAGACCCGGCATGGGAGGCGGCGACGCGCTGGGCGGTGGCCCGCTGGAACGAGTCCCAAGCCGACCTCCGCCTCACCTGGACCTCGGGCCGGGGCGGCTGTGGCTACCGGGGAACCACGATTGCTGTGTGCCAGGAGTCCGCCGAGCGGCTGGGCAGCTTTGGGCCGCTACATCTTCAGGGGATGGCCGACCAGCAACGACGTGGCCCCCACGTTCGAGGTGCTCTGATCAAGGTGTGTTCGGACTGTGACCTCGGCTCCTCCCGCCGCCGGCAGGTGGCCACCCACGAGCTGGGCCACGCCTTAGGGCTGCTCCACAGCGGCCGGCTCGGCTCGGTCATGTACCCCTCGGGGGGGTCGGAGTCCCCGGACCTGCTCGATCATCAGGAGCTGCGGCGCACCTACGACCACCCGGACGAGTGACCGTCCGCCCGCCGAGGAGTCAGCCTCGTTGGGGATCGAGGAGCAGGTGCCTGACCTCGTCGTCGCTCGTCTGCGAGAAGTCGAGGTAGGACTCGCTCACGGCGGTGAAGGGCTCGGGCGTACGAGCCGACAGCACGGTGTCGGCCTCGGAGCGGAGAGCTACCAGCCTGTCGATGGGTGCGGTGGGGACGGCCACGACGACCTCACGGGGATCCCTCTGCCGGAGGGCGGCAACGGCGGCTCGCATGGTGGAACCCGTTGCCAATCCGTCGTCGACGAGGATGACTCTGCGTCCCGAGACCTCCAGTGCCGGCCGGCCGGCGCGGTAAGCGAGCTCCCGGCGCTGCAACTCGCCGGCTTCCCTGGCCGCGACGGCGGAGAACTCCTCCTCGGAGACCCCGAGGTGGGCCACGACGTCCTCGTTGCGGACCAGCACGCCCCCGGTGGCCATGGCGCCCATGGCAAGCTCCTCTCGTCCGGGGACTCCGAGCTTTCGCACCACGAACACGTCCAGGGGTGCTCCCAACGACCGGGCCACCTCGGCCGCGACGGGGACCCCTCCGCGGGGAAGCCCTAGGACGACTGTCCCGGGATGGCCGCCATAGGCGCCGAGCAGCCCGGCCAGGACCCGCCCGGCGTGGGCCCGGTCGGCGAACCGCTCAGTTGCCGTGGCGTGGACCTCGGTGGGGAACCGGCGATGTTTGACCGAGGGAAGGGGCGGGCACGCTCCAGCCGGAGGAACGCATGTACATAGGTCTTGGCACCCTACTAATCATCATCATCCTCATCCTGCTGCTCACCTGAGGGCTGATTTGCGGCACGCCGCCCGGTCAGGGGGCGGGGAGGTCGTCGACGGGAGTACCGGTTGGAGGCAGGTCCACGGGAACCTTGACGGGCGGCAGCTTGGCATCCGGCAGACGCTCGGACAGAGGTCCGTCCAGAGGTTGCCGTAGCTGGGGCAGGCCGTCGCCAAGCAGGGGAGTAACCGGCCGAGCCGTCTCCCTGGGAGCTGCGGCGTCGGAGCTGTCGGAGGCATCGGGGCCTTGGTCGGCACGGCCCGGTGACCTGAGCGGTGGGGGGGTGGTCGGCACCGCCGGCTCAGCAGCGGGAACGGTCGCTGCCTCCCCAGCCGCGGGCGACTCTGGGGGTACGGCAGAGCGCTGGAGGGCCTTGCTCGAGTCCACCGTCACTGGTTGAGAAGGTATGGGAGCGACAGGCGCGGCTCCGATGACGCCGGAAACGGCGAGGACCCCTACGGCGCCGACCGTTCCGGCGCTGACCGCGAGCTGCCGGCCGACCACGGCAGCGACGGCCTCGACGCGAGACATCGGGACCAACAGGGGGAATTGGAACAACCAGGCGATGGGCCCGGCGATCCTGCGGAGCTTGCCCAGCGAGATGGTGAGAAAGGCCCGCACCACAGTGGGGTCGAACTGTGTGCCGGCGGCGCCCCTGGCCAGCTCCTCCCGAGCGGCACGGGCGCTCATGGCTCCGCGGTAGGGCCGGGGAGAGGTCATGACCTCGTATGCGTCGGCCACGGCGACGATGCGTGCGCCGAGGCTGATGTCCCCCCCGGAGAGCCCATTGGGGTAACCGGTACCGTCCCAGCGCTCGTGGTGCTGCGCGATGGCGGCCGCCCAAGGCCCCAGCCATCCATGTAACGGCGCGCTGATCCGCGCCCCGTCCTCGGGATGGCGGTGGAGCCTGCGCCATTCTTCGTCTGTCAGCGGTCCCGGCTTGTTGAGGATGCTCGCCGGTGTATCGAGCTTGCCCACGTCGTGCAGCAGCGCCGCCCACCGCAGTCGCTCGCGATCTGGTTCGGGCAGGTGCATCTCCTCGGCGATGAGGTCGTTGAAGGCCCGGACCCGTTCGCTGTGCCCGCGCGTCCGTCGGTCGTGGGCTGAGATGGCGGCGACAAGGGTGATGATGTCCGCCGCCGCCCTGGCTGGGGCCTCACCGGCCCCTTGTTCCCGGGCATCCGCCATGCGCTCCTCGAGGTTGCGGATGGCGCCGGCGCGGAACGCCACCCAGAAGCGGTCGGGCGCCTTGTCCGGGAAGACCATGGACAGGTTGAGCAGGACGGCCAAGGGGAGCAGCCGCCGTGCCATCCGGTCCACACCCAGGAGGGTGAGGGTGGAAGCCAACAGGATGATCAGCCACCAGCCCACCATCCTTGCCCCGGTGTCGGGCGCCGGCAGGACGCGGCCGAGGACGAAGGCGGCGAGGATCGAGGCGGCGATCGGCGTGCCGGCGGCCGCGTAACGGACCAGGGCACTGGCCAGGGGCCGCCGATGCCAGCGGGCTTCGGCGGTCACCTCGGGGAAAGGTCCGACTCCACCCTGGCCGTGATGCTCGGTCAGCCACGGTGACGGGACCCACGACCTGGCCCATGCCTTGCCCTCCGTGGAGGCTCCCGCCCCGACCGGTTTCCGGGCGGCCTGCAGCGGACGAGGCCGCCTGGCCCTTGCCGCCGAGCTCGGTTGGCCGGCCCGACCGCTACGCGGTCCTGCCGGCCCATGAGGTGACCCGTCTTCTACTGCGTTCGCCGCCCTTACCATGCCCACTCCCCCCAGCTGTCCTGCTCGACTGGGCCCGACCTTGGTCGGTCCATGCGTCCCCACTTCGGCCCGTTTCAAACCTGCGCTGGGGACTGCTGCTCTCGCCGTCTCCAGGTCGGTGGCTCGGTCAGGGCACCGTGTGGGGGACCTCGACAGGAGGCGCGCTCAGCGGAGGGATGTCGACCTTCGGCGGGTTGACCACGGGGAGGTCGACGTCGACCTCGATGGGCGGGACGCCACCGCCGATCCCCAACTGGGAGAGGTCGATCTTCACCACCTGGCGGGACCCGTCAGGGGTCGCCGGCGTGACCTGCAGAGCTGGATCGGCCGGCGCGGCCGGAGCGGAGGACGGCGGCACCGAGGCCGGAGCGGAAGCGACAGGCGCGGTCGTGGTGGGCGCCGGCGGAGCAACGGCACGGGGAGCGGTGGGCTCCGGCCGCTCGGCCACCGGGGCGCGGGCCACTGGGTCGACCACAGGGAAAGGCGCCTGGATGGTGCCCGAGACGGTGAGCACTCCAACTGCAGTGACCGCGCCGGCGGCGGCGGCCACCTGGCGCCCGGTCGCGGCAAAGGCGGTGGCCAGCCTGGGTCCGGACAGTAGGAGGGGGAGCTGGGCCAGCCAGGCGACCGGACCGACGATCCTTCGCATCCTGCCCAGGGAGGCGGTGAGGAAGGCGCGGACCACCATCGGGTCGAACTGGTTCCCGGAGGCGCAGCAGGCGAACTCCTCACGGGCCGTCCGGCTGCTCTTGGCCCGTTGATAGGGCCGGGGAGAGGTCATGACCTCGTAGGCGTCGGCCACGGCGACGATGCGGGCCCCGAGGCTGATCTCCGTACCGGACAGGCCCTTGGGATAGCCGCTCCCGTCCCAGCGCTCGTGATGCTGCTCGATGGCGTCCGCCCAGGGGCCGAGCCAGCCGCGTAGGGAGGCGGTGATCCTGGCGCCGTCCTCGGGGTGGCGGTGGAGCACCTTCCACTCCTCGGGAGTGAGCGGTCCGGGCTTGTTCAAGACTCGAGGTGGTGTGTGCAGCTTGCCCACGTCGTGCAGCAGCGCCGCCCATCGCAGGCGCTCCCGGTCCTGCGGCGGCAGGCGGAGCTCCTCGGCCAGGATGTCGTTGAAGGCACGGACCCGCTCGCTGTGCCCCCGTGTCCGCCGGTCATGAGCGCTGATGGCCGCGACGAGGGTGAGGATGGTCTCCGCTGCCTTGGTGGGCTCGTCGTCGATCCCGTGATCCCGGGCGTGCGCGAGGCGTTGCTCGAGATGACGGAGGGTGCCGGCCTTGAAGGCCATTCGCATGCGCTCCGGTGCCTTGTCGGGGAAGACGATGGCGAGGTTGAGGAGCTGAGCGAGGGGAAGCAGGCGACGAGCCACCCGGTGGACGCCGAGCATCACCAGGGTGGAGATGGCGATCACGGCCAGCCACCAGAGGAGCGAGGCGGTGACGGTGTACGGACGGGGCAGCAACCACGTGGCGACGACGGCGGACAGCGTGGCCGCCGCCAAAGAGACGGCGAGCACCGCCGCCCTGACCAGGGTGCTGAGCACGGGGCGCCGGCACCACCCGGCCTCGGTCGTCGACCGGCCGCTGCTCGACGAGCCGTGCGCCGAGCCGTGCGGAGGGTGTTGATCGGTCAGCCAGTCCGGTGGGGTCCAGCCAACCGGGCCGCGGTGAGCATGGAGGGGTCGAGGCCGCCTGTGGACGCGGGGACCTGGCTGGCTGCTGGAGACCGGCCTGTGCTGGCCCGGCGTTCTCGCCGCTGTGGAGGCGCGGCGGTACACGGTGGGGCCGATGTCGAGCAGGGGTGGTGATCCCGGGATGCCGTCCGGCGCCTTCGCCATGCGGAGGTGCCTCCTTGGGTCGAGCCCCAGGGTAGCGCGAACAACACGGGACAAGACCTGGGCTACTGCTGGGAAACGGCCGCCTTCTCGGCCCCGATGGCGGAACCGATCCCCCTGGCAGTAGGCCGCCCGGGTCTCGAACCCGGCACCTTGGGATTAAAAGTCCCCTGCTCTACCCGATGAGCTAGCGGCCCGACGGGTCAGCGTACCCAGGGCTTCCTGGCCTGCCGTGGAGGCGCTGCTTGGCTCATCGGAGCGGGAAGTACAGTTGCGCTGTGCAGAGCGACGAGGCCCGCGCCCGATTGGACCAGGAGCACGCCCGTCTCCAAGGCCTGCGTGACGACTTCGTGCAGGAGGGGCTCACCTCCGAGTCGGAGCAGGAGAGCCTGGCCGAGCTGTCCTCGGTGGACCAGCACCAGGCCGACACCGGCACGGAGACCTTCAACCGGGAACGGGACATGTCCATCCTGGAGAGCCTGGAGGCGGAGCTCGCCGACGTTGAGCACGCTCTTCGCCGTCTGGACGAGGGCACGTACGGGACCTGCGAGGCGTGCGGACGCCAGATCGACGGCGCTCGGCTCGAGGCCATGCCCGCCACTCGGTTCTGCCTGGAAGACCAGGCAGCCGCCGAGCAGGCGGCACGGGTGGCCGGCCGCGACCAGTAGGCGCGCCGATGACAAAGGCCTCATGAGTCCCACGAGACCCATGAGGAAGGCCATGGTGGGGGCCCTGGCCGGTGCAGCGGGGGTGGGCGTGGGTTGTGCCGGTGCGGGCGCCTACTACCTGCGAGACGCCGACCGGCGCCTCCGCCTCGAGCGCCAGGGTCGGGTGTGGCGGCTGACGTGCCGGCGCGGCTTCCAGTACGCCCGCCTCCGGATAAAGGGCCGAGCCGCCACCGAGGAGGAGCGGGCCCGGCTCGAGGAGCAGTTCGCCATCCGCAGCGCTGAGGACGTGGCCAAGGTCCTCGGCGGCATGAAGGGCGCCATCATGAAGGCGGGCCAGATGCTCTCCTTCATCGCCGACGGCCTTCCCCCCGAGGCGCGGGCTGCACTGGCCACGCTCCAGGCCGACGTGCCCCCGATGGCCCCCAGCCTGGCCGAGAAGGTCATCCGGGACGAGCTCGGGGCGGGTCCCGACCAGCTGTTCCTCGACTGGGATCCGGTCCCCGCCGCAGCGGCGTCCATCGGCCAGGTCCACCGCGCCGTGATGCCCGACGGCCGGATCGTGGCCGTGAAGGTCCAGTACCCGGGCGTGGACAAGGCCATCAAGAGCGATCTGGACAACGCCGAGCTGCTCTATGGCATGTTCGCCCAGTTCGCCCTCAAGAACCTCGACGTCAAGGCCATGGTGGACGAGCTCCGGGACCGGATGGCCGACGAGCTGGACTACTCGCATGAAGCCGCCTGCCAGGCCGAGTTCGCGGCGCGCTATGCCAGGCACCCCTTCATTCGCGTGCCCCGCGTGGTGCCCGAGCGAAGCTCCCGGCGGGTGCTCACCAGCGAGTGGGTGGACGGGATGCGTTGGGCCGAGTTCCTCGCAACCGCCGACCAGCCGACCAAGGACCGGGCCGGTGAGATACTCATGCGCTTCGCCCAGGGCTCGATCCACCAGCACGGCGTGTTCAACGGGGACCCCCACCCGGGCAACTACCGCTTCCACGCCGACGGCTCGGTTACCTTCCTCGACTTCGGGCTGGTGAAGCGGTGGTCGCCCGGCGAGCTCGAGCGTCTAGGGTCCGTGCTCGACGCCATCCTCGACCACGACGCCGAGACCATGGTGAAGCGGGCCGTGGCGGTCGGCTTCCTGCCTCCCGAACACGGCTTCGATCCGCAGTTCGTCTACGAATACGTGCGCGGGCCATACGAGCCGTTCATGAGCGAGCGATTCACCTACACCCAGGACTGGACGGGCAAGGCCCTCCAGACGGTGATCGACGTGAACGGGCGCTACGGCGAGCTCATCAAGCAGCTCAACATGCCGACCTCGTACGTGATCCTCGACCGCGTGGTGTGGGGCGTGAGCGCCCTGCTCGGCCGCCTGGGAGCCACCAACCGGTGGGGCTCCCTTCTCGCCGAGTACCGCAAAGGCGCCGCACCGACCACCGAGCTCGGCCGCATGGAGGCGGAATGGCGAGACGGCACGCTGGCCAGGCGGTAGGCACCTACCTCCGCCAGTACGTCGTCGCCCCCCGCTACCGGCGCGAGGAGCGGCTGGCTCTCACCACGGAGGACGGCGTGCGCCTCAATGCATGGCACATCGCCGGGCCGGAGACCGCGCCGTGCACGGTGGTGCTGATCCACGGGTTCACCAACTGGTCCCGCTCCCCGCGGGTACACGCCTTCGCCCAGGCCCTGGCGAAGGACTTCCACGTGGTTGTGCCGGACCTCCGGGGCCATGGCCATTCGAAGGGTGCGTGCTCCATGGGCAAGCACGAGGCTCTCGACGTCGACGCCGCGGTACGCGCCGCTCCACCCGGCCTGCCGGTCGTCACCATCGGCGTGAGTCTGGGCGGTGCCGTCGTCCTGATCCATTCCGGGGCATACGGAGGCGTGGCGGGCGCCGTGGCCATCAGCGCTCCAGCCGGGTGGTCGTACGAGGGCAGAGCCGGTTTCCTTCGCGTCCGGCGAGCGGTGAGCGGCCGCACCGGGCGGCTGCTCCTCGCCGCCCTGGCGCGGACCCGGATCGGGATGGACTGTGAGGGTCTCCCGGACACCGCCACCGCGGTGCGTCCCGCCGAAGCCCTGTTCACGATCGTCGTCCATGACCCGGGCGACTCCTACTTCGGGCCCGAGCACGCCGAGCGCCTCTACGAGTGGGCCGTCGAGCCCAAGGAGCTGTGGTGGAGGCCGGGCGAGGGCCACGGCACCGACCTGTTGACCCCGGACTTCGCCGCCACGTTGGCCGAGGCCGTCAGCGCGAGGGTCCGGCCCGGGGAGGAGGGTCGCGTCTCCAGGCGCTGATGAGCTCCGACCGCCAGTAGAGGGCGGCTCCGAGCGACAGCGCGCCGGCGGTGGCCCCGGCCACGAAGATGGCGTCGCTGCCGAACAGCGCCCCCAACACGAACAGCACCGCGCCGGCAACCCCGAGGGCCACCGAGGCCACGAGGGCAGCGGGGCGCTTCGAGGGCTCGCTCACCGACTCTTGGTGCCGTCGTGCACCAGGGGAAGGTCCCAGCCGGCGGGTTCCAGTCGGGGAAGGAATGCGGACCCGGCTACCACCGTGTTGAAGCCGCCGGTGGCGGAACCGTGTATCCAGCGCCCCGACAGGTTCGGGGTGGAGGACGGTTCCAGACCGAGCCTGCGCTCGACGAGGCGGATCAAGCCACCGTGGGTGACCACTAGCAGGGGGTCCTCGGCACGAGCCAGGAGGCGGAGCAGAGCCTCGATGACCCGGACGGCCATGGTGTCGTCGGTCTCGCCGTCCGGCGGCCCGGCCAGGCGGCCGGCCCGCCAGGCAGCCAGCTGCTGCGGCCAATGACGTTCGATCTCGGTTGTCGTGTGGCCCGACCACGCGCCCACGTCTCTCTCGCGTAACGCCGGATCGGTTTGGACAGCGAGTCGAAGCGCCCCGGCCACGATCGTTGCCGTCCGCCGCGCCCGCTGCAGGTCGGAGCTGACGACGCCTTCTAGCTCGAGGGGCGCCAGGGCCGACGCCAGGGCGGCGGCCTGGGTCGCGCCCAGATCCGACAACGGGGGGTCGGCCCAGCCCTGCCACCGGCTCTCGGCGTTCCAAGCCGACTGGCCGTGGCGAACGAGCAGGAGACGAGCCATCGGGGGGAGCCTAATGGCGGTCCCGAGGGAGTCCCTGGCCGGGGCCCACTACGGTCGGGGCGCCAGGCCTCGTCGCTCGAAGGGGTTCAGGGAACGTAGTGGCGTCCGGTCGACAAGTGCTGCGTGAGGCAGGGATACCCGACGTGGTCGGTCCCCACGGCCGCTTGGGCGTCTTGTGGGCCGTCATCACGGTGGCCGCCGCGGCCGCTGGCGCGCTTTGGCTGGCGCTTTGGCTGGCGCTCGCCGCCGGGCTGGCCGGAGCCCAGGTGGCCCGGGCGAGGGCAGGCCGTTGGCGAGCCCGCACCTCACGGAGCCGAAGCCGGGACCCGGCGCCACGGCGGGCCTCCATGG
>JALYGF010000029.1 GCA_030777325.1 Actinomycetota bacterium | reverse complement strand
CCATAGGTCTGCCCGTGGCCGGGGTTGTGGGTGACGTTCTGGACCCCCAGGGAAGGTCCCTGCCGAAGCGTGCGACAGGAGAGCTCTACCTGGGAGGGGATGGCCTGGCCCGGGGCTACCTGCAAGGTTCGAGAGCGGTCGAAGGGCGCTTGGTCAGCCTGCAGGCCTCGGAGGAGCCGGCGTCCCGGCTGTTCAGCACAGGCCAGCTCGCCCGCCGCCTCCCAGACGGACGCTTCGAGCTCGTGGGCGCGGTCGGCGACGTGGTCGCGCTGCGTGGATTCCGTGTCGACAAGGCCCGTATGGAGGCTGCCTTGCAGCGGTGTCCCGGCGTGGGTCAGGTTGCGGTGGTCCTGCGAGAGGAGCTTCCCGGCGAGCCAATCCTGGTGGCCTACGTGGTCCCTTCAGGAGAGGTGGCACCCACCCTGGAGGAGCTGCGTCGAGTCCTGTGGGCGCAGATGCCTGGCTACGCCTGGCCAGCCACCTTGGTGGTGGTCGATCGCTTGCCGCTGCTGGCCAACGGAAATGCCGACCTCGCCTCCCTCCCGCCGAGCGATTCCGGCGGACACACGGAACGCGGCGGCGTCCTCGCGTCACTGTGGGCAGAGGTGCTTGGCGTGGATCGAGTTCAAGCCGACGAGAACTACTGGCAGTCCTTCTCGTTCCTGGACGTGGTCGCTCGAACCCGAGAGGCCGGATTACCGATCCGTGACCGGCAGGTGAGCCGCAACCGAGTCCTGGCCACCCTGCACACGGACATGGTGGTGGTGGCGGACGACTTGTCCGGGCCGTGAGGGCAGTGTCTCGTGTTGGCCCTCAGCATCTGGTGGGCCGCTGATGACCCTGCTCGGCCGGAGACGTCCGCGAGGTCACCTACCTTCGGCGGGACCCGCAGCGACTCCGCCCCTGAGGAGCGCAGCCTGCACTCTTGGATGCGTGGATTCAAGCGCGGCCAGTTTACCTACGACGCTGCCGCAGCCTACTAAGTGCTTGTGACACCTAGCAGCCGGAATTGGAACCTCCGGTAAGAACATGAGTAACCTGTCACACTACAACGAGCGTGTCTGCCGCTCCCCACATGCCGAGGACCAGAACATGTGAGAGACCCGTACATGCGCGGAGTAGGTACATGCGTCGGGAAGTATGTCTTGCGACGACAATGGCCTGGTGCTAACGTTAGAGACCACATGTCCGCTCATGATGCCGCTCCCTAGCGGCCAGCGGGATCAAAAGCGTTTGGCTGCGAAGCTACGCCGTCTTTCCGTTCGCGCGTCGCGCCAAGCGAACTCTCAACAACCAACGACCAGGGAGAGAGATATGCGGAGAAACCATCAAAAGCCACTGCTGTTCGGAGCCACGACCGTCGGCGCGTTCCTCATGCTGGTGAGCACGGCTTTCGCCTGCGTCACCTTCTGGGGGCAGTTGGACGTGACCTCCGGTGGGGGGACGTCGACGGCGGTCGGCAGCACCCTGCACCCGAACCCCGCCAACCAGGAGTACTGCACGCCGCCGACACTTGGGACACCTCCAGCTCAAGCCGACCCCGGCTCCCGCGACTTCATCAACGTTCGTGTCGGCTCCACCCAGGCCTGCGTTGAGAACAGAAGCCTCCTCGGCATCACCGAAAACGCGCTGGATGACGGCAGGTACTCGGTGCGCATCCAGGGTGGCGACGCGTTCAGGCCGATCGAGGGGACCGACGGCTACTTCCGCATCTCCACCGTGACGAACCCGGATGGTACCACTAGCCGGAAGCCCCAGTGCTGGGACACTCCGAATGCGACCAACAACGTCATCGAGCTCGGCCACATGCAGGTAAACGACCGGGGCCAGGGACAAGGGAAGTTCAAGGTCCCCACGGAGGTCACGGACAACGTTGGTCCCACCAACACCGGGGCGGTCTGCGTGCGTGAGCTGGTCGACGCCAACACCCGTACCGACGGCCACAACCCCGATGGCTCCCAGGGTTCGCTGCACGTCAACTCGGCTCCGATCAGCATCATCTGATCCTCGAGCTGTCTGACCGAAGCACCTACAAGTAGCGAAGAGCCAACTATGGCCGCCGGCGCACGCAGGAGATCCTTCCTGCGTGTGCCGGTGGCTGCGCGCCTGGTGGCGGCTGCTCTGGTCGGCGGTGGCCTGCTGGCCGGTTCGGTGGCTTCGGCAGCAGGTTCGGCGACGCCGCCCCAGGTACTTCCCGAGGTGCCGGTCACGGCCACGGATCAGCGCGTCGGACCGGCCAACAACACTCCCATGATCGTGGCCGATCCCAGCGAGCCGAGCTTCGTCACGTTGGCCAATCGTCAGGACGCGCCCGACTTCAGCTGCACACTCCACGTGTCCGGAGATGGTGGCCGGAGCTGGCTGCCGGTCCAGCCGGTGCCGGAGCTGCCGGACGGCGCCGAAAAGTGCTACGCCCCCGAGGTGGCGTTCGATCGAGAGGGCACGCTGTATTACCTCTTCGTGGGGTTGGCCGGCGGGGGCAACGAGCCCATGGGCGCGTTCCTCACCACCTCGGCCGATCGCGGCCAGACCTTCAGTGCACCCCGCCAGGTGCTGGGTCCGCTCAACTTCGCCGTGCGCATGGCGATCGATCCCGGGCTGGGCGAGAAGGGGCGTTTGCATCTGGTCTGGCTCCATGCCACTTCCGACCCTCCGCTCGGGGCATTCGGTCCCCCTCCGAACCCCGTCCTGGCCGCCTACTCCGACGACGGAGGCGTCACCTTCTCCAGCCCGGTGCAGGTGAGCGACACGGAACGCCAGCGGGTGGTGGCGCCGGCACTGGCGCTCGGTCCGGATCACGCCGTGCACGTGGCCTACTACGATCTGGAGGACGACGTCATCGACTACCAGGGCCTCGAGGGGCCGACCTGGAAAGGCACCTGGTCGCTCGTGGTCGCCAACTCCTTCGACGGCGGGGACAGCTTCAGTGGCGGGAAGGTGGTGGACGACTCGATCGCGCCCCACGAGCGGGTGATGCTGATCTTCACCATGCCACCCGCTTCCCTGGTGGCCGATGCCGAGGGGCGCCTGTGTGCAGCGTGGACCGACGCCCGTTACGGCGACGCAGACGTCGCCCTTCGCTGCTCGAGTGACGGGGGCGAACGCTGGGGCGAGCTTCGCCGGCTGAACGACGATCCCCAGGGCAATGGTTCCAGCCAGTACATGCCCCGCCTGTCGGTCTCGCCTGAGGGCCGGATCGACGCCATCTTCTACGACCGGCGCGACGACGCCGAAGACATCGGGAACCACGTCTACTACACGTTCTCGACTGATGAGGCCAAGACGTTCGCCTCCAACCTCCGTCTCACTGCCGACGGATCGAGCTCCCAGATCGGGCAGCGCTACACCAACACCTCAGCCGAGGGCCTCGTCGAGTTCGGCTCCCGTCTCGGGCTCCTCTCGCAACCGCACCAGGTCGTGGCTGCCTGGACCGACACCCGTAACTCCAAGCGGCCGCCGGGCCAAGACGTGTTCGCCACCACCGTCGTGTTTCCGGAAGGCGAAGAAGGCCTCGCGCCAGGTGCTGGTGTGGTTTTGCTGACAGCAGGGACAGCGGCGCTCACCGGTCTTGTCGTGCTGTTTCGGGGCAGGCATCAACGAAGCCGAAGTGACGAGGAGAAGCACGAGGGCGCCCCAGGTCGAGAGCAGGTGGGATGATCCTCCCGGGCACACCGGGAGCGCCGGGCTCCCTCTCACGCTTCACACGCGCCGGCAGGGCAGCGCTTGTCGGCAGAGAAGCCGCGGCAATAGGCGGGGCGGGGGCCCGAGGTGCCCGCGGGCGAAGCCGGCAAGAGTGGACGAGCAAGGCGTTTTCGCTCTCGGCGGCGAAGCCGCGGAGCAAGACGAAGCCTACCTATTGGCGTGCGCTTATCGCCGTTCTGCTCTTGACCTCCTGCCAGGAGGCGCAGAGTGCGAAGGGCCCGTTGCCACCGGGCCCTCCTGTTGTCGTCGTCACGATGGACGAGTACAGCTTCGACTACGACCAGCAAGTTCCGAGCGGCCGTGTGGTGTTCCGCTTCGTGAACGATGGTGATGTCGCTCATCAGCCCGATGTCGTACCCCTTCCCGATGACCTCCCGCCGATCGACGAGCAACTACGAGGCGACGCGAGAGCGGTGGTGTTTCCCTTGGCCGGAGTGCCGACGCGCGACCCTGGTGAAACCGGGACGTTCGCCGTCGACCTCGCCCCCGGCGCTCGCTACGCCATCATCTGCTTCGCCCGCAACCGGGACGGTGCCTCTCACGCGTTGTTGGGGATGAGCTCGGAGTTCCGCGCCGAAGGGGGGTGAACCTCCTCCGACGGGCACTCAGTCGGGGCGGGAAACTGCACCACCGGGGCCCACAGGGCGACGATGCCCAGGGTGATGACGACTGCGAGCTCGAATTAGGTGGGCCGGCCGAGGGGGAACAGCGCGCCCGAGAGGAAGAACATCGGGACGACGAAGAACTAGGCGGTCGCAGTGCTCGGCCTCGTCCATGTGGTGGGTGGTGAGGAAGATGGTGACGTGTTAGCGCCGCTTCAGCTCATTGATCCTCGATACACCGACCGGGCAGTACACCAGCTGGGCCTTCGGGACACGGCTGCGCAGCGCCGGGCTGCTCGGCTGATGGGCTCGACGGCGACGCCTACGACAACAGCATGGCCGAGAGCTTCTTCCACACGCTCCAGCTCGAGCTGCCCGATGAGCACCGCTGGACCAGCTGCGGCCAGCTGGCGGCTGCCAGCTCCGAATGGGTGGAGTGCTGGTACAACCCGTCGAGGCGGCGCTCCTCGATCCACATGCTCAGCCCCGTCGACTACGAGAGCGCCCACGAGGCGGATTCCGAGAATGACC
Source organism: Actinomycetota bacterium (assembly GCA_030777325.1). Taxonomy (GTDB): domain Bacteria; phylum Actinomycetota; class Acidimicrobiia; order Acidimicrobiales; genus YB1-3. Next base: position 11,944 of record JALYGF010000029.1, on the reverse strand, counting down.
AGGAGCGCAAGCACCCCGCGACACCAAGCTCTCAGAGCCCGTAGAGCCACGCCGAGCCGGGGGGTGGTAACAACACACTGGGCGATCTGCTCCTCTACGGAGTGCCCCGCACCCCACAACCAACCCGTCCGCTGAATCGGGGGAAGCTCAAGGCTTATGCGAGTGCCTGGTCGGTAGCTATGTATTGGGGGAAGCGGCACTCACCTGGGAAAGGGCAGAGTCGGGGTCGCGTTCCACGGCGAGGTCGCCCATGGAGACGATGCCCACCGGCTTGCCACCCTCCACCACCGGCATCCGGCGTACCGTCTTCTCCCGCATGAGCCTGCCGGCCACCGTGAGGTCATCCCCAGGCGACACCGTGACGAGTTCCCGACTGCAGATCTCCCCGAGGTTGGTGGCATTCGGGTCCCGGTCCTCGGCCAGCGCCCGCACGACGATGTCCCGGTCAGTGACCATCCCGCAGAGCTGGTCACCGTCCAACACGATGACGTCGCCGATGTCGCGCTCCTTCATCTTGCGGGCGGCTTCGGTCACCGACGTTTTTGCTTCAAGGGTCACGGGGTCGAGGGTCATGATGTCTCGGACGGTGGGGGGCATGGCGCTCCTCCTGCTCGATGGTGTCCTCGCGGCCTACCCAGGCCTCGTCGTCTCGACGCTCCGCATCGTTCAGCTTGGTGGCCAGCACGAGCCGCCGACACTCCCATGACGAGGTGCAGTACCGTCATAGGTGCTCGGCGCGGATGCGTCGTGCCGGGAGAGCCGAGACAGACGGCGCTACGAAATGAGGCCCATGGGACAGGTGCAAGTCGTAAGAGAACCGTTTGGTCCCACGACGCGTCCTCGCCAGATCGCCGCCGCCGCAACCCTGATGCTGGGGGCGGTGCCGCTTGCGTGGATGGGTGCCACCAACGCCAAGCCCTACTACGTGATCCCCGTCGTGGGCGTCGTGGCCACCCTGGCCTGGTTGGTGGACGGACGGCGCTACCTGGGGCCGGGCATCGTGGCTCTCGCCCTCGGTGTGGCTCTTCTCGCGTCTAGGGACTGGGGGCTCGAGAAGTATGAGCTGGCTCTCGTCGTCGGTGCTGTCGGAGCCGGCCTGCTGGTCGTTTCACTGATGAATCCGGCCGCGGTGCTCGGTAGCGCCGGATTTCTCCTCTACGCGATGCTGACTGCCTTGGGACTCGACAGCGTCTTGAGTTCGATCGCCCCGGGGTGGATCTACGCCATCGTCCTGCTCGTGTGGGGTGGCATCCGCTTGGCACAGACCATGCAACAGGGAGAAGGTCGGAGCGGTACCGACCCTGCGCATGGAGAAGCTGAGCCCTCCTTGGCGTAGGAGCGGTGGCGACGAGACGGGCAGCGGCACTGTCACCGGCGCCGAGTTGAGTTCCCAAGCGCTAGGTGCTTGCCTCGGGACGCCAGCCTCGTAGGAGCTCTGTCACGATCGCGTGTTGTCGCCCTCCGGGGAGGCGGGCTCGCCCGGGGGCAGGAGCCCAGCGGCGTCCGCCCTGCGAAGGACGTCCGCCAACTCGGTGCTCTCGACCAGCTGACGGGTGGTGAAGGCGGCGAAAACTCCGGTAGCGGCCATCGAGATGCTGACCGCAGCCATGCTCTCGGCATCGGGAGCGTTGACGATGGCCACGAGCTCCAAGGTGTCGAGGGCCCAGTGCATCGACGTCACGCTGCCGCCCACGGCAGCCAATACCCGCCGCAGTCCGATACCTGCGGCTGCCGGCGCCTGGGCGAGGCGGGACCAATGCTGAGGGTTGTACGAGGCGGACACGGCGTAGGTGGGCATGGTTCCTTCCGGTCAGGGTGGTCAAGGAAGACGGACGCGTGGTGTCCGACCAGTTCGAGCGACCGACTCCCAGTCGCTCGCACGGATCTCCAGCCCCGTAGTCCGGCCGGTTGATGTAGGCCGACGTACTGTAGGGCTAGGAATGCGCGTTGACCGCACCGACGCGCTACCCACCACCCCGCGGTATCGCCCGCCAACAGGGCCCGGCGACCACGAGCCGACCTCCGTCGGGTCCGTCACCTCGCCTTCCTCCGAGCCAGCTCCTCCACCAGCGCCGCGCCCTCTTCCGGGCCGGGCATCAGGGAGATCTCCCGGGCCAAGCGCCGAGCCGCCTCGCGCTGCGCTGGTCGCCCGAGCAGCGCGGTCACCGCCCGCCGCACCGCCTCCGGGGTCACCTCATCGGGCAGGAGGCGCAACGCTGCGCCCACGGCGACGCAGCGCTCGGCGTTGCGGTACTGGTTGGCACCCTGGGGCACCACAAGCAGGGGCAGGCCGTGGGCCAGAGCGGCGAGGATGGTGCCCGATCCCCCGTGGGTCACGACTGCGTGGCACCCGGGGAGCAGCAGCGACTGGGGGATGTAGCGCTCGACGTGCACGTTGGCCGGCTGGGGTCCGAGCTCGCTTGGATCGCGGTCGGGCCCCACGGTCACGACGAGGTTGAGGCTGTCGTCCCGCAGGCCCTCGACCACCGCCTCGATGACCCCGGGAGCGTGGTTGTCGACGGTGCCGAGGGTGGCGTAGACGGTGGGTCGGGGCGGCAGTTCGTCGACCCAGGCCGGCAGGGCCTCGGTGGCGCCGGCGTCGAAGGGCACGGGACGCAGCGGTCGGGCTACGTCGCCGATCTGGTCGATGTCGGGGTGCTGGAGGCTCGGCGGGCAGATGTCGAGGTAGAGGTGGCGGAACATGCCGCCGAGGGGCCCGGGCTCCACGTTCCACTCCGCCCACAGGGCAGCGACGAGGTGCCCGGCCAAGCGGGACAGCTCGAGGGGGAAGATGGGGCCGAGGCTGTGTGCCGCCCACGGCCTGCCGGTGGAGGCAGCGGCCACGGGTCCGGCGAAGTCGGTGACGTCGTGGATGACGAGATCCGGTCCCCACCGGCGGATCACCGCCACCAGGTCCGGGACCTTGGCCGGGGCGGCGACGGCGGCGAACATGTGGGCACCGAACCTCCACCCGTCGCCAGAGCCGAGGGGGGCCGCTCCAGGCGACCCCAGGGTGGCGGCCATGACCTCGCCCCGTCCCAGCCCCGCCGGGAAGGCGGTGAAGCCCACCCTGGCCACCCGCTGGCAGAAGCGCTTGGCCGTGGCCAAGGCCACCTCCTGGCCGGCGGCTTCAAGCGCGCGAGCGAGCGGCACCATCGGGTGGAGGTGCCCGTGGCCGGGAACGCACGTGAACAGGAACCTCACGGAAGCAACCTAGGCCCGGTGGCTGGCCATTACCGCCCTACAATCAGCGCCGCTGGGCACACAGCGCACAACGCGCGGGCGAGGAAGCAACTGGGGGTGCCCGATGGGGCTGAACCATGAGAGTGAGAACGCCGTGCCGCCTGACCGGCGGCGGGAGGAGGTGTTCACCGTGGTGGTGAACCGCGAGGGGCAACACTCGATCTGGCCGGCGAGTCGCCCGCTCCCGTCGGGCTGGACCGAGACCGGCGTGCGCGGCGACCGCGAGGAGTGTGTGGCCCACATCGAGCGAACCTGGACCGACATGCGCCCGCTCAGCCTTCGTCGCCGGATGGAGGCCGGCATCCCAGGAGTGCCATCGTGACCAAGCGACGTGGGCGTGGCTGCTGAGCCCATCGTCGAGGTCGAGCGCCTGCTGGTCGAGGCGCTGGCCCGACGGGGGGTCCACGGAGCCGACGCCGACTTCGTGGTGGCCGACCTCGTCTCCGCCCAGCTCGAGGGCAAGGCCACCCACGGCGTGGCCAAGATCCTCCTCATCGACGCGGTGCTGCGGGAGCGCCAAGGCGAACCCGTCGTCCGGCGGCGGCGGGGCGGGATGGCGTTGGTCGACGGGCGCCGCCAGATCGGACAGCTGGCGGGGCGGTTCTGCGCCGAGCTGGCCATCGAGCTGTGCGCCGAGGCGGGGACGGGCCTGGTGGCGCTGACCAACGCCGCACGCTTCGGTCGCCTCGCGCCCTACGGCCACCTCATCGCCGACCAGGGCCTGGTCGCCTTCGTCACCAACAACGCCGGTCCGCCGGTGGTGGCGCCGTTCGGATCGATCGATCCCGTCCTCGGCACCAACCCCGTCTGCTTCGCCTTTCCCGGGCGGCGAGCCAGCGTGGTGGTCGACCTCAGCACCGCCGAGCGGGTCTGGGGCGAGGTCCGGGCAGCGGTGCTCGAGGCCCGTCCCCTGCCCCCGGGGGCGTTCCTCGACGCCGATGGGCGCCCGACCGGTGATGGCGACTCGGCCGCGTCGGTGCTGGCCTTCGGCGGCCACAAAGGTTCCGCCCTGTGCCTGGCGCTGGAACTGCTGGCGGGGGCGCTGACCGGTGCCAAGATGGGCCTGGAGGTAGGTGGCGAGTACGACCTCGGAGCGGTGTTCCTCGCCGTCGACCCGGGCGTGCTGGTGCCGGGAGGCGACCCCCGGGCGGGGGCGGAGCGCCTGGTCGACTCGGTCAGGGCCAGCCGGCCCGCCCCGGGCCACGACGCCGTCCTCGCCCCCGGTGATCGAGCCGCGGCCCGGCGGGAGGCGGCCCTGGCTGGGGGAGTGGTCGAGGTCGACCCGGTGACCATGGCACGTCTGCGGCGCATGGCCGTCTCCGACGAGGGCGGCCTCGAACCGTCGAACCGGCTCAACTGAGATGGCCGGAGTAGGCCCCCCCTGGGTGACCCGACCTCAACCCACCGCCGGGACCACCGGGCGGCGACACAGCTCGTGGCAGAGCTCCGCCACCTTGGCCGTCGCCGTGCCCACCACGTCGGGCTCACGGGCCAAGGCGATCCGAACGAAGTGATCGTGGCCGGGCGGGAGCGTGCCTGAGGGCGCCAGCGGGTGGAAGAAGTCGCCGGCGCTGATGACCCCGACCCCCTTCTGGGCCAGGAGGAGGTCGGCGAAGACCGACGCCGTCAGGCCGGCGGGGGTGACGTCGAGGAGCAACAGGCTGCCAGCGTCGGGGCAGGAGGCCACCAGGGGAAGGTCGAGGCAGGCCTGCCTCACCAACTCGAGGTTGGTGGCGACGAGCGCCGAGAGGTGGTCGAACCAGCGGTTGCTGCCGGCCGCGTTGAGGATGGCCAGGAACAGCAGCTTCTGGCGCCTGGAGACGTCGAACTGGAGGACGTTCAGGCGCTCGCGCACGGACCCCCGCACGTTGGGGCTGCAGAACACCAACCCCAGCTTCTCGTGGTTCAGGCCGAAGGTCTTGCCCGTGTCCCAGAGCAGGATCCACTTGAGCCCGGGGGCGGCGAAATCGGCCAGGACCGGAATGTCGTTGCCCTGGGGATTGACCAGGGCGAAGCACTGGTCGAGCACGAGGGTGACGTCGTGCTCCAGGGCCAGGGCCACCAGGGCGCTCATCTGCACCGCGGTGACGACGTTGCCGCTCGGGTTGTCGGGGCTGGAGACCACGATGCAGCGGGTGTCGTGACGCAGCGACGCCGCCAGCGCCTCGACGTCGAGGTCGAAGCCGGGCCCTGTTGCGGCCACGTAGATCGCCTCCACCCCGGCGTGCTCGCTGATCATGGCGCTCACCATGTCCACCGAGGGGGTGGTGGTGACGACGGAGCCTCCGTCTCCGAGCTGGCTGACGAGCACCCGGTCGAGAGCCACGCTGCCCGAGAAGGTGACGAACCCGTTGACAGCGTGGCCTTCGTCGATCCCCAAGCAGCGGCACGTCGCTTGGAGCAGCTCACCGTCGAGCGCGGCCTGCGCCGTCGTCGAGAGCTTCGACGGAACCGAATAGGCCAGGTCGGGGTCGATTCCGGCGGCGAGGAGCTCACGCAGCCACGGCGGCTGAGCGACCTGGGGGTAGCCGAGGCCAAGGTCGATGTCGGCGGTACGGGCGATGGCCAGGCCGTGATCGGTGAGTTGGGACGCCAATGGCCCGACAGGGGCTGTCACCGACTAACCCTCATCGATGGGAGCTCGGACAGCGTGAGCAGCGGGTTGGCCACGACGGCCGAGAAGACCGGGCCCAGACCCTCGCACAGCCGGGCCACGGTGGTGTCGTCGTAGAAGTCGGGCTTGTAACTGAACCACCCCGAAAGCCGGTGGCCCTCGTCGAGGAAGGTGAGGCTCAGCGGGTGGAGCTGTCCGCGGAAGTACACCTCGTCCAGCCCGCTTCCGCCTGCTCGCCCCACGACGGCCGTGCCCGGCGCCGAACCACCCGTGGACACGTGGAAGTAGAGCAACTCGACGGGTAGGGCCGCCGCCAGCCGGAGGGGATCGCCCGGCCCGGGGAACTCGGGGAGCACGGCCTCACGGATGCGCAGGAACGGGACGTCCTGATGCTCGAAGAGGCCGAGCACGGCGTCCCGGGTCCGTCCCACGATCGTCTCGAACGTCGGGTCGCCGGCGAGCGAGGTGCGGATCCGGCCCACCCCGGCGAACATGCCGATGACGCCGTCGACCTCTTGGTGTTGGCGGCCGCTCATGGTCGTGCTGAGCACGATGTCGGTCAGGCCACCGGCACGGCTGAACAGCGCCTCGGCGACCGCCGCACACACCACGAAGCTGCTGGCGTGGGTCCTCCGGGCCAGCTGGCGCACGGCTTCGGTCGTCGGGGAGGCCAGGCCGAACGCCAGCCGCTCGACCCGGCGGCTGCGGCCGGCGGGAACCCTGTCGAAGGGGACGCAGGGGCCCAGAGGCATCCCCCGGAGCGCCTCGCGCCAGTAGTCGAGCTGGTCCGCCAGCCGGTCCTCGGTTATCCAGCGCCGTTCCCAGAGGGCGACGTCGGCGTACTGCACCGGGAGGGGAGCGAGCTGGGGGGGCTCACCGCTGGCGAGGGCCTGGTACACCGCTCCGATCTCCTCCAAGAAGATGTACGCCGAGGTGAGGTCGCAGACCAGGTGGTCGAAGGTGACCACCAGCTCGCTGAGGCTGGGTCCGAGGTGGAACAGGCACGCTCGGAACAGCGGGGCGGTGGCCACGTCGAACGGGCGGGCGTCCTGCTCGGCGATGCGGCGCTGCAGCTCGGCCTCACGGTGCTGGCGCGGCACCGCGGTGAGGTCGCACACGTCCAAACCCGTGGGTACGAAGGCGGCGATGGCCTGGAGCATCTCCTTGGAGTCGGTGGAGAACCAGGTGCGCAGGCTCTCGTGGCGCTCGACCATGTAGGACAGGGCGCCCTCCAGGGCCTCCACATCGACGGCGGTGGTGAATCGGCGGTGGACGGTGAGGTTGTAGAGGCCGCGTACCGAAGCCCGGGCGCCGAACGCCAACATCTGCTCCTGGGCCAGCGAGACGGGAACGGGCGCTCCCGGCCGGCGGTCCTGGGGGCCGAGCGTGGGGACGGGACTCAGGGGAACATCTGAGGTTTCCAGGCGGGCGGCCAGGGCGGCCACCGTGGGCGCCTCGAAGATGGCCTGAAGAGGGATGGCCCAACCGAAGACGCTCCGTAGGCGAGCGATCACCTGGGTGGCCAGCAGGGAATGGCCGCCGAGGTCGAAGAAGTCGTCGTCCACGCCCACCTCGTCGACGCCGAGCACCTGGGCCCACACGGAGGCCACCGTGCACTCGGTCGGCGTCCGGGGGCGCGGCCCCGACGGGACCGGGGGCGACGGCGTCGTGGCCGGCGGCGGGAGGGCCTCGACGTCGACCTTCCCGTTGGCGGTAAGCGGGAAGCCGTCGAGGGCCACGAACGCAACCGGCACCATGTAGTCGGGGAGCCGGGCGGCGAGGAACTGTCGTAGCTCAGTTGTCGCCGGCGCCGCCGTTCCCGCTGGGGTCAGGTAGGCGACCAGGTCACGGTGGCCGGGCCTGTCCTCCCGCACCACGACCAGGGCCTGGGCCACCTGGGGGTGGAGGCGCAGGGCGCCCTCGACCTCGTCGCGCTCGACCCGGAAGCCCCTGATCTTGACCTGGCGGTCCTGGCGCCCGATGAAGGAGATGTTCCCGTCGGGTAGGCACCGGACGAGATCACCCGTGCGGTACAGGCGGCTTCCCGGCGCGTCGGTGAAGGGATCGGGGACGAAGCGCTGCGCGGTCAGCCCCGGGCGGTTGAGGTAACCCCGGGCCAGGCCCGGGCCGCCCACATACAGCTCGCCCACCTCGCCGGGAGCCACCGGGTCTCCGGCTGCGTCGAGGATGTGGGCGGTGACGCCGGCGACGGGGCGCCCGATGGGTGGGTCGCCCTCGGCGTCGTCACCGAGGCCCGTCCCGCCGGCTGACTCGTAGACGGTGGCCAGATGGCTCACCTCGGCCGAGCCGAAGACGTTGATCCAGCGGGCGCGGTTCCCTCCCACCCCCGCCCACTGGCGCAGGGCCGAGGCCAGGGCCCGGTCGCCCCCGACGACGACCAGGCGGATGCTCTCGGGCACCGTTCGACCGGAGTGCTCCAGGTCCTGGGCCCACTCCTGCCAGTAGGCGGTGGGCAGGTTCAGCACCGACACCTCCCGCCCGCCGAGCCAATCGGCCCAGGCCGGGCCCACGAGGGGGATGTCCTCGGGGCGCAGCACGACGGTCCCCCCCGCCGACCAGGTGGCGAACAGCTCCTCCACGCTGACGCCGAAGCTGATGGAGCAGAACTGCAGCACCCGGTCCTCGGGGCTGAGTCCGTAGCGCTGAGCAGCGACCAGGGTGTTGTGCACCAACCCCCGGTGGGGAAGCATCACCCCCTTGGGCTGACCCGTCGACCCGGATGTGTAGAACAGGTAGGCGAGGTTGTCGGATGAGACCGACCGCGCTGCGGGCTCGGAGGGCTGGCGGGCGAAGTCGGCGCTGGCGGCGTCCAGGCACACCGGGTGGGTCGGCCCCGGCGGGAGCCGTGGGATCAGCTCCTGTTGGGTGACCACGACGGGAGCAGCGGTGTCGGCGAGCACGAAGGCCAGGCGCTCGGGGGGGTAGGCGGGATCCAGGGGGACGCAGGCCCCCCCGGCCTTGAGGATGCCCAGCGCGCCCACGGCCAGGTCGGGTGAACGCCGCACCAGGAGCCCGACGGGCACTTCGGCGCCGACCCCGCGGTCCTGGAGGTGGTGAGCCAGCCGGTTGGCCCGAGCCTCGAGCTCGCCGTAGGTGAGCGTCACGCCGCCCCACTCCAGCGCCACCACCTCTGGGGCCCGCCCGGCCTGCGCCTCGAACAGGTCGGCCATCGTCTGCTCGCCCACTCGGTCGCATCCTACCGCGCCGGTTCGACGGAGAACTATGGTCGCTCCATGGCAAGTGGCGTTCTTGCACTACGTGTCGCCGAGCGGTAGTAGTACCCCGCATGCCGCTTCGAGTGCAGCGCGCATGACGCAGCCGACAAGGCACCAGGTGGACCCCCCCGCGCTCAGCGAACCGTCCGCGGCGACGCCGGCGTCAGCCCGGTCGACGGAAGACGACGAGGTCATCAGGGCCTCGGGTCTGACCAAAGTCTACGCCGGAGGCCGCACGGCTGTCGACCACCTCGACCTCTCCGTGCGGGCAGGGGAGATCCTCGGGGTGCTCGGGCCCAACGGGGCGGGCAAGACGACGACCGTGGGGATGCTCACGGGCAAGGTGATCCCCACCTCCGGCCACGCCCTGGTGAACGGGATAGACGTCGGTGCTCGCCCGGCAGCGGCCAAGCAGTTCATCGGCGTGGTCCAACAGGCCAACACGCTCGACCGGGGTCTCGACGTGTGGGAGAACCTCTTCTTCCACGCCCGCTACTTCGGGATGGGCAACAGGGCGGCCCGGGCCGCCACCGACGAGGTGCTGGAGCGGTTCCGCCTCCTCGGGCGGGAGAGCACCGAGGTGCACACCCTCTCGGGCGGCTTCGCCCGACGGGTGATGCTGGCCCGGGCGATCCTCCACCGCCCGGCGGTGCTCTTCCTCGACGAGCCCACAGCCGGGCTCGACCCCCAGACCCGCCTGGCCCTGTGGCAGACGCTCGAGGAGCTGCGCCGAGGGGGACAGACGATCTTCATGACCACCCACTACATGGAGGAGGCCGACCGGCTGTCCGACCGGGTGGCGGTGATGGACAAGGGCCGCATCCTGGCCATCGACACCCCCGCCGCCCTCAAGCGCTCGCTCGGGGCGGGAAGCGCGCTCACCGTCAAGGCGGAGGGCGACCTGTCTCGCCTGGCCGAGCGCCTGGGCGGGATCAGCGGCGCCGGCGCCCTCCATCGCGCCGACGACCACGTCCGTCTTCGCCTCGCCTCGGCGGAGCACTCGATGGCGAGGGTCATTGCCGCCGCCGAGCAGGCCTCGTGCAAGATCACTGACCTGACCCTGCTCGAGGACACCCTCGAGGACGTCTTCATCAACCTCACGGGCAGGGAGCTGCGGGAATGACCGAGAGCACCACCGCTCGTCCCGGCGTCGCCCCCGCCTCCCGTCTCGACGCACCTGGCGTGGTGAGCCTACGAACCGCCTTCGGTGCGCTCGTGCGGCGCGACCTGAACGTCCTCGACAAGAACCTCACGGAGTTCCTGATCAGCACCGTCGTGCAGCCGCTGCTGCTGATCTTCGTCCTCACCTGGCTCTTTCCCACCATCGGCCAGGGTGTCGGAGGCGATCCCGGAGCGGAGGCGCGGTTCTCGACCCTGGTGTCCGCCGGGGTCGTGGCCCAGACCATCTTCTTCCAGGCCATCTGGCGGGTGGGCCTCCCACTGGTGCGTGAGCTCGATGTCACCAACGAGCTGGAGGACCGGACCTCGGCGCCCGTGCCCGTCTCGCTCATCGCCGTCGAAAAGGTGTTCTTCGGCGCCACCCTGGCTCTGCTGTCGGCCCTGATCGTGTTCCCCATCGCCGCGTTCGTGCCTGCCACCCCGGTCTATCTCCGGGCCGACTGGCCGGTGCTGCTGACCGTGGCCCCTCTCGCCTGCTTGTCAGCCAGTGCCCTCGGTCTCACCGTGGGCACGCTGTTCCGACCCCGCTCGCTCACCTACCTGAGCAGCGCCATCACGCTGCCGCTGGCTTTCCTCGGCGCCATCTTCTACACCTGGGACTCCCTGGGCCCCGTCCCCTGGCTCAAGGCCGCCGTGCTCCTCAACCCTCTCGTCTACATGAGCGAAGGTCTCCGGGCCGCCCTGGTGACCGGCGTTCCCCACATGCCGCTCGTCGCCATCTACGCCGCCCTGGCCGGGTCGGCGGTCGCCCTGACCGCGCTGGGAACGAATCGGTTCCGCAGACGGGTGATGCTGTGAGCCTCCTCAGCCCACGGTCACCGGCAAGGGAATGATGACGGGCTCCTTGCCCCGCTCGATCACCTGGACGTTCACGTCCCAGGGACCGACCATGGGGAAGCGGGCCATCACCTCGTAGCGACCGGGCGAGCGCTCCCGGGCCACCTGGCCGGTGGCCATCCCCGTCATGCCGGTCATGCTCGCCTCGAGGCACACCCTGGCGCCGGTCACCGGCAGGGCGTTCCGAGTGACCTCCAGCTCATAGACGTTGGACCCGGTGGTCACGGGCTGGGTGAAGCGGGCCTGGTAGGACGAGTCCGGTGACCCGCTGGCCACGCACCCCTGGTCGGGCGCGTCCTGGAACTCGGCCAGAGCGGCGGCGAAGGACACCGCCGCCAGAAGGACCACCACGCCCAACCGCCACAGCGGCCTGGCCTTGCGCTCCCTCGTCATCGGTCGCTCGACAGGCGTCGTCACAGAACCTCCCTGTCACCCCTGGTCACTCGACCTTGGTCGCCCATGGCGGATCCCCGCGCGCCCGAACCCCGCCCCGGGGGGCGGGGCGGGGTTCGGAAACGTCGGGATGATGGCTAGACGACGCTCTCTGCACTCTCCGATTCGGCGTCCCCACCCCGACCGACGTTGAAGTCGGATGGGCGAGGCTTGCCGGAGCCACGGGGTTCCCGCACCTGGCCGCGACCGGCTGCAGCGACGCAAGGCTGGTTGACCGTGTCGAACCCGTTCCGGTCCCACTTGTTGTTGTCGCAAGGAGGTTCGAGGGTTCCGTCGAAGCCGTCGAACTCGGCGTTGCCCTGGCCGGTGTTCATGACCAAGGTGTTGTTCGTCGCTCCGGGGGTGACCTGCGTCTGCACGTTGGTGGTGTTGGTGACCACGT
>JALYGF010000028.1 GCA_030777325.1 Actinomycetota bacterium | reverse complement strand
CCTCGGAGCGCCCGCCATGTTCGCCCTGCTCGCGGGTCCTTCAGATCCCCGCATCTCCAAGCTGGCATTGGCGGTCGTCCTGGCCCGTGCCCCGGCTCTGGCCTGGAAGGCTGTGGTGGGAACCGTGGTTCCCGCAGTGGCGACCGCGCTGGCGACCGGCCGGCAGCACGTGCCCCAGGCGACGGCTCGGACTGTGCTGACCGGCGCCACTGTCCTCGCCGGCCTCGGCGCGCTCCTGGCCGCCACCGTCGGCGACCCCGTCCTGCGCCTGCTGACCGGGAACGGAGACGGCGACAGCCTGGGCGCCGTACCGCTGGCCCTGCTGGCATCCGGCACGGTGGCGCATCTTGGTGCGGTCACGGCAAGCGCCGCCCTGGCCGGCTCCGAGCGGGGCAGGGCGGCAGCCTGGGCGTGGGCCGGCGGCATCGGCGTAGCAGCGGCGGTACTGGTCTTGCCCGGTGACCCCCTCTTCAGGGTTGCGGTAGCCGTTGCCGCCGGGACGACGACCGTCCTGGTGACCTCCGTCGTCGCGCTGTGCGCCGCGCCGCGCCGCGCATACGGTCGACTTCGATGACCGAGGGCCGGGACACCGATGCTGCGTTCCCCGCCCCCAGCCAGGCTGCCGCCGTTGTCTGTACCGGACTGCGCCGGACCTATGACGAGGTCGCGGCCCTCGACGGTGTCGATCTGGAGGTCCATCCCGGTGAGCTTCTCGCCGTCCTCGGCCCGAGCGGCTGCGGCAAGACCACCCTGCTCCGCCTCATCGCCGGCTTCGAGCCGCCCGACGCCGGTACGGTCCTCGTTGGCGGTCAGCTTGTGGCCGGCAGCGGCGTGTTCGTGCCGCCCGAACGTCGGCGGGTGGGGATCGTCGTGCAGGATCACGCCCTGTTTCCCCACCTGACGGTGACGGAAAACGTCGCCTATGGGCTCTCCGGCCGGCACAAGGGTCAGCGGGCGGCCCGCGTGGCGGAAGTCCTCGACCTCGTCGGCCTCGAGGAGCTGGGCGGGCGCTACCCTGCCGAGCTTTCGGGCGGACAGCAGCAGCGAGTGGCCATCGCCCGGGCCTTGGCTCCTCACCCCAACGTCGTGCTGCTGGACGAACCCTTCGCCAACCTCGACGCCGTCCTCCGGGCCCGGATGCGGAGCGATGTGGCCAGAATCCTGCGCAGCGCAGGAGCCACGGTTGTGCTCGTAACGCACGACCAGGAGGAGGCCCTGTCCCTCGCCGACCGGGTGGCCGTCTTCAACCACGGCCGGGTCGTGCAGGTGGGGCCCCCAGACCAGGTCTACCGCCGGCCGGCCGATCCCTTCGTCGCCCGCTTCGTAGGCGACGCCGACCTGGTGTCGGCTACGAGCGACGGCTCCACCCTCGACAGCCCGCTCGGCCGTTTGACGGTCACCGGAGGGGTGCCGGCGCCCGGGCCGGCAGTAGCGGTCGTGCGGCCCGAGGCCCTCCGCCTGACGCCTGCCCCCAGCGGCGTCGGTCGGGTGCTGGCCGCCACCTACTTTGGCCACGACCAGCTGGTGGAGGTGGCCGTCGCCGAGAATGGGAGCAAGGGCCTGGTGGTACGGGCCAGGGTAGGCACCGAGCGGCTGTTCGCCGCCGGGGACCAGGTCCATGTCGACGTGGCTGAAGAGGTGGTGGCCTTCCCAGCCTGACGATCGTCGCCTCGGGCTGTATCTTCGGTCGCCCGAACAGAGTTTGGAAGGATGACCGAATGAGGCTGTCCCGGAGAAGTGCCGTGTTCCTGATCATGGTCGCCATGTCGATGACGGGAAGCGCCTGTTCCAGCGACTCCGCTGACCTGACCGTCTACTCGGGCCGGATCCCCGACCTGATGGGCCCCTTGTTCAAGCAGTTCGAGCAGGAGACCGGCCTCAAGGTCAAGGTCCGCTACGGGGATTCAGCCGAGGTGGCAGGCGCCGCACTCGAGGAGGGCGCCAAGCCCCGAGCCGACGTCTTGCTGGTGCAGGACGCCGGCAACATCGGCCAGGTGGCGAAGAGCGGGCGACTCCTGGCCCTCGATGGTGCCGTGGTCGACAAAGTGCCCGCTCAATTCCGCTCAGTCGACCGTCACTGGGTCGGCCTGTCCGGGCGCGCCCGGGTGGTCGCCTACAACACGGACAGAGTGCGTGAGGACGAGCTTCCTCCCGAGATCACAGGGTTCACCGATACCCGCTGGAAGGGCAGGCTGGCCTGGGCGCCGACGAACGGTTCCTTCCAGGCGTTCATAACCGCCTTCCGGGTCATGAAGGGTGACGCCGCCGCCGAAGCTTGGCTACGGGGGGTGAAGGCCAACGAGCCGAAGGTCTTCCCCAACAACGTCGCCATCCTGGAGGCAGTAGGCAAGGGGGAGGTCGACACCGGGTTCGTCAACCACTACTACCTGTTTCGGGCCCGAGCCGAAGGACGGGCGGGGAAAGCGGCCAACAAGTACTACGGCGTTGGCGATCCCGGCGGGCTCGTGAACGTGTCCGCCACCGGCATCCTGCAGGGTGCCAAGCACCAGGCCGCTGCCCGCCGTCTGGTCGAGTTCCTGCTCTCGGACGGGGCGCAGCGCTACTTCGCCGACAAGACCTTCGAGTTGCCCGTCGTACCCACCATCAAGGCCGACCCCGCACTTCCTCCCATCACGGCACTGGCCAGGCCGGAGGTGGACCTGGCTCGCCTCGAGGATGCCAAAGGCACTGTCGATCTCCTTACCCGCCTCGGCGTCCTCTAGCACCGAGGGACTGCTTCGGAATTGGCGACCCCACTTCGGCCTTCGCACGTCGAGGACGAGCTCGGGCTGTCTGCGGCAGGCGAGCCGGTTCGGCCGGACGCACGAGAGGCGGCCCGCCCCAGGCCCAAGCGGGGCCGGGAACGAGGCGACGTGCTCACTGCATTGGCCGCGGTGCTCGTGGCTGCCATCGCTGTCCTTCCCGCTGTGTACCTCGTCATCCGAGCCCGCGAGGCGGGTTTGGGAGCGACGGTCGACCTGGTGCTCACGACGCGCACGGCGCAGCTGCTGGGTCGCAGTCTGGGCTTGGCGGTGGCCGTCACGGCCACGGCGGTGCTCATCGGCGTTCCCGTCGGATGGTTGACGGCCCGCAGCGACCTCCCGGGACGGCGGCTGTTCACCGTGCTGACCGCCCTTCCTTTGGCGGTGCCCTCCTATGTGGTCGCCCTGGCCGTGGTCGCTGCGTTCGGGCCTCGAGGGACGATCGCTCGATGGCTTGGCCCCCTAGGAGTGGATCGCCTGCCCGAGCTCTATGGGTTCCCCGGGGCGTGGCTGGCCCTCTCGCTGTCGACGTTCCCATATGTCACCCTCACGATCAGAGGCGCCCTCCGCCGGCTCAATCCGGCCCTCGAGGAGGTCAGCCGCAGCCTCGGCGTCGGGCCGTGGAAGACGTTTCTCAAGGTGACCCTTCCACAAATGGCGCCTGCGGCCGCCGCCGGAGCCCTGCTTGCTTCCCTCTACACCCTGGCCGACTTCGGAGCGGTGTCGCTGCTCCGCTACGAGACATTTACACAGGCCATCTATGTCCAGTACAAGGGCTCGCTCGACCATTCGGCGGCGGCGGTGCTCGCTCTGGTGCTGGCCGTCATGTCACTGGCAGTAGTGGCAGTCGAGTCCCGCATGCGCTCGCGCACACGGATCGTCTCCGGTCGCACTGCCCGCCAGCCACGCGTCGTTTCTCTTGGCCGCTGGCGTCTCGCAGCCGCCGCGGCCATGGCCCTGATCGTGGTCTTGGGCCTGGTACTCCCGGTAGCCACTCTGGTCACCTGGCTCGTCGTGGGCGCCGACGAGGGTGTCGACCTCGCCGGAACCCTGAGGGCGGCGGTTCACTCCGCCCAGGCATCGGGGCTCGGAGCGCTGGCGGCCGTCGGGGCGGCATGGCCGGTGGCCGTCCTGAGTGCCCGCCGGCGGGGATCGGTGGCTCGCTGGACAGAGCGCGCCGCCTATGTCGGCTATGCCCTCCCCGGCCTGGTGGTCGCTCTGTCCCTCGTCTTCTTCGGCGCCCGGGTGGCTACGGCCCTGTACCAGACGGTCGCCATGCTCGTTCTCGCCTACCTCGTGCTCTTCCTCCCGCAGGGCGTAGGCGCCCTGCGATCGACCATCGCCCAGGTCAGCCCCCGCCTCGAGGAGGCAAGCCGGTCACTTGGTGCCAGCCGGCTCCAGACGACCCTGCGAGTCCTCCTCCCCCTCGTGCGACCAGGGGCCGCTGCCGCCTTCGCTCTCGTCTTCCTCACCGCCATGAAGGAGCTTCCTGCCGCGCTGCTCCTCGGGCCGACCGGCTGGGACACGCTCGCCACCCGAGTTTGGGCTTCCACCAGCGAGGGGTTCCTGGCCCGGGCTGCCGCGCCGGCCCTCCTGCTCATCGCCGTCTCCTCGGTGCCCCTCGTTTTTCTCGCCCTCCGAGGCAACCGGTGAGCTCGGGTGACTTCGGAGCAAGGTCCTCTTGCCCAGCACCACCGCGAGCTTGTGTGTGGCATGAACATGTCGTTGCTGAGCGGTCTGGCAGAGGTGCTGTAGTCGTCAGCGTGGCCACTGAGCTGGTCAACCGTCGTTTGGTTCTCATGCACCTGGGCCGTCTCGACACCAGAGCGCTGCGATCAGCAAGGCACGCAGGTAGCTGAGCGCTTCAGGGGACAAAAGCGCCGCCACGGGGCGCGGCATCTCGGTTCGTGTGGTCATGACAGATCTCCTCCTCGATTGGCACGCCGGTGTCCTTCACCGGCCCTTCGCAGATCGCTGCTTCAGGCTGGCTAGGCGGCGGTAGGTGGCGCCCCGAGGCGCACACAACGCCACGCGTGGCCGGCATCGCCCAGACCTCGCCAGCCGAGGAGCAGGGCGAACCCCCCGCCGAGTGAGCGAAGGGCGGGCGTGGGATGCGACTCATTCGAGTGTGCAGCCGCACGAGTTCAGCTCCCGCACGATGGTGCCCTTGCCGGTGTCCATGTGAGTGGTGCAGGGCATGCACGGGTCGAAGCTGCGGATCGCCCGCAGGACGTCGATGCCCTTGACCTGGTCGTCGGCCACGCTCTCGAGGATGGGCGTGTCGATGACTGCCTGCTCGTAGGGACCGGGGGTGCCAAACGGGTCCCGAGGGGAGGCGTTCAGCGTGGAGGGCGTCGTGATCTGGTAGTTCACGATCTTGCCCTTGTCCGTGTGCATGTGGTGGATAAGCCAGCCCCGGCTGCCCTCCCAGAAGCCCGCCGACACCCGCTCGTCCTTGGGGATCTTGTACGGGGTGGACACCCGGGTCTCGCCCCGACGCCAGTACTCCATGGCCTTGAGCAGGTTGAGCATTCCGATGGCCGAGGTGAAGGCCATGGCGTAGGCCCGGCCCCGGTTGCGCTCGAAGGCGTTGATCCGCTCCGGCCCCTTCCAGAACAGCTCCGTCTCCGGCAGCTGGTGACGCGGAAGGACAATCCTCAACCCGTCACCGGTGGCCTCGATGAACGGGTTGTCTCCCAACTTGCCGGCCAAGGCCGTCGTCCACAGCGTCCCGTAGGCGCCGGTCTCGAACACCTGACGGTCCCAGCGGGGAGCGGTGTCCCAGGTGTACTTCTCCTTGAAGTTCTTGGCCTGGGGCCTCGGGATGGTCTGCTTGTTCCACGGGTGGTAGGGCGAGAGTGGGTTGCCGAGAGAGTCGGTGGCGAACCGGGGGCTGGCCGCCTGGGTCCAGTCGTCATAGAAGGCGGCGTTCACGAACTCCTCATAGCCCATGTTGATGTCCGTGAGGTTGGTGGTGATCAGCTCACCGTCGATGATCATCCCCGGCATCGAGTACCGCCGGTTCCCCCACTCGTTGCAGTTGGCGTAGGTGGCGTCGTAGTACTCGACGTTGTCGTAGATGCCAGTCTGGCCGATGTTGACCGGACGCTCGCCCACGGCCATGTAGGCGGGGTTGGCCTCGTAGAAGAAGTTGGTGATGTCGTCCCAGACAGCAGCCAGCATCTTGGAGCAGTCGAAGATCTTGCCCAGCTGGGTGTAGTACTCGTTGAACGACGAGGTGGAGATGGTGGCTGACAGGCCACCGGGCACCAGCGTCGAAGGATGCGGGTACTTGCCGTACATGAGCTGGCACATCACGCGCCCGATCCGGGTGTACTCCAAGGCCTCCAGGTAGATCTTCCCCGTGAGCGGGTTCATGGCGTCCATGATGTCCTTGACCGTGCGATAGCCATGGACCTCGACGCCGGGGGCCAGGGTCTTCTCCGCCCTGGTGACCAGCTCGGGGTTGGTGACGGAGACCACCGAGGTGGAGTAATCGGGGCCGGCGAGGAGGCCGAGGTGCAGCGGGCGGTCGTAGAACATCTCGCCCACCTCACCCAGTTCCGGCACACGACACCGAGGGGGGGCGGCTGGATGCCGAATGCCTGCTCAATGGCGAGAGAGGAGACGGTGGCGTGCACCCCACCACACACGCCGCAGCAGCGGGAGCTGATGTCGATGGCGTCGCGGGGGTCACGGCCCTGGAGGATGATCTCGTAACCGCGGAACAACATGGCCTGGGCGTGGGCCTCCACGGCCTTGCGGTTCTCGACGTCCAACACAGTGTGGACGGCCAGCGCACCGGCCACCCGGGTCACAGGGTCGATGTTCCAGTCCCGCAGTTTGGGCGGAGCTGCCAGCTGGGCGCCGGGGCCCTCCTGGCGGCGGACGAAGCTCTTGGGCTCGGCCACCGCAATCCCGTACGGGTCGCCGGCACCGTCCTTAAGCCGGGCCTTGCCGCTGTCATCGAACTCAACAGGCAGGTTCTTGAAGCACACGTGTACCACTCCTCTTCATTTGGGGCCAGCCCCGGAACGGGGCCATGGACTTGGGTCGCGTTCTCGTCGCCTTTCTGCAGCGCTGTCGGAAGGCACTCATCTGCTGCACTCCTGGCGCGCCGGGCAGCACCACCACACCGGCGGTCCGCAGCGCCTGCGTGGTGGCTCCGTCGCCGGAGACCAGCACCGCCACGGTGCATCCCTCGGTAGTGGCGTGCTCAGGAAGAGCAGATTCGGCGGGCCCGAAGACCAGGACCAGCCCGGCCCCGGGGGCATCGGTGGCGCCCAGTTGGCGAAGCTCCTGGCTGGCCAGCCTCTCGGCCAGTCGACCTCGGCCCCGGGGCAGGACCTTGACCAGAGTCAGTCGGTGCAGCCACGGGGCGAGGAGTCGGCGCTGGCCCTGGCCGCGTCCCTGGACTCGGGCGTTTCGTCGATGTGCACCACCACGCTCAGATCTCCGTCCCACTCCTCCCCTGTCTCGAGAACCATGGGCCGTCGACCGCTGGGAGCAACGAGCTCGAACACGGCCAGGGGGACAGCGGCTGGCCCCATGAGCATGGAGACCACCCACCACGAGGAACGGTCGTAGCCGCGGCGGCCCATGAGGCCCGAGACCGCCAGGGCCGAATACAGCCAGGCGACGACTAGGGCAGCGATTGTGAGATCCATATCCGGTTACCTCCTGGCGGCATTGAAGCTGGCTGCTGTCTGCCGAGCTAGTCTCATTAAGCGCGGCTAAAGGACGACCAAAGAGACCATGGACAGGCGAAGCAGCGGAGTTGGCGACCTCGACGTGCTCCTGGGGGGCCTGATCGCCGGCGACAACATGGTGTGGGTCAGCAGCGATGCCGAGCTCCTGGAGCACATCGAGAAGGCCTTCGTCGAGGAGGGTGGTCGCCGAGGTGAGCCCTGCCTGTACGTGAGCGCGTCGGCCCCCAAGGCCAAGGTTGTGGCCAGGCTGGGCCCGAACTGCACCGTGTTGGATGCTCGGCCCCGAAGCCGGTTGGCCGATCCGGTCGCCCTCGAACAGACACTGGTGAAGGCAGCCACCGCGGCACCAGGGCGGATGGTGCTGGACGGCCTCGATGACTTCGCCCGCCGCTGGGGCCACAAGAAGGCGCTTGGGTTCTTCTCCAGAGTGTGCCCCCGCCTGTTTGACCTGGGGTCAACGGCGTACTGGCGCGCCTCTCGCTCCGGGCTGGGATCCAGGTTCCTCGATGGCGTCCGCAACGTCACCCAGTGCGTGATCGAAATCAACCGTGACCAGCTGCGGGTCGTGAAGGCCGAGGGGCGAGGCGCGGCGCTGCAGGGCCGGCTGGTGCGCCTGCGAATGACCGACGGAGACATCCGCCTGGGGAACGAGCGTGCCCTTGGCCGCCTGGGCGAGGGGCTACGCCGGCTTCGGGGTGAGCGCCATCTGAGTCAGGGTGACCTGGCCCGGTTGGCGGGCGTCTCGCCCAGCGCCATCTCTCAGGCCGAGGCCGGTCACCGGGGCCTCTCGCTCGACACGCTCCTCACCCTCTCGGAGGGCTTGGGCGTGGGTCTCGACGAGCTCCTGGTGAACGAAGCCAGCAGCGACTACGTGCTGGCCCGACGCGATCGGGTTGGGCCGGGTGTCGCCAATGCTCCCCTCCTGGACGACCCGACCACCGGACTCCGCGCCTATCTCGTGAGTCTTCGCCCCGGCGATGCCGGCTCGCCTCCGATCGCGCACAAGGGCGTCGAGATGGTCTTGGTGGGACAGGGCCTGGTGCAGATCGACCTGGGCGCTGCCACCCCGGTGCTTCGAGCCGGCGATGCGGCGTTGGTCACCAAGGTCCCCGTCGTCGGTTGGCGCAATCTCTCAGGAGAGCCGGCGCGTCTGTTCTGGATACTGCGGGACTGAGGTGAGAGAACGACAGCGGCCGTCATGATCGCTTCGCTCCTACCGAGTGGCCGAGCTGCAAGCGATCGCCGTCGTCCGGCTCCTCCCTGTGGGCAACAAGAGCCGGTCGTCCCACGCTCCCGGTCTCTCCTCAGTTGTGGACCGGCTTGGCCGGACTTGTGCGGAGGTTCAACGGGCGGATGCTCAAGAGCACCTGGACTGGCCCTGACACCCCCCGATTCAGCAGCGCTTATCGCACTTGGTGCGGAGCTACGCGGCGAGCGCAAGATTCCCAGACAACCTTGAGGAGGTGGGCTCTCGTGGGGCCAAGCTGGGCTGGACACCATGAAAGTTCTAAGGCGCCGCTTCTTGTGGGCGGCTTTGGCCGGCCGTGGCAGCGAGACCTTGATTTCGGCAGGTGGTTCATCTGTTGCGCAGAGGATCTCAACTGGCCGGAGGATGTCGTGGTCGAGGATCTCTCCTACTCGCCCCTTCACATTCTTCACAGACTGGAGGAGCTTCGCCCGGCGAAGGTGGTGGTCGTGTCGGCGGTGGCTAGGGGCGATGACCGGCCCGGAGCGGTGAGGCGCTATCTGATTGATCCCACACCGCCCCCGCCTGATGAGGTGCATGGGCTTCTCGTTGAGGCTTTAGTCGGCGAGGTCGGCCTCGAGCAGGCGTTGGCCGTGCTCCGCCACTGGCGGGCTTTGCCCACGGGATCGGTGGCCATTGAGATCGAGCCAGGCGATGTGTCTGCCGGCCTCGGCCTAAGCCAGGACGTGGCGGGGTCAATCGACGCCGTTCTGTGTGCTGTCCGCAGTGAGATAGGGAGCGGGTTGTCCACCGCCACCACCGTCTCCGACGAACGGATCTCGGAACTGCTCGCCACTTAGAACGTGCACCGGCGTGAGCTTCAGCGTCGGTGCCGCTGCTCGTCAGCTGGCGAGCAGCTCCTTGGTCTTGGTGGGGGGCGGGGTAGACGTCAGCCGGGCTCGGCGCTCGGCTGATCCCGTTGCTTCTTCGCAGGGCTCCCGACGTGCGATGTCCGTTGCCGCGCGTCCCGGCGCTCGATCAACCGCTCGACCGGGGCAACGGCTCTCTCGATGGCCGCGTTCACCCGCCGCCATGGCGTGAGGACGCTCTGGCGCACTGAAGCTCGGTACCGGGCGTGCGCTTCCCACCCAGCGTCATCGGCATCGAGCCCCCAGGCAGCGCAGAGATGGTCCAGGCTCCGCCGGTACCAGTCCTCGCTCCAGCGGAGCATGAAGTTGGGCAGGTCCGACAGCGAGACCGGGGGTGGCGCCAGGTAGGTGCAGGTCACCTCGGGGACGAACCACGCCGCCGCACCCAGGCGCTGATGGTGAAGGGCCAGATCGGTATGGTCGAACCACGAGAGCAGTCCCTCGTCGAGGCCCCCCATGTCGTCGAGCAGATCGCGGCGGATGGCGACGGTGTGGAGCTCCGACTGCACCCGCTCGACGGCTTCGAGCCCGGGCGCCACCTCGTGCCATGGCCGGTTCAGGTGATGCTGGCGCTCGCGGAGGCGACGGGCTCCGGCCGCCCCAGTGACCTCGAGATCGGCGCCGAGGCCGTGCACGATCGGCGCATCTGCCCCCTCCAGGAGGAATGCCGGGTAGGTGCTCGCCGCCCCTCGGGCCTCGCCCACCGCCAGCAGTGCATCCAGCCAACCGTCGCTCGGGACGGCGTCGTTCTCGACGAAGGCCACCCATTCCGTGCGGAAACCGTCAGCTCCGACGTTGCGGGCCTCGTTGGCCGCGAGGTGGCGATCGCGCCGGGCCACGTTGATCCGACCCGACGCCGCCGCCCGGTCAAGGGCAAGCGCCACCGGTCGGGGCGCCCGACCGTCGACCACGACGACGGGATGGCGGCGGTCGGTCCGGGCGAGGAGGAGATCGAGCGTGGCAGGGGCTTGCGACCAACGGTCACGGGCCACCACCACCACTGTGGCGCTCGGCACGGCGGGCACGCTGAAGCCTATGCGCCGCCAGGCAAATTCGGCTAAGGGACCGGCTGAGGGCCTGTCCACACTTGTCGAACCATGCCGGCCTGGCGTCGAGCGGGGTGCTTAGGTTCATCGCACCGGCTCGAAGGCTGCCTTGAACCTCTCGAAGACATCCTGTGACCCCTGCCAGAACTCCTCGTTGGTCTGGAAGTTCAGGGCGAAACCGTACCTGCCGGTCACCATGCCCAGGTTGACCGCGTGCAGCCGCCCGCCCCTCGACGAGTAGGTGTACTCCCAAATGGCGGCATCGGCACCCTTGTAGGTGGTCGGCTCGATGCGGACCTCGCGGTAGTCCTGCTGCCTCGAGGCGAAAGTCTTCGAGAAGTCCTGCCAGGCGCCCACGGGTGACGGACCGGGGGTGTCGGTCCAGTCGACGCGCAGGTACGAGCCGGTCCTCGGATCGCGGATGTCGGTGCGAGTGCGATCGACCTGGCGGACCTCCCAACTCGGTGGATGGGCAATGCGGTAACCGGTGGCCGGATCGACGTAGGCCCGCCAGTCCGCCGGCACGGCGGTGCTCGCCGCCGGGGGCGTGGCCGGTCGACTCCCGGCCTGGCCGGGCCCTTTGGCGGTGGTGGTGGCCCCTCGGGGAGCGGGCTCCGTCGGGGCCGTGGGAGGGGGTGAGGTGCGCTGCTGGTCCGAGTCCGACCGGGGCCATGCCACCAACGCCAGGACCAGGGCGACAGTACCCAGACCCGCCGCCCAGGCAGCGCGACGCCAGCGGCCGGGGATCGGCCGCCGAGGAGAGGATGGTGGCGAAGGACTGGGTGAGGAAGGACTGGCCGAGGAAGGACTGGCCGAGGAAGGGCTGGCCGAGGAAGGAGTGGGTGACGGGGAAGGGCTGGGTGTCGGGGAAGGGCTGGGCACGGCGGGGATCACTGCAGTGTCCGCGGGATCCTCCAGCTGCTCGTGTGGATCCTCGTGAACGGGTGGCGCAGCAACGGCGGGGCCGGGATCCGGCTGCTGAAGGGCCCCTTCCGCGATCGGGGTGAGCTCCAGGCGCAAGGCGTCGACCGACGGGCGCTGGTGGCGGTCCTTGGTCAGCAGCGAGGAGATCACAGGCGACAGCGGCCCAGCCCTGGACGGCTCCGGCAGTTCCTCGTTGACGACGGCGTTGAGCGTCGCCATGGCGCTGTCCCGCTCGAAAGGGGCTCGCCCCTCGACGGCGTAGTAGAGGGTGGCACCCAGACCCCACAGGTCGGCGGCGGGGCTGCTGCGCTCCCCTCGGGCCTGTTCGGGAGACATGTACGACGGTGACCCCACCACCAGGCCGGTGCCGGTGATGCTCGGGTGGTCTCCGACCGATGCCACGCCGAAGTCGCCGAGCTTCACCGAGCCGTCGTTGAAGACCATGATGTTGCCGGGCTTCACGTCGCGGTGGACGATCCCAGAGCGGTGGGCGGCTTCCATCCCGCCCAGAAGGCCCAGGCCGAGCTGCGCGGCCGCAACCGGCGGCAACGGGCCCCGGTCACGGATGAGCTCGGCCAGCGTCCGGGCGCTCACCAGCTCCATGACGATGTAGACATTCCCCCGCTCCTGGACGACGTCGAACACGGTGACCAGCGCGGGGTGGATCACCCGAGCAGCCGCCCTCGCCTCTCGCAGCACCCTGGCCTGCACCGCCTGGCATTCCGGTTCGGGCAGCCAATCGGGCAGCTCGACCTGCTTGACCGCCACCTCCCGCTGGAGCAGCTCGTCCCGAGCCTTCCAGACGACGCCCATGCCGCCCCGCCCGAGCCTTTCGATCAGGGCATAGCGCCCGGACACCCGGGGTGGGACCGTCTCCTGTTCTGCCACCCCCTGTATCTTCCCTCATGTCGGGCCATCCATCCCGGTCACTTCGGGATAGCTCGGCGCTGACACGGTCGGGGGTCAGAGCTGGCCGATGCGGCGGGCTGCGCCCACGTCGAGTCGCAGCTCGGTGACGACCGCCCCCCGGTGGTGACCGTCTATGAACTGGAGCCGATCACCGCTGTTGGCGGCAGCGTGAACGCGGGCGAAGCGGAACCGGCCTCGCAGCCGGCCCGGGACGTGCACCGGGCCGTCGGCCCGCTGCTGCAGGCACCAGAGCGGCGCCACCAGAGCGACTTCGGGCCCATGCGGCCGGGCCTTCACCTCCACTCCCAGTTCGTCGGAAACGAGGGACGATCCGTGCCCCTCTGTCCGCCAACGCAGCTTCGACAACTCCTTCGGGAAGCCCCAGTTGGAGCGCCCCCCGGCGACCGATTCACTCGAGTCGACCGCCATGGTCGTCACGCAGAGGCCGAAGCGGGCTCCTCGGCGAGCGGGACGGGCGACGGCCAGCTCCACGTAGGGTCCCACGGGCGAGTCGTCGTACCTGGCTGCGATCAACACCGATGGCCCGGGCAGGCGTTCGAAGGCGACGGGCAATGAGTCGTCGGGAATGGCGCCGATCCATGCGATGGTGCACTCACCGCGGAGGCGCCACGGCGGGCCGGGCGCCGTCAAGGTTCAGGCGCCGGCAACGACCGGCGCCGGCGCCCCATCGCGCTGGGCGAACTGGGTGCGGTACAGCTCGGCGTAACGCCCGCCCGCGGTGAGCAGTTCGTCGTGGGTGCCCCGCTCCACCACCCGCCCGTCCTCGACCACCAGGATGGCGTCGGCGGCCCTGATGGTGGAGAGGCGGTGAGCGATGACCAGAGCGGTGCGGCCCGAGAGCGCCGCCACCAGCGCCTCCTGGACGGCGACCTCGGACTCGGAGTCCAGATGGGCCGTGGCCTCGTCGAGGATCACCACACGGGGCCTGGCCAGCAGGAGCCGGGCGATGGTTAGCCGCTGGCGCTCACCGCCAGAGAGCCGGTAGCCGCGCTCGCCCACCACGGTGTCGAGCCCGTCCCGCAGCGACTCCACCAGGGTGGCCAAGCGGGCATGGCGAAGGGCGTCCCACAGCTCTTCATCGCTGGCCTCCGGCCTGGCGTAGCGCAGGTTGGCGGCGATGGTGTCGTGGAACAGGTGCCCGTCCTGGGTGACCACGCCGACGGTGGCGCGTATGGAGTCGAAGGACAGGTCGCGCACGTCCACGTCGGAGAGCCGCACCGCTCCGGAGCTCACGTCGTAGAGCCGCGGGACCAGGGAGGCAAGGGTGGACTTGCCCGAGCCCGACGAGCCCACGAGGGCCACCAGCTGCCCCGGCTCGATGTGCAGCGACACCCCGTGCAGCACCTCGTCGGTCTGGCGGTCGTCGAGGGTGAAGACCTCCTCTAGAGACGCGAGCGACACCTGCTCGGCCGACGGGTAGCTGAAGTGCACGTTCTCGACGTCCACCGAGACCGGTCCATCCGGTACCTGCTCGGGATCCGGCTTCTCCACGATGAGTGGCTCCACGTCGAGCACCTCGAAGACCCGCTCGAAGCTGACCAGCGCCGTCACCACGTCGAGGCGGGCTGTGGCCAGGGCGATGAGCGGCGCGTACAGGCGGTTCAGCAGCAGGGCCATGGTCACGACGGTGCCCGCGTCGAGGTCTCCGCGCAGCGCCATGTAGCCACCGAGCCCGTAGATCAGCGCCTGGGCCAGGCCCGACACCAGAGTCAGCGCCCGGAGGAAAACCACCATGGCCATGGCCGAGCGCACGCCGATGTCGCGCACACGCGCCGCCCGGCGGCCGAACTCAGCGGCCTCGTCGCCGGGACGTCCGAACAGCTTGACCAGAGTGGCTCCGGGGGCAGAGAAGCGCTCGGTCATCTGCGACGTCATGGCCGCGTTGTGCCCGGCGCCCTCTCGTTCGAGGCGGCCGACCTTGGCTCCCACCCGGCGGGCCGGGATCACGAACATGGGCAGCAGGACCAGCGCCAGCAAGGTGATCTGCCACGACAGCCTGGCCATCACCACGAGGGTGAGCACCAGGCCGATGAGGTTGGTGACCACTCCTGACAGGGCGGAGGTGAAGGCGCGCTGGGCGCCGATCACGTCGTTGTTGAGCCGGCTGACCAGCGCACCGGTGTGGGTGCGGGTGAAGAACGCCACCGGCATGCGCTGGACGTGCTCGAAGACCTGCCGGCGCAAGTCCAGGATCAGACCCTCGCCGAGGCGCGAGGACTGGAGCCGCTCGGCCAGTCCCACTCCGACCTCCACCAGGGCGACGACGGCTATGAGGACGGCGAGGCCCACCACCGTGCTCGTGCCCCGCCGGTCCACGATGGCGTCGACGGCCCGGCCGGCCAGCACCGGGGTGGCCACGCCGAGGACGGCGGAGACGGTGGCCAGCAGCAGGAAGGACACGATCGTGCGCCGGTGGGGCCTGGCGAAGGAGCCCACGCGCCGCAATGTGGCTCGGTTCACCGACTTCGATTTGCCGTCCTGTTGCATGGCGCTCTGCAGCGCCATCCACGAGTTGAACTCGGCCATGGCTCAGACACCATACGGGTGGGTGACCCGTGCGTCTCGAAGGGCTCGGGCCCACCACGTGAGCTGGTCGAGCAGCGCCGTTGCGCCATGAGCAACGGCCTCGGGATCCCTGGGCCGGCCCTCGGCGTCGAACTGGCGGTGGGCCAGTGGGAAGCTGACGGTGTTGCGGATGGTGACGGCGTGGAGGTCGGCGAAGACCAGGCGCAGCTGCTCCACGGCCCGCAGCCCGCCGGAGACGCCGCCGTAGGAGACCATGGCCACCGGCTTGGTCGCCGACTCGCGATGGGCGGAGTCGATGGCCGTCTTGAGCGGTCCGGGGAAGCTGTGGTTGTACTCGGGGGTGACCACCACGAAGGCGTCGGCGCCATCGAGGCGCTTGGTGTAGGCCACCACCTCGGGTGGCGCGGGCGACGGCAGGGTGGTCGGCAGCGGCGTGTCGGCGAGGTCGATCACGTCGACGGCCAGGTCGTTGCGCTGCTTGGCGTGGTCCACGAACCAACCGCCCACCGTCACCCCGAAGCGGCCTTCCCGGGTGCTGGCGACGATCACCGCCAACGAGAGTGGTTCAGCGAAGGTCTCGGACTGGGGAGGCTCGGCGGTGGTCATGGTCGCTTCCATCAGGCTACGGTAGAACCTGAACTTAACTTGAGGTCAAGGGGGTCGAAGCAAATGTCGGCTGGTTCGGGAGAACCGAACGACGAGCTTTCGATCGGAGTGGTCGCCAGCCGCTGTGGCATGTCGGTCTCGGCGCTGCGGTTCTACGAGGCCAATGGGCTCATCTCGTCGGAGCGCACCGAAGGTGGCCAGCGGCGGTACCGCCGCGACGTCCTCCGCCGTCTGGCGGTCATCCAGGCGGCGCAGCAGGTGGGTTTCACCCTCGCCGACATCGCCGAGATGCTCGGGGACCTGCCCGACGACCACGTCTCGTCCCGCCAGTGGAACCAGCTCGCCCGGAGTTGGCGGCCCCAGCTCGATGAACGCATACGCACGCTGGAGCAGCTTCGCGACCAGCTCGATTCGTGCATCGGGTGCGGCTGCCTTTCGATGAGCAAGTGCGCTCTGGCCAACCCGGCCGACCGAGCCTCGGAGCTCGGGCCCGGTCCGCGGTTCTGGCTCGGCGGCCGGGGGAAGCGTTCCCGCCGCTGACGCAGCGGCGGGAAGGCCCGTCCTTGGCCGGGACCGCGCCGACTGGTAGGGACGAACATCCTTGCTACCTATCTGTCGTCAATCGTCGCCGTCGCCGCCGCCTCGGAGGCGCTTGACGTCTCCACGCCTGCGCTTGGCTGTCAACCGCCGCTCCCGGGACCCCTTGGTCGGCGCCGTCGGGTGGCGGTGACGGCGCACTTGGAGGGCATCGGCCAGGCGCGTACGGAGGCGTTGCAGCGCCAGCTGGCGGTTGCGGGCCTGCGACCGTTCGTCGGAGACGACCACCCGAACGACGGGGCCGATCCGATCCAAGAGCAGCGCTCTTTGGTGGGCGGACAGGGACGGCGAGCGGTCGACGGCGAAGCGCACCTCGACTCGGGTGTTGGCCGTGTTGGCGTGCTGACCGCCCGGACCACCGGCACCGGAGAACCTCCATTCCAACTCGCTCAGCGGGATGGACAGCCAGCGGTTTACACGGAGGTCGTCATCCATCCCGGAGAAGGGTGAGCATGTCCGCCAGCTCGAAGAAGGTGGCGAGTGTCTCGTCGTCGAATTGCCCGGACACGTCCGGAGCCTACGGCGCCGAGATCGGCCACCGGGAAATGGGCGACAATGTCGCCGTGGGCGAGGATCCGCAGCCGCAGCAGGTCGCCGACCTGTACTCCGAGGTCTGGGAGGGTCAGGGCGACGTCGACGACGACGTGTTCCTCCGGGTGCTGGGCGAGGCTGCGGAGGCCATCGAGTCCCTGGGGATTCCTTACGTGCTCATGGGAGGGATGGTCTCCCGCACTGCCGGACGGCCGCGGGACACGCACGACATCGACTTCCTGGTGAGGCCGGACGAGGCCGGAGTGGCACTGGAAGCACTGAGGTCAGCCGGCTTCGACACTCGCCAGAGCGAGCCGCAGTGGTTGTACAAGGCGGTCAAGGAGGGAGTGCTCGTGGACATCTTGTTCCGGGCCACGGGTGACGTGCTGCTCGATGACGAGATGGTGGATCGGGCGAAGCGACGCGACTTCGGCGGCCACCAGATGCCGGCCATGTCAGTCGAGGACCTCATCATCATCAAGGCCCTGTCCCACCAGGAGCACACAGCCAGGCACTGGTTCGACGCGCTGGCCCTGCTCTCCAACCAGGAGGTCGACTGGGACTACCTGGTGCGCCGGGCGCGGCGACGCGGAGCCCGTCGAGTCCTCAGCCTGCTGCTGTACGGCCAGTCCGTCGACGTCCTCGTGCCCGACAAGGCGGTGCATGACCTCTATGACGTGATCTACCAGGCCGACAAGGACTGACCCCGGCGAGGGGGGCCACGACGGCTACGTCTCGCAGGACGGCTCCTGCTCGCCCCCCAGGCAGTACAGGTTGTAGGAGTGGCCGATCACGGGCTGGGCCACGTTGCGCACGGGCACGCCTCCGGCGGTGACCCCCTTCTCGCTGCCGCCGTGGGCGTGGCCGTGCAGCACGAGGTCGGCCCCCACCGAGTCGACGGCTTCGGCCAGTAGGTAGCTGCCGAGGAAGGGATAGATCTCGAGGCGCTCACCCACGAGCGTGTCCTCGACCGGGGAGAAGTGCAGCAGCGCGACCCGCACGTCACAGTCCAGGTCGGCGAGGGCGCGGCGCAACGTCTCGGCGATGGTCTTGGTGTGGCGGACGAACGCCTTCATCTCGGGCTCGCCGAAGTCACTGGCGCAGGCGCCCACGAAGCCGCCCCCGAAACCCTTGGACCCCGCGATCCCCAAGCGCGTCCCGTCGACCTCGACCACGGTGCTCCCGCCCTCGAGCACCGTAACGCCCGCGTCCTCCAGCAGTATCGTGATCTCGTCCTGGCGGTCGCTCTGGTAGTCGTGGTTTCCGAGCACCGCCACGACGGGAACACCCAGGTCCCGAACCTCACCGGCGAGGACAGCCGCCTCCTCGGGCTCGCCGTGGCGGGTGAGGTCACCGGCCAACAGGAGGACGTCGGCCTGCTCGGGCACCGTCAGCCAATGAGAGCGGTACAGGCCGGACGAGTCGGAGCCGACGTGCACGTCACCAACCGCGGCCAGACGGATCACGGGACGTTCTCCATGTCTTCGGGTTGGCCCATCGGGGTGACAGTGACGTCGTTTCGAACCTCGTGGCCGGCGTCGAGTGCTTCCCGCGCCACGACTGCCACCCCTTCTCGCCTTTGCTCGGTGGCCACCTGACCGGACAATCGCACCGCTCCGGGCTCCACCTTGACAGAGATGCCGAGGTCGGCCACACGGGGATCGCGGGCCAAGGCTTCCCGGACGTGCTGCGCCAGGTACTCGTCGCTCATGATCCCGACACGGTATCGGGCACGGCCGTCCTCGGAGCGCTCAGTGCGGAGGTCGTCGGCCACGAGATCTCAGTAACCCTCGTCCTAGCTAACGCGCGCAGGTCGACGGCTCCGCCGGCCATGAGGCATGCCGATATGACGATGGCCCGAAGAAGGGAGTAGGAGGATCATCACGTGGCGGATAGCCAACCCGCCTCCCTATGCGAGAGCTCGCTTACCTGGCCAGTCGCCGAATCGGTCAACCGGCAGAGGCGTTCGACGCCGGTGTCCTGCCCAGGCGGCCGGCCTGGTAGTCCTGCATTGCCTGCATCACCTCGGCCTCGGTGTTCATCACGAACGGGCCGTAGGCGACCACCGGCTCGCCGATGGGACGGCCGCCGAGCACGAGCACGTCAAGGGTGGGGGACCGGCTCTCCTGGGTTGGGTGGGCAGCGAGGGTGATGAAGTCTCCCTTGGCCAGGACGGCCAGCTGGCCCATCCGGAACGGGCGGCCGTCGGACCCCACCGTCCCCCGGCCGGCGAGGGCGTAGACCAGGGCGTTGAAGTCGGCTCGCCACGGGAGGACGAGCTGGGCACCGGGACTGATGGTGGCGTGGGACAGGGCGATGGGCGTGTGGGTGCTGCCGGGACCGCGGTGACCGGCCACTTCACCGGCGATCACGCGCACCACGGCGCCACCGTCGGGCGAGGACAGCAGTGCGACACCCTCGGCGCGGATGTCCTGGTAGGCGGGCGCCGCCCACTTGTCGTCCTTGGGCAGGTTCACCCACAGCTGCACGCCGTGGAACAGGCCGCCTCGGGCGACCAGCGCCTCGGGCGGTCGCTCGACGTGCAGTATGCCGGCACCGGCGGTCATCCACTGGGTGTCGCCGTTGGTTATCAGGCCGCCGCCGCCGGTGGAGTCCTGGTGCTCGAAGGTGCCGTCGATCATGTAGGTGACGGTCTCGAAGCCCCGATGCGGGTGCCACGCCGTGCCCCTGGGCTCACCGGGCGCGTACTCCACCTCGCCCATCTGGTCCATGTGGATGAACGGGTCAAGGGCGGACATGTCGATGCCCGCCAAAGCCCGGCGCACCGGGAACCCCTCACCCTCGAAGCCGCTCGGCGCCGTTGTGACGGAGGTCACCCGGCGCTCGGTGGCCACCGTCGGGTCGGGTGGCGAGATGGGCGGAAGGGAGAGTGGGTTCTCGACGGTCACGGCAGGCATGGTGGTCTCCTCTTCGTTAAGCCGCGTCGGCCCTGTGGGCGCTCTGCGCGGTCAGGGGATCGAGTGCTACTTCGAGCACCTCGGATACGTCCTCCACCAGGTGGAAGGCCATCTCCTCGCGGACCTGCTCGGGCACGTCGTCGAGGTCGGCGCCGTTGCGGGCGGGCAGGAGGATCTCCCGCAGCCCGGCGCGGTGGGCGGCGAGCACCTTCTGCTTCACGCCGCCGATGGGTAGCACCCGTCCCTGCAGCGTCACCTCGCCGGTCATGCCCACGCTCGAGCGCACCGGCGCCCGCTGAGGAGGCTGGCCAGGGCGGTGACCATGGTGATGCCGGCCGAGGGCCCGTCCTTGGGCACCGCGCCCGCCGGCACGTGCACGTGGAAGCCCGAACTCCGGCCAGAGCCGAAGCCAATCCAAGGCGATCGGCGTGGGAACGCACGTAGGAGAGCGCGATCTCGGCCGACTCCTTCATAACATCACCCAGCTGCCCGGTGACGGTGAGACGAGGTGGAGCTGTGTGACCCGCCGTCGCGGGCAGGGCGGTGGCCTCGATGAAGAGGACGTCGCCGCCCGCACCGGTGACGGCCAAGCCGGTGGCCACACCGGGGACGGCAGTGCGCTCGGCGGCCTCGAAGAAGAACCGGGGCCGGCCCAGGTGAGCGCGCACGTCCTCTACTCCCACGCTCACCGGCGCGGTCGCCTCCCCGGAGGCAAGCAGAGTGGCGACCTTGCGGAGCACCTTGCCCAGCTCCCGTTCCAGGTTGCGGACCCCGGCTTCGCGGGTGTAGTCGGTCGCGATCGCCCGCAGGGCGGCGTCGCTCACGCTCACTTCGCCAGGCTCCAGCCCGTTGCGCTCCAGCTGGCGAGCGAGCAGGTGGTGTTGGGCGATGGCCACCTTCTCGTCTTCGGTGTAGCCATCAAGGCTGATCACCTCCAGGCGGTCGATGAGGGGGCCGGGGATGGTCTCGATCACGTTGGCGGTGGCGATGAACAGCACCTCCGACAGATCGAGGTCCACCTCCAGGTAGTGGTCCCTGAAGGTGTGGTTCTGAGCCGGGTCGAGCACCTCCAAGAGCGCCGACGACGGGTCGCCCCGCCAGTGGCTGCCGACCTTGTCCACCTCGTCCAGCAGGAAGACGGGGTTCATGGTCCCGGCCTCGCGAAGGGCGCGCACGACGCGCCCAGGCTGAGCCCCCACGTAGGTGCGCCGGTGGCCTCGAATCTCGGCCTCGTCGCGGACGCCACCCAGGGCCACCCGGACGAAGCTGCGGCCCAGCGCGCCGGCTACGGACTCGCCCAGCGACGTCTTGCCCACCCCAGGCGGTCCCACCAGAGCCACTATGGCGCCCGAGCCGCGCCCGGCCGCAGAGGAGAACCCCCGCTCGGCCCTCAGCTTGCGGACGGCCAGGTACTCGACGATGCGGTTCTTCACGTCCTCCAGCCCCGTGTGGTCCGCGTCGAGGATGCGGCGGGCCTCGGCGACGTCGAAGCGATCTTCCGAGCGGATCCCCCAAGGCACCTCCAGAACGGTGTCTAGCCAGGTGCGGATCCAGCCGTGCTCCGGGCTCTGCTCGGCGGTGCGCTCGAGGCGGTCGGCCTCGCGCTCGGCCGCACCCCGAGCAGCGTCGGGCATGTCTGACTCCGCTATCCGGCGGCGGTACCCGTCCACCACCGCCTCATCGCCATCACCATGGCCCAGCTCCTTGCGGATGGCGTCTAGCTGCTGGCGCAGAAGGAACTCCCGCTGGGTCTTCTCCATGCCCTCGGTGACGTCGGTGCGGATCCGCTCCTTCAAACTGAGGTCGGCCAGGATGTCGCGGGCCCACTCGAGCACCCGCTCCAGGCGGGCCTCGACGTCGACCGTCTCCAGCACCTCCACCTTCTGTTCGAAGGACAGGTCGGGGGACTGTCCGGCCGTGTCGGCCATGGCGCCGGGATCGGTGATGCCCCGGAGGGCCTCGGCCAGCCGGCTGGCTCCATGGTGCTCGAGGACATTCTGGATCACGGCCCGGTACTCCCGGGCCAGCTCCCTGGCCCGCGGCGACGGCGCGGCGCTCACCACCGTCTCCGCCCGGAGCCACAGAGCACCACCGGGCCCGGCCTCTCCGGCTCCGAGGACGGCCCGCTCCAGGCCCCGGACCACGATGGCGCGGATTCCGCTCGGCAGCTGGCCCGAGCTCTCCACCTTGGCCACGGTGCCCATCCGAGCGAAGCGCTCCGGCAGGCGGGGGACGAGCAGGAGGTGGCCGCCGGATGCCTCTGCGGCTGCGACGGCTGTCCGTGCCTCCTCGCTCTCGAGGGCCATGCTCACCACCATCGCGGGCAGCACCACCCCAGTCGCCAGGGGCAGGACAGGAAGAGAGGTCTTCTGGGCGTCAGGCATGAGATCGGTCCTCGTCGTATACGAGCTTGTTGCGCGTACAACAACCGGGGGTGGCCGCCTCTTCCCTCGACGTCGGACGGTCCAGGTGCGCTGGCATCCGGTTTGCGGATGCAGCCGCACCCGCAACAGCGTCAGGCCGAGGTCGGTGCCGAGGGCGCCGGCGAGGAGACGCCCACCCCGCCGCGGGTCCGGGCGCCGTATCGGGTCTTCTCCGCGGCGATGTCGAGCCGGCCGATGCGGCTCTTGGCCGAGATGGCGGCGTCGTCGATCAGCTCTGCGGGCACCAGCCAGGACACCTCGAACTCGATGCCGTCCGGGTCCCGGCCGTAGAGCGCCTTGGTCGTGCCGTGGTCGGACGCACCAATCAGGGCACCGGCTTCGGACAGGGCACCGGCCAGCTGCTCGAGGTCCGCCAGGGTCTCTACCTCCCAGGCCAGGTGGTAGAGGCCGACGGTGCGACGCCCGGCTTGGGACGCCTCGGCCGCGGCGCCGATGGAGAACAGGCCGAGGTCGTGGTCGTTGTTGGAGCCGGGCGCCTGCATGAAGACGGCGCCGGGGAACTCGGCGGGCAGGCGGCGGAACCCGAGCACGTCGGCGTAGAAGCCGGCACTGCTCTCGGCGTCACGGACATACAGCACGGCATGGTTCAACCGGGTGATGGCCACGGGGTCGGTAACCGAGGAGCCGGTTGGAGTATTCCGAGGACGCGGTCAGCCCGACTTGGCGGCCAGCTCGCGGAGGGGCGGCTCATAGACCTCGCTGAACGTGGGGAACGGGTGGACCACATCGGTCAGCACCTCCAGCGGGATCTCGGCCCTGATGGCGAGCACCGCCTCGCCGATCCACTCGTCGGCGCCGCCACCCATGGCCGAGGCGCCGATCAGCACCCCCCGGCTCCGGTCGGCCACGAGGACCAGCCGCCCCCTGGGCTCCCCCTCGGTTGCCGATCGGGCCGTCTCCCCGAGCCCCAAGGTGGCGGTGACGGCGTCGACACCCTCTTCGTTGGCCTGACTCAGGCTCATGCCCACCGACGCCAGTGGGGGATCGGTGAAGATCGTGCGGGGGATGGCCCGGTAGTCGGCGCGCATGGGGCGGGACAGGAGGTTGGCCGTGACCACCCGGGCCTGATAGTTGGCGGCATGGGTGAAGGGAGCCACCCCGGTCACGTCACCGGCGGCCCATACGTGGTCCTGGCCCACGACCCGGCAGCGCTCGTCGGTCTGCAGGCCGGTCGGGGCGGGCTCGATGGCAAGGGCCTCGAGCCCGATGTCGGCAGTGTTGGGCGAGCGGCCCACCGAAAGCACGATGCGCTCGGCCTCCACGGTGGAGCCGTCGTCGAGGTGGAGGCGAGCGCCTCCGTCAAGGGCCTCCGCCCCAGTGGCCTTCGACCCCACGCGCACGTCCACACCGTCGTCCCGGAGCACGCCCGCCATGTCCTTCGACACGCCGGGCTCCTCCTTCACCACCAGCCGCTCGGCCGCCTCGACGAGGGTCACCTCCACGCCGAAGCGGGCATGGACCTGGGCCAGCTCGCAGCCGACGGGCCCTCCGCCGAGGATCACC
>JALYGF010000027.1 GCA_030777325.1 Actinomycetota bacterium | reverse complement strand
GCTTCTCTCGTTCCTGGCCGCTGAACCCGAGGGCTCAGGGGCGCTTGATCACCCCGCAGGCGAGCCGAGCCCCGGCGTCACCGGTGTCCTTGGTCATCTGGTCGATCCCGGGCGCGTAACGAGTGGGGATGTTGCCGTGGTTGTCGGCGGCGGCGTGGACGACGATGGCCCGGCCCTCGGGAGTTAGGAGGTCGCTCAGCCGGTAGCGGTCGGTGGCGAAGCGGCTCTCTGCGGTCCCGTCAGCCCCGACGAGCACGGTGGGCTGGTCCCCGGCGTGAGCGGGATGGTCCTGCTGGCCCACAGTGAGATGGCCTCCGGCCGAGGTGAAGGGCGGTTCGCACTTGCCCACGGCATGGACGTGAAAGCCGTGGAAGCCCGGTGGCAGGCCACGCAGGCTGGCTTCCACCAACACCTTGCCCTGGCCCTCGGTGAAAGTCACCTGCCCGCCGGACTGGCCCTGGGCATTGACGACGTCGGCTCTGGCGCCCGCGGCCTGTGTGGCCACCGTGCTCCCAGTGCTTGCTGTTTGGCCGTCATCGCCACCACAAGCCACCAGGGCCAGGGCGGCCACGCCCGCCAACGCGGCCGATCGTCGCAACAGTCCTTGCCTCATGCGCCGACCATACAGCCAGACGGAACCGCCGGGACACTCCCGTGTCAACCGCCAGCCGGACCGGAGACCTCACCCAGCCGCCGGCGGAGAAGGTCCAGAGCCGCCGTGGCTGCGTACTGGCGCACGCGCTGGCGATCGCCGGAGAGCCGGAGCCGGGCCACCTCTGGCGAGGCGTCGAGCGCCAACCCCACGAACACCGTTCCGGCCGCAACCCCCTCCTGGGACTCGGGACCGGCCACCCCGGTGAGGGCCAGACCGGCGTCGGCGCCGAGGACCTTGGCCGCTCCTTCGGCCATGGCGCGCGCCGCGGCCTCGGACACCACCGGCCCTTCGGGCACGCCGAGCACGTCGTGCTTGACTCTGGAGCCGTAGGCGACGACCGATCCCCGGAACCAGCCGCTGGCTCCGGGCGCCGACACCAGCCGGGATGCCACCAGGCCGCCGGTCAGGGACTCGGCCAGCCCGAGCGACAGCGAACGGGCCGAGAGCAGGGAGCCGACGGCGGCCTCCATGGTCTCCTCGTCGGCCCCGAAGACGAGCGAGCCAAGCACGGCGCGCACTTCGCGCTCCTCGGCGTCCAGGGCGGCGCGGGCATCGGGCTCGCTCCCCGCCTTCGCCGTCAGGCGGACCTTGATGCCCTCCATGCCCGCCGCCACGAAGGCCATGGTGACCGGCGCGTCCACGGCGTCGAGGGCTGCCAGGCGCGGCCCCAGCGTCTCGGCCAGTGCCGACTCCGCCATCCCCCACGTTCGCAGGGTTCGAGAGACGATGACCGCGCTGTGGCCCCTGGCCTGGGCCCTGGCTCGTAGGTCCGGTATGACGGCGCGCTCCACCATCTCCTCCATCTCGGCGGGCACGCCCGGAACGGCGTAGACCACTCCGTCCCCCACCGGACACACCAACCCGGGGGCGGTACCGAGCGCCTGGTCGATCACCTGCGCACCACGAGGCACGTCGGCCTGGCGCTCGTTGCTCGGCGACATGGCGCGGCCTCGGGCTTCGAACATGGCCCGGATGGCTTGCACGAGCGACCGGCGGCGCTCCAGGGTGACCCCCATCACCTCGGCGATGGCCTCCCTGGTGATGTCGTCCGGCGTGGGACCGAGGCCGCCGCAGGCGACGACCGCCTCGCTGCGGGCCAGGGCGGCGCGCAGCGCAGCCACTATGCGATGGCGGTTGTCCCCCACCCGGGTCTGGAAGTGGCAGTCGATCCCGGCTGCGGCCAACCGCTCGCCCAGCCACGCCGAGTTGGTGTCCACCACGTGGCCGAGCAGCAGCTCTGTTCCGATGGCCACCACCTCGCAGCGCACGGTCGGCTCTCCGACGCCAGCTCAGCCCGCCGAGGCCGAGGCCGCCTTGCTGCCGTCGAGGAGGTACTGGGCACCGGTGATGACGGTGAGCACCACGGCCGCCCAAAGCACGGAGGTGGCCAGCCAGCGTTGGTTCGCCGTCGGCGGCAGGAGGGCGAAGGCCACCGCGAACTGCTGCACCACGGTCTTGACCTTGGCCCACCACCTGGCCGGCACCGATATGCCCCGCCGTCCCATGAAAGTGCGGTAGATGCTGATGATGAGCTCGCGTACGGCCATCACCGCGACCGGCAGCCACCAGAATGAGTGCTCGGCCACCAGGGCGAACATGGCGCCGAGGACCAGGATCTTGTCGGCCAGGGGGTCGAGGAAGGCACCGGAGCGGGTGGCGCCCTGGCGGCGGGCAAGGTACCCGTCGACCCAGTCCGTGCCGCACAGGACGGTCCAGAACGCGAAGGCGGGCCACGAGTCGCCCTCACCGAGGATCAACACCAGCAGCACCGGGGTGATCAGCAGCCTTCCGACCGTGACCGCGTTGGCCGGCGTGGCCAGCGCCGACGGCCCGAACGCCTCAGTGGCCATGGCTCACAGGGCCTCCGCCTCGAGGTCTGGACCCTCGGCACCGGTGACGAGCACGGTCGCCTTCTCACCCACCGGCAGCCAGCTGGGCACCCGGACCACGCCGTCGATCTCGGGCGCCTCCCGGTGGCTCCGACCCACGCCGGGGCTGTCCACCAGCACCTCCACCTTCTCGCCCACCAGGGCCTGTCGGCGGCGTGCGGTGATGGCGTCCTGGAGCTCGCTGAGCTCGCCGAGGCGCTCGTTGACGAGGGCGGTCCCGACCGTGCCGTCGAGCCCGGCGGCGTACGTGGCCTCCTCGCGGGAGTAGGCGAAGAAGCCGCACCAGTCGAGCTGGGCCTGCTCCACGAAACTCAGCAGCACGTCGTGGTCGGACTCGGTCTCTCCGGGGTACCCGACTATGAAGTTGGAGCGGAAGGTGGCCTCTGGCCAGCGGGAGCGGATGTGGCCGATGCGTCGGAGGAAGCGCTCTCCGTCTCCCCAGCGCCGCATGCGTCGCAGCAGCGGCCTGGAGGCGTGCTGGAGGGACAGGTCGAAGTATGGAACCCCGGTGTCTCCGATGGCGTCGATCAGGGCGTCGGTCAGGTCGGACGGGTAGAGGTAGAACAGGCGCGTGCGCTCCACCCGCTCGGCCACCGCCCGCACCAAGGGGACGATGGCGCCGGGCCCGAGACCGTCCACGTCTCGGCCGTAGGAGGCGAGGTCCTGGGCGACGAGTACGACCTCGGAGACGCCGAGGCCGTCGACCTCGTCCAGGATGGACTCCGGCGAGCGGGACCGCTGCCGGCCCCGGAACGAGGGGATGGCGCAGAAGCCGCAGGCCCGGTCGCAGCCCTCGGCGATCTTGACGTAGGCCCACGGGGCCAAGGGCGTCGGCCGGGGCAGGTTGAGCAGGTCGAATGCGGGGACGGCGCTCGAAGCGCCGACGGGCCTGGGCGAGAGCGACACGGACACGCCGAAGCCCGCCACCAGGTCCACCTCGGGCAGCGCCCTGGCCAGCTCCTCGCCGTAGCGCTCGGCCATGCAGCCGGTGACCACCAGGCGGGCGCCGGGGCGGCGCACGTCGGCCGCGGCCAGCACGTTGTCGACCGACTCCTGGCGAGCCGACTCCACGAAGGCGCATGTGTTCACCACCACGACCTCGGCGTCCTCGGGCGCCGCGGCGGGCACCAGGCCGTCGGCCTCCAGGGTTCCGGCCAGCTTGTCGGAGTCGACCTGGTTCTTGGGGCAGCCGAGCGTCTCTATCCAGTAGTGCCGGCTCACGGTCCGCGAATCTACCGTCGACACGGCCCGTGCCCCGAGGCCAGCGGCAATAGCATCGGCGGATGGCCACTGCCACGCCCGAACCCTCCCCCAACCCGAACGCACTCCGCTTCCAGCTCGACACCACGCTCTCCGAGACACTGAGCGTGAACGGCGCAGCCGAGGCCGAGGACAACGAATTCGCCGCCAAGGTGTTCGCCGCCGGCGGTGTGGCCTCCATCTTCGGCGTGAACGACTTCGTCACGGTCACCCGTTCGCCCGGTGCCGAGTGGGACCCCATCGTCACCGCCGTCCAGGAGGCCGCAGCCGAGCACCTGTAGGTGGCTGGGATGTCCCAGCCGTGGCGCACGCCGGGCCGCCTCATCGTTGCCATCGTGGCCGTCGCCTACGCCTGGTGGGTCGCCGGGCTGGAGCACTTCACCACCTCCGCCCTGGTGGCACTGATGGCTGCCGCCTTGGTGACCCTGGGCTCGGGACGATGGCCTCGCCGCCACAGCTCGTCGCCTGCAACGAGAAGGGTCCCCCTCGGACCATGGCCCGTGCTGCTCGGTGCGCTACTCGTGTGGGAGCTGGTGGCCTTCAGCCTCTCGCCCCGCTCGACCCACCCCACCCTGAGCTCGATCGCCGACGCCGCCCTCGGTCCCAGGCCCATCGAGGCGGCCGCCTTTGTGGCGTGGCTCGCTTTGGGACGGCGACTGGCGCGTCCATGAGCAAGGCGATCCTGCTCACCGGCTTTGCCGTTCTCCTCGGGGCGATGGTCGCCCTCGAGGTGGTAGCCCGCGCCGGTGCCGGGCGGCGGGCCACGCTGGCCGACGTCGTGAATGCAGCCGTCCGCCATCCGGCCCGACGCGCCGCTGCCCTGCTCGCCTGGCTCTGGCTCGGATGGCACCTCTTCGTGCGCTGATGCCTCACATGGCGGCCCGACTCCAGTTGCTCCTAGGCGGAGAAGAGCACCCTGATCACGGTGGCTCGCAGCACACCCTGACCGTCGGCCGCGGAGTCCTCGGACAGGACGATTGCGCCGCCCGGCTTGCTGGGAGACCGAAACGCCACCTCGCCACGAAACGGACCCAGTTCTCCGCTGGCGTCGCCGCTCCCGGTTAGGAAGCCCTGGCCCAGCGTCTGGTTCTGCGTCATGCCGTCCTCCTTCACCCGGACCGTGACCGTCCCCTCGAAGACGTTGGCCCTCCCCACAAGGGTCGAGGGAGAGGAGATGGTGGAGTGAGCTGGCGGCGACTCCAGCTCGATCTTGGGGGTGCGGGCGCCGACCACGGACCATGGCCCCGTCTCGCCCTGCGGGCCGAGCTGCTCGAGCGCGACGGTCGTGGTGGCCCCGGGGCCGGCCCGGGCTGCGCCCCCCTCGCCTGATCGGGGAGCGACGGCGACCTCCCGCGCCGCGCCGGTGCCGCTTACGTCGAACGAGGCCGGCGCCTTCATGCCCAGGTACTCCGAAGCGAACCGCCGCGCTGTGGAGGAGGGATCTCGATAGGCGCGATCGGAACCGGCGGCGTGGGCATCCACCTCGGCCCGGCTCGCAAATGGCCAGATGCCCCTGAACCCGCCGTCGGGCACCGGGGCGGTGGACGTCGTGCTCGAGGCGGTGGGGGACGGGCCGCTCGAGCTCGTAGTCGAGCTGGCGTCTCCTCCTCCCCCATCACGGCAGGCAACGAGCCCCACGAGCGCCAATGCGAGCAGGAGGCT
The DNA here is from genome assembly GCA_030777325.1 of Actinomycetota bacterium. Lineage (GTDB taxonomy): Bacteria > Actinomycetota > Acidimicrobiia > Acidimicrobiales > YB1-3. The sequence continues at coordinate 20,939 of JALYGF010000027.1, read as the reverse complement.
GCGCACTCGTCCTCCTGCCCTCTCACCTGTCACGGGGACGATCGGCCGCGGCCAGCCAGCCCGAGGTCCTCGTACAGCGCCGTGACCACGGCCTGGGTGCGCCGGTGGTTGGCGGCTTCGCCGGCCATGCCGTTGAACACGAGTGCCACGGCGAGCCCGTGCTCGGGATCGGCGAAGGCGATGGACGACTGGCTTCCACCGTGGCCGAAGGCCCGGGAGGAGGCGTGGTTCCCGTACCCGTAGGGCGCCGGCTTTCGACGGTAGTGCCAGGAGTTGACCATCACGCCGAGGCCCCAGTCCACCACCGCCCCGAACGTCTCGTCCGTGAGGCCCACGCGGTGGCGGGCGCACATGGCCTCCGCAGTCTGTGGGGACAGGACGCGCACACCGTCGAGCGCTCCCTTCCCCAGCAGCATCATGTAGAAGCGCAGGAGGTCGGCCATGGGTCCCACGCCGCTCAGGCTGGGTCGGGGCTCGGCGAAGGCCTCCGCTCCGTCCAGACCGGGGATCACGTCGCGCCGGCCACCCGCCGTGTCGTACATGGCGCCCATGCGCCGCCCATAGGCGGCGTGGCGCCCCGGTGCCAGGGCCAGCCAGGAATCGGCCATGCCCAGTGGCTCGAAGAGCTCCTCGCTGACGTAGTCCTCGATGCTACGACCGTCCAAGAGGTGGACGATCTCCCCGAGCACGGCGAAGGGGCCGCGCGGCCTGTAGGCGGCCCGCCGCCCCGGATCCCATCCTTCCTCGAGGGCCGCCTGACAGGCCTCGTCGACCGAGTCGTCGGTGGCCGCCAGACCGGCGGTGTGGGTGAGCAGGTGACGAACGGTGACCCGCTCCTTGCCGTTGGCTGCGAAGGCGGGGATGTGGCGGGCAACCACATCGTCGAGGTCCAGGCGGCCCTGCTCCCACTGCTGCAACACGGCGGCAGCGGTGATGGCCTTGGTGGCCGAGAACCACGGCATCAGGGTGTCCTCGCCCATGGCCTCATCGGGGCGGGCGATGCCCGTCGCCGCCGCGACGACTGGCTGCTCGGGGAGGCGGACCGCCAACTGCGCGCCGACGTGAAGGCCGGCAGCCATTCCCTCCTCGATGCGCGCCCACGCAGTGGGCAGACGACCGCTCGGGTCAGGGATGGGACGTCTCCACCACCGTGTGAATGCCGCCCCGGACCAGCCAATCGGTGGTGACGGTCATGCGCCGGGGCGCCAGGCAGGCCACCAGATCGTCGAGTATGCGGTTGGTGACGTCCTCGTGGAACGCCCCCTCGTCCCTGAAGCCCCACAGGTAGAGCTTCAAGGACTTGAGCTCCACGATGCACTCGTCGGGCACGTAGGCGATCCGGACGGTGGCGAAGTCAGGCTGGCCTGTCATGGGACAGACACAGGTGAGCTCGGGAGACTCGCAGCGCACCTCGTAGTCCCTCCCCGGGTGCGGGTTGGGAACGGCCACCAGGTCCCTGGACGGCGAGCTGCGTGATGGCGAGGTGGGCACCGGGGGAGGGTACCCAAGCCCCGTCAGCTCTTGCTGCTCAGCATCCGATTCATCTTGGTGCCGCACTCCGGGCACGTGCCCTGGGCGGCGCGACGACCGTTGGCCATCTCGACCTCATTGCCCTCGAACTCCCGCTTCTCGCGGCACTTCACGCAGTAACCCTCGTACATAGCCATGGAGCGACGCTACCCGAGGTCGTTGGCCGAACCAGGGATAGGGGCTCAGGACTCGACGGTGAGCCCCTCCATGTCGGGGCCGAGGTGCAGCGAACGGCCCTGCACCCCGGCCTCCCTCAGGAGCCGCTCACCCTCGTCACGGAGCGGGTGGGCGCGGTCCTGGTCACAGATGGCGATCAGGCTCGGGCCGGCGCCGGACCAGCACGCGGCCAGAGCCCCGGCTGCGGCCAGCTTGGCTATCAGGCCGGCCGCTTCGGGGAACAGCCTGCCCCGCGCCGGCTGGTGAAGCCGGTCTTCGGCGGCCTCGGGCACCAGCAGGCGCCGGTCGGCGAGGCCGGTGACGAGCAAGCCCATCCTCCCTAGGTTGAACCTGGCGTGGGCATGGGGAACCTGAGCGGGCAGCGCGGAGCGGGCCTCGGCCGTGGGCAGGCTGCGGTCGGGCACCAGGACGACGAAGGCCAGCGCCGGGTCCAGGTGGAGGTTCGCCGCCACCGGCCTGTCACCGACCATGGTGGCCGTCACCAGGCCACCGAGCACCGACGCGGCGGCGTTCTCGGGGTGGCCGTCGGTTGCGGCGGCCACCGCCAACGGGTCAGGCGCCCCCGCCGCTGCCGCGGCCGCAGCGGCCACTGCGGCCGACGATCCCAGCCCGCGGCCGACAGGGATGTCCGACCGGACGCGCACGCTGAGATGGTCGTGGCCCGCGACCTCGACGGCCACCCGGGCGGCCAGGTGGGAGGCGTCCACAGGAAGGTCCGAGCCCTCGCCGGTGCTCGTGACCGACAGGCGCTCGCCTTCCTCGACCTCGACCTCCGCATACAGGCAGAGGCCGACGGCCAGGGTGTCGAAGCCGGGGCCGAGATTGGCCGAGGAGGCGGGGGCACGAGCGCGCACCACCGAAAGCTAACGGCTGCTGTTACCTACGGACCGGGTCGCCGGTCGAAGCTGGCGACGGGAAACCCACGACCTCCCGTCAGGAGGAAGAACCATGTACACCCTGGCCGTCACAGTGCTCTTGGGCCTGGCCGTCCTCACGGTGGTCGACGCCTTCGTCGACCTCGTGCCCGGCTTCTCCCCCAGACGCGGTGCGCTGACCATCGCCCTGGCCGTCGTCGGCGTGTTCGCCCTCGACTACTCGACCTTCGAGGGCTTCGGCGTCGCCCTACGGGAAAGCTGGATGGGCACCCTGCTCACCGGCTTCGTAGTAGCGGGCATCACGACCGCGTGGCGAGCGGTCTTCGCCTGGTTCGGGACACCCGAGCTTGAGGTTCCCTCGGCTCGGCGCTCCCGTCGCCCGCTGGCCACCAAGGCAGCCTGACTGGCTGACGCGCTCGACGCAGAAGGGGGCCCCTCGGGGCCCCCTTCTCACGTTCCGGTCAGGACGGGCCCGTGTTCAGCTATGAGCCGGAAAAGCCCTGGGAATCCCCCGCCTTGCTCTTTTTGCCCTTCCTGCCGCTCCCCATCGAGGGCTTGGCCCCCATGGCGGTGTCATAGGCGGGCTTGTCGCCGCCAAGGCGGCCCAGAGGCGCCTCGGACAGCTCTTCGTCTCGGGGCGGTCCCACGGTCCTGGAGAAATCCAACTTGCTCGGCCTCTCGGTGGCAACGTCTTTGCTAGGCATCGCGTCTCCTCGTTAGGGAGTATTCCCGGAGTTTCTCTCCGTGCTCGACGAGCATAATCCGCCAGGCAGCCGCTGACCACGACGCCCCCCAGGCCGTCAAACGGACGATGTGGTGCTCTTTCGCTCCTCGAGCTCCTCGGCGGTCATGAGCACCTCCCGCGCCTTGGATCCCTCCGAGGGTCCCACCACTCCCCGACGCTCGAGGAGGTCCATGAGCCTCCCGGCACGGGCGAAGCCGACCCGTAGCTTGCGCTGGAGCATGGAGGTGGAACCCAGCCCGGAGCGCACGACCAGTTCCATGGCGGCCTCGAGGAGGTCGTCGTCCTCACCATCGTCCACCGCGCCGCTGCGCCCGCCGTCACCGTCGCCCTCCACCCCGGCCAGGTACTGCGGCTCGGACTGGCGCCGCCAGTGGGCCACCACCTTGCGAACCTCCTCCTCGCTCACCCACGGGCCCTGGATGCGACGAGCGACGTTCGACGAAGCGGTCAGTAGAAGCATGTCCCCGCGGCCCACGAGCCGCTCCGCACCGGGCTGGTCGAGGATGACGCGGCTGTCGGCCAGCGACGAGACGGCGAAGGCCAGACGGGAGGGCACGTTGGCCTTGATCACACCGGTGATGACGTCCACCGACGGGCGCTGGGTGGCGATCACCAGGTGGATGCCGAAGGCCCGCCCCATCTGGGCGATGCGGCAGATGGACTCCTCCACGTCGCGCGCCGCCACCATCATCAGGTCGTTGAGCTCGTCCACCACCACGAGGATGAACGGCAGCCTGCGGTACTCACGCTCCGAACCCGGGTCCGGCTGGAGTTCGCCGCGGTCGTAGGCGGCGTTGTACCCGGCGATGTCGCGCACCCCCACCTCGGCCAGCAGGTCGGTGCGGCGCTCCATCTCCTCCACCGCCCACGAGAGGGCGTTGGCCGCCTTCTTGGGGTTGACCACCACCTGGGTGAGCAGGTGGGGCAGGCCGTTGTAGTTGCCGAGCTCGACCCGCTTGGGGTCGACCAGGATCATGCGCACCTCGTCCGGCGTGGCCCGCAGCAGGACCGACGTGAGGATCGAGTTGATGCACGATGACTTGCCCGAGCCGGTGGCCCCGGCGATGAGGATATGGGGCATCGACGCCAGGTTCTCCATCACCGAGCGACCGGCGATGTCGCGGCCCATGCCCACCTCGAGGGGGTGGTCTGCGGCCTGCGCGTCCTCTGCGGTGAGGACGTCGCCGAGCGACACGAGCTGGCGCTGGACGTTGGGGACCTCCACCCCGATGGCCGAGCGCCCGGGGATGGGAGCAAGCAGGCGGATGTCCGGCGCGGCCAGGGCGTAGGCGATGTCCTTCTGCAGGCTCGTCACGCGCGCCACCTTCACTCCGGCACCGAGCTCCAGCTCGTAGCGGGTGACGGTGGGCCCCATGGTCATGCCGGCGAGGCGGGTCTCCACCCCGTGGGCGGCCAGCGCGTCCTCCAGGTTTCGGCCTCGGGCCTCCACCGCCCGCCTGTTCATGGGCGCGACCTTCGCCTTGCCGAGCAGCTGCACCGGCGGCAGCCTCCAGCCGCCTTCGGCCGAAGCACGGGCCGCGGCGGGCCGGGCCATCGACGCCTCGCCGCCGTCCTGGAGGAGGTTGGCCATGTCCACTGGCTCTGCCGTGGGGTCCTCCATCGACTGCTCCGGGTCGACCCCGCCGATGGGCGCCACCTCTGCCGGCACCTGCGGCTCCGGCTCGGCTCGGGATGGATGGCGCTCGGCCGTGGCCTCCATCTCGTTCTCGTGCCCGGTGGTGGTGAGCCAGCGGGCCGCGGACCGCAGCGCGCTGCGCACGGCCGGCATGGCCCCGGCCACCAGCGTGGTGGCCCGGCCGCTGGCAGCCCGCACCGACGTCCGGGTAAGGATCAGCAGGGCTACTCCGGCCAGGGTGACCAGCACGATGGTGGCTCCCCAAGTCGCAAGGGCCGAACGCAGCGGCCCCGCCATCCCAGCACCGAGGAGGCCCCCGGCATCGGCGAGCGGGCGACTCCCCTGGGCGTCACCCCGGACCAGATGCAGGAGGCCACACACGGACGTGGCGAGCAGCGCGAAGCCCAGGGCCATGGCGACAGGCGCCGAGTCCCGCCTACCTCCGGGAGGCGGCTTGGGTCGGCCACGGACGAGAACCGCGCCCACGCCGACGAGCGCGAGCGGCAGCAGCGCGCGGCCCCAGCCCAGCGCTGCCGCCGAGCCGTCACGGACGGCCCGGCCCACCGGTCCGGTGAGATCAGCGAAGATCCCGAGCCCGGCGAGGACGCCGCCGACGATGAGGACCAACCCCCACACGTCGTCGGCCTGGCGGCCGAGGTGGGTCACAAGCCAGCCACGGGCGGGTGACTTGGCGGGCGCCTTCCGGGTGGGAGGGCGCCGACGGGAAGTGGTAGTCACAATGGCCACAACAGTAACATCAGCCCCAGCCCTCGAGGGGTGCCGGCGCCGCCTACAAAGGGCGGAGCAAGCCGCTCGCTGTTCGTCCACTCCGACCGAGGGGGCCCCGCCGACCCGCTCAGGCCTCAGGTCAGCGGCCTTGGAGGAGGTACTGCGCCGCCTCCTCGGCTACGAGGCGCGCTAGGTGACGCACTCTTGCCTTCGGCCCCGTTTAGCACGGCCATGCCGTTGTCTGCTCATGGACTCGGCTCGCCAGGTGCCGGCGCCGGGGGACCGCAAACCTTGGCTGACGATCTGCGTGAGCTGGTCGCTGCGCTGCGATCGCCGCGCCGGGCGCGACCGGCGGTGATCCAGATTGTGCCTAAGGGAGGCCCTCTCTGTTGGTGCCGATGCCTCTGGGGGAGCGCATCTCCCATTGGGCGACCTCCACCGCGTCTTGGACCGCCGACCGAAGTGCCGCCACGTCCTGCCCATGCTCGGACCGGAGCGCCTCCTTCAGGATCGCTTCGATCAGCCCGAGCTTGTAGGCCTCGAGCTGCTCCTGTCCCAGCAGCGCTCGCTGTGTCAGGCCTTCCAGGTAGAGCGGAGGCAGCGTCATCGGTGCTCCATCACTCCTCCCCGGGGCTCCACCGCGGGGTGCATGGTCAAACCTCCATCACCACCGGCACGATCATGGGCCGGCGACGTGTCCGCTGCTGCACGAAGCGCCCCAGAGCCGAGCGCATGTGGCGCTTCACGCTCTCGGGGTCGGTGCCCCCCTCGGTCGCTCCCTCCGCCAGGCGATCCACGACTGCCTGGCGGGCCTCGTCGAGCAGCCCGGCGGCCTCTCGCTCGAACACCCATCCTCGGGTGACGATGTCCGGTCCGCCCAGCACCTCGCCGGAGCGAGCGTCAACGATGACTGTGACCATCACCACCCCCTCCTCGGAGAGCACCTGGCGATCCCTCAACACGCCCCGGCCCACGTCGCCGACCGTTCCGTCGACGTAGAGGTAGCCGGCCGGTACCTCGCCCGCGAAGTCGACCCCGGCGTCGCTCAGCTCGACGACGTCACCGTCCTCGGCGAGGAGCACTTTGGACTCGGCCACGCCCATCCCGATGGCCAGGCGGGCGTGGTGGGTGAGGTGGCGGAACTCGCCGTGAACCGGGATGAAGTACTCGGGACGGGCCACGGACAGGAGCGTCTGCAGCTCGCCCTGCATGGCGTGGCCGCTCACGTGGACGTCGGCCAGCCCGGCGTGCACGACCTCGGCGCCCCGCCGGTAGAGGCCGCCGATCACCTTGCCCACGGCCGTCTCGTTGCCGGGGATGGCGTGGGCGCTGATGACCACGACGTCGTCGGGCTGAAGGCGCAGGAGCTTGTGGTCACCGGCGGCCAACAGCGACAGGGCGGACATCGGCTCGCCCTGCGAGCCGGTGGAGATCACGCACGTCTTGGCCGGGTCGAGCTCGGAGATGTCGCCGATGTCGACCAGGGACTCGTCGGGGATGTGGAGGAGTCCGAGCTCGCGGGCCAGGGCCACGTTCCGGAGCATGGAGCGTCCCAGCGTCACCACCGTGCGACCGCTGGCCACGGCAGCGTCAGCCACCTGCTGGACGCGGTGGATGTGGCTGGCGAAGCAGGCGACGATGAACCGCCTGCCGGTGTACTGGGCGAACAGGTCCCGCATCGCCCTTCCCACCGAGCTCTCGCTCGCCGTGTGGCCCGGCTCCTCGGCGTTGGTGGAGTCGGCGAGCAGCAGGCGGATGCCGTCCTCTTGGGCGATGGCACCGATGCGCCCCAGGTCGGTCAGGCGGCCGTCCACCGGGGTGGGGTCGAGCTTGAAGTCGCCGGAGTGCATCACGACGCCCTGAGGGGTCCGGAAGACGATGGCGAATCCGTGTGGGACCGAGTGGGTGACGGGGAGGAACTCCACGTCGAAGGGCCCGATCCGTCGCCGCTCGCCGTCGCGGACGGGGACCAGCTCGGTGCGGTCGAGCAGGCCCGCCTCCTCGATCCTCCCGCTGGCCAGGCCCAGGCTCAGCTCCGACCCGTAGATGGGTAGGGACAGCTCTCTGAGCAGGAAAGCCAGTCCCCCGCCGTGGTCCTCGTGGCCGTGCGTGAGGATGCATCCCTCCACCCGGGCGGCGTTGTCCCGCAGCCACGAGAAATCGGGGAGCACGAGGTCCACACCGGGCATGTCGGCGTCGGGGAACATGACGCCGCAGTCGATGAGGAGGATGCGCCCGCCCACCTCCAGGGCGGCGCAGTTGCGACCGATCTCGCCCAAGCCCCCGAGGAAGGTGACGCGGACCGGGTGGGAGTCAGCCAAGTGGCGTGGCGGCGACATCCCCGAGCTTGGCCAGGACGCTGCGGGCGATGTCCTCCAAGCCGTCGGGAGCGGGACCCATCGGAAGCCGGCACTCGCCGACGGGGAGGCCCAGCACGCGCATCATGGCCTTGGCCGGCACGGGGTTGGGCGCCGCCTCGCTGGTCTCGTAGGAGTAGGACTCGAGCAGGGAGGCATTGATGCGGCAGGCCTCCTCGACGTCGCCCTTGGCGAAGGCGGCCAGCATCTCGCCGTGCAGGCGCCCGGTCCAGTTGGCAGCCACCCCGATGACGCCGGCGGCTCCGATTGCGCACAGAGCGAGCGTCAGCCCGTCATCGCCGCTGTAGAGGTCGAAGCCGTCCGGTGCCTCTGCAACCAGGCGGGCCGACCCCGCCACGTCACCGGCGGCGTCCTTCACTCCCACCAGGTTGGGGACCTCTCGGGCCAGGCGGAGGACGGTCTCATGCGCCACCTTCCGTCCGGTGCGAGAGGGGATGTCGTAGAGAAGGACCGGGAGCGAGGTCGTCTCCGCCACGGCCCGAAAATGCGCCTCTATGCCTGCCTGGGAGGGGCGGTTGTAATAGGGAGTGACGGCCAGGACCCCGGCGACTCCGGAGCGCTCGGCGTCCCTGGTGAGCTCGACCGAGTGCCGGGTGTCGTTACTGCCCGCCCCGGCGATCACCGGGATGGTGACTGCGTCGGCGGTGACCGCCCACAGGTCGCGCTTCTCGTCGTCGCTGAGCACGGCCCCCTCGCCGGTGGTCCCCGCCACCACCAGGGCGTCGCTGCCGTTGTCGGCCAGCCATCGGGCCACGGTAGCGGCCGCTTCCAGGTCGACGGCCCCGTCGCCGTCGAACGGCGTCACCATGGCGGTGACCACTGCCCCGAAGCGACCGGGCACGGGCATCAGCGGCGCCTGGGCCGGCTGCATGCCCGCTGGCAGGAGGCTCCACGCACGGCCGCAGGCTACCAGTGCCCCCCGGCAACGATCGGGAGGCCGTCAGCGTCGAATGGTGATGCGCACCGTGGCGACCGAGCAGGCGCCCTTCTCGTCGCAAACCTCGTACTGGAAGGCGTCCGCAGCCACGTAGTCGTCATCGTCGTCGTCGTCCGCCTCGTAGCGGATGTACCTGCCGTTGCCCTTGACCTCGGCGTCGCCGTGCGCCGGACCACTCACCACCTTCAGAGAGCTCCGATCCAGGCCGTCCGGATCGTTGGCCAGGACGTCGATCATCGTCGCCTTGCCGGAGTAGACGACGGCGTCGTCGTCCATCAGCACCGGGGGCGAGCTCCCGGCTCGGGGTGGCCCTCTTCGGCCAGTGGGTCGGGCCTGTGGCGTCGAGCGTCGGCTAGGCGCAGTCTCGGCCGGACCGGCGGCACTGGTGACGGCCGATGGGGCCGGGTCGGCGCTGGCAGGGGGCGGCGGTCCCGGCTGGATACCCGAGGCGCTCGAGGCGGGCAGGACGAGCGTGGGCGGCTCGGGGGGCTGTGGTCCAGTCCCGGGCCGGCTCCCCGACTCCATGGCCCCGGAGGTGGGAGCGGCGGCAGGCAGGTCGGCCGCGGTGACTCCGACGACGGCCAGGGACACGGCGGCCAAGGTCTTGACGGCCATGGCCGCGGCCGCACCTTCGGCCACCGGCCCAGTGTGGGCCACAGGACGCAGGAAGGGAAGGTCGGCCAGCCACGCGACCGGCGCCATGACCCAACGGAGACGGCCTATGGAGATGTTGAGGAAGGCTCGAACCACCGCCGGGTCGAAGTGGGAGCCGGCGCACGAAGCCAGCTCATCGCGGGCGGCGGCGGGGCCCAACGGCCGCCGGTACGAGCGCGGTGCCGTCATCACCTCGAAGGCGTCGGCGACGGCCACGATGCGAGCCGAGATGGTGATGTCCGACCCCGACAGTCCCTGCGGGTAGCCACCACCGTCCCACCGCTCGTGATGCTGCGGAATGGCATCCATCCACGGTCCCAACCACGGGCCAAGGGGGGCAGCCATACGGGCCCCATCGGCGGGATGGCGGTGGATGACCGACCATTCCTGCGCGCTGAGCGAACCGGACTTGTTGAGGATCTGTGGCTGGACCCGCATCTTGCCGATGTCGTGCAGGAGGGCAGCCCAACGGAGGCGGTCACGGTCGGGTGCCGGCAGGTGCATCTCCTCCGCGATCAGGTCGGTGAAGCCTCGGACCCTCTCCGAGTGGCCTCGGGTCCGGCGGTCGTGGCGACTCAACGCTGCGGCCAGGACGAGGATGTTGGATGCGGCCCTGCTGGGGTCGTCTCCGACGCCGTCCCGCCTTCCCTCCGCGAGGCGCTCCTCGAGATTGCGCACGGTGCCGGCGCGCAATGCCACCCGGAAGCGGGAGGGCGCCCGGTCCGGGAACAGCAGAGTCAGCTTGTAGAGCGTCGCCAGGGGAAGGAGGCGACGGGCCTGCCGCTCGACGAGAACGAGCGCCAATGTGGAGGCGGCGATGGTGCCCACCCACCACCCGACGGTGGCGAGGGACCCGTTGGGGCGTGGCAGCAGGCGGCTTGCCACGATTGCAGCTACCACGGCGGCCAGGAGGGGCACAACGAGTACGACGACCCGAACCAAACCGGCGTTCAAAGGACGCCCTTCCCACCGGCCTGCAGCAGAGGTTTGCTCGGGCGCCCACGCAGGTGGGGCCGGCCAAGCGGTCGTCATGGCTCATAGGGTACAGACCCTCGGCTGCCGCGCCACCCCCAGTGCTCACCGCAGGCCGACAGTCAGGTGCCTCTGGAGACGAAGCCCATGTAGCGTCCCCCCCACGTGAGCCACGACGCCTCTGCCCAGCGACGCTCTCCCAGCCGCCGCACCCTCACTGTGATCGTCGGGCCGATCCTGGCCATCATCGTGATCGGGAACCTGGGGAACCTGTTCCACGCGCCGCTTCTCAAGGAGCACCCGATGTGGTTGGTGGCCATGGAGCCGCGCAACCGGTTCCTGCTCCTGGTCGCCCAGCAGAAGGTCTCCTTCTGGCCCTTCCTGATCGTGGCCAGCGCCCGCCGGCTACTCTCCGATCCGCTCTTCTACCTGCTCGGCTACCTGTACAGGGACCGGGCGGTGCGTTGGATGGAACGCAAGATGGGCGAGGGCGGAGGACTGGTCCGAGGCATCGAGAGGGCCTTCGCCAAGGCAGCACCGGTCATGGTCTTCGTCCTGCCCGGCCTTCCGGTCTGCGTGCTGGCCGGTGCCACGGGCATGAGCCCTGTCCTGTTCACCGCCCTCAACGTCGTGGGGACCGTCACCATGGTGACGCTCATGTACCAGCTGTCCGAGGTCCTGGACGGGCCACTCGGCGCCATCAATCGCTTCTATGCCGACAACACCCGGACGCTGTTCATCATCAGCTTCGTCGCCCTCGGCCTGTACCTCGTGACCCAGTACCTCCAAGGACGCGGCGAGGTGCAGTCCATCTCCAAGATCGAAAAGGAGCTGGTGGGGGAAGACGAGGAGGGGGCGGTCGCCGGAAGCGCCGAAGGCGCCCCACCGGCTGCCACCGAACAGAGTGACGGTGAAGGGCGATCCGGCGAAGCCGGGAGCCAGCACGGCTGAGGCTCGCCCGAGGCGCTCCGGCGCCGAGGGCGACTACAGCAGCGCGTCCAGGCCCACCGTGACGCCGGGACGATCGGGCACGGCCTTTATGGCCATGAGGACACCCGGAAGGAAGGACGTGCGGTCGTAGGCGTCGTGGCGTATGGAGAGGGTCTGGCCGGTCGTGCCCAGCAGGACCTCCTGATGAGCAACCACACCGCGCAAGCGAAGTGAATGGACGCGCACCCCGGCCGGGCCGGCACCGCCTCGAGCTCCGGGCACGACCTCCTTGGTGGTGGGGTCCTCACCCCAGTCGCTCGAGGCCTTGGCCAAGCGATCGAGCGTGAGCATGGCCGTACCAGACGGGGCGTCGACCTTCTCGTCGTGGTGCATCTCGACCACCTCGGCGGTCTCGAAGTAGGGCGCCGCCATCTCCGCGAAGCGCATCATCAGCACGGCACCGAGGGCGAAGTTGGGTGCAATGAAGCAGTTGACACCGTCGACGAACAACTCGCGCAGCTCCTCCAAGTCGGCGTCCGACAGCCCGGTCGTGCCTACCACGGCGTGCACCTTGTGCCGGGCGCACCAGCGCAGGTTGGCCCGTGCTCCCTCCGCCACGGTGAAGTCCACGGCCACTTGGGCGCCCGCATCGGCGAGGGCCTCGGCGTCACCGGCCACCTGACCGGGAACCGCGACGTCGGCGACGGCGTGGATGTCGAGGCCGGCATGATGAGGATCCACCGCCGCCACCAGCTCCAGGTCCGGGTCGCGGGCCACGGCCCGGCACACCGCAGAGCCCATCCGCCCTGCCGCGCCGAGGACACCGACGCGCAACGAGCTCACGCTACCCGGGGGGCGACGAACGCTTCTTCGTCGACGGGCCCCACCAGGGCCAGCACCCGTTCGTTGGCCAGGACGTCCTCCGCCACCCGGGCGGCGTCCTCCAGGGTTACGGCCTCGATGCGGGACACGACCTCCTCGATCTCCGGCACCCGGCCGTGGACCACCTGGCTTCGCCCGATGCGGTACATGCGCGCCCCCGAGTCCTCGAGCGACAGCGCCATCTCCCCCACCAGGTGGCCCTTGGCCACCTCGAGCTCGCGGGCGCTGATACCGCTCGCCGCCATGGCACCCACCTGGTGGTCCACCACGTCGAGGACCTCGTCCAACCGGCTGGGCATGGTTCCGGCGTAGACCCCGAAGCCACCGGAGCCCTCGAAGCAGACCGGGTAGGAGTAGATGCAGTAGCAGAGGCCTCGCTCCTCCCGGACGGACTGGAACAGGCGCGAGGAGGCGCCTCCACCCAGGGCGTGGTTGACGAGCGCCAGGGCATAGCGGTCCTCGTGGTCGCGGTCGAGGGCCCGCATGCCGACGACCAGGTGGACCTGCTCCGTGGACCTCCGGTCGACTGCGACGGGACGGGGCGTGCCGGACGGCTGGTGCCGGGCCGGTATGCCGCCCCCGGCGGATCCGGTGAACCTCCGCTCGACACCGTCCACCACGGCGTCGTGATCGAGGTTGCCGGCAGCGGCGAACGCCACGTTGGCCGACCGGTAGTGCTCGGCGTGGAACGAAGCGATGTCCTGCCGGGTCAGGGCCTCGATGCTGTCCTCGTCACCCAGCACCTCGCGACCCACCGGATGGTCGGGGAAGAGCGCATCGGCGAACAGCTCGTGCACCAGGTCGGCAGGCTCGTCGGCCCGCATCAGGATCTCCTCCAGGATGACCTGGCGCTCGCACTCCACGTCGTCTGGACGCAGGGCCGGGTTCCACAGGATGTCCGACAGGATGTCGAGGCCGAGGTCCAGGCTACGGTCGAGCACCCGCATCTCGAAGGCCGTGAATTCCTTGGTGGTGAAGGCATTGAAGTCGCCACCCACGGCATCCACGGCCTCGGCGATGCTGCGGCTGGTTCGTGTAGGCGTCCCCTTGAACAGCAGGTGCTCGAGGAAGTGCGAGGCTCCCCACAGCTTCGGGCCCTCGTCGCGCGAGCCCGTCCCCACCCAGAATGCGCCGGACACCGAGCGCACGCCGGGCATCGCCTCCGTGACCACGACCAGGCCGCAGTCCAAGCGGGTCGACCTGATCAACCGGTCACCTGTTACCGCCCCGCCGGGGGTTGCGGCGAGGGCCGCGATCACCTCCGGCACGGTCACCCCCCGGGCGGTCGCCCCCCGGCCTACGCCGGCCAGCGGCCGCCTCCGCAGGACCGAGGTCGCCGAACTCCTCGACCGCCTCCTGCTCCCAGGCGTCGTCGAAGGAGACGGTGTCGGCGGCGGGCTCCGGGGCCGCGGCCGCCGCCCCGGAGGACGCGGGCGGGGTGACAGCAGGATCGGCGCTGACCGGTGCCCCCACCGGTGCCGAGCGCGCCGGCGGCGGCGGCGGGTCCGCCTGGGCCGGGTTCGGGGCATCGGCCGCCCCGGCCTGGTCTCCCACCGGCGACAGGCTGACCTTGCCCTGCTGGTCGATGTCGTCGACCCGCACGGAGATGTCGTCACCCAGCTTGAGCACGTCCTCGACCCGCTCGATGCGGCGCCCTTGGCCCAGCTTGGAGATGTGGACCAAGCCGTCCCGCCCCGGGAGGATGTTCACGAAGGCACCGAACTTGGTGACGTTCACCACCTTGCCCTGGTAGGTCGTGCCGATCTCGGCGGCGGGGGGATCGAGGATCAGCTCGATGCGCCGGCGGGCCTCCTGCACGGCCAGGCCGTCCTTGGACCCGATGGTGACGGTGCCGACGGTCCCGTCGTCGTCCACGTTGATGTCGGCACCGGTCTCCTGCTGCAGCGCGTTGATGACCTTGCCCTTGGGACCGATGACCTCGCCGATCCGGTCGACCGGGATCTCGAGGCTGACGATCTTCGGCGCGCTGGCCGCCACCTCGGGGCGGGGCGCGGGAATGGCTGCCTTCATCACCTCGAGGATCTCCAGCCGGGCCTGGCGTGCCTGCTGGAGTGCCTGGGCCAGGACGTCGGCCGGGAGGCCGTCGAGCTTGGTGTCGAGCTGGAGGGCGGTGACGAACTCGTCGGTTCCGGCCACCTTGAAGTCCATGTCGCCGAAGGCATCCTCGGACCCGAGTATGTCGGTGAGGGTCGTGTAGTGGCCCTCGGCATAGACCAGGCCCATGGCGATGCCGGCCACCGCGGCCTTGACGGGCACGCCGGCGTCCATGAGCGAGAGGGTGGAGCCGCACACCGACGCCATCGACGTGGAGCCGTTGGACGAGAGCACGTCGCTCACCAGCCGCAGCGTGTAGGGGAACTCTTCGAGGGGGGGCACCACAGCCACGAGGGCGCGCTCGGCCAGCAGCCCATGGCCTATCTCCCGCCGCTTCGGACCACGCATGAAGCCCGTCTCGCCGGTGGAGAAGGGCGGGAAGTTGTAGTGGTGCATGTACCGCTTGCGATCCTGGATGCCGATGGTGTCGAGCATCTGGTCCATCCGCGGCATCCCCAGGGTGGTGACGTTGAGCACCTGGGTCTCGCCCCGCTCGAACAGTCCCGACCCATGGGCCGTGGGCAGGAGGCCGACCTCCGCCGACAGTGGCCGGATGTCGGTGATGCCCCGGCCGTCGACGCGCACACCGTCCTCCACGATGCGCCTGCGCACGGTGCGCTTGGTGAGGGCCCGGACAGCGGCCTTGATCTCCTTCTGGCGCCCCTCGAAGGTCTCACCGAGCTGGGCTGTGAGCTGGGCCTCGGCGGCGGTGACGGCGGCGTTGCGCTCGGCCTTTCCGACGATGCTCGAGGCCTCGGCCACCAGCTCGGTCCCGGCGTCGCTCACGGCCTCCCAGATGTCGTCGCCGTAGTCCACCTGGGTCTCGAAGGCGAGCGGCTCCCTGGCGCCGGCCGCCTCCACCAGCTGGCGCTGGAGGTCGATGGACTGGCGGATCCACGTCTTGGCCGCTTCGAGGCCCTCGGTGATGACCTCTTCGGTCACCTTCGGGGCGCCCGCCTCGTAATGCTTCCAAGTGTCCTCCGGGGCGCCGGCCTCCACCATCATGATGGCTACGTCGCCATCCGAGGACAGGCGCCCGGCCACCACCATCTCTAGGCTGGAGCTCTCCCCCTGCTGGTAGGTGGCGTGCGGGAGCCAGGTGCCGTCGGTGCTGTACGCCACCCGCACGGCGCCCACCGGCCCCTGGAATGGGATGCCCGAGAGCATGAGGGCAGCGGAGGCGGCGTTGATCACGAGCACGTCATGGGGGTTCACCTGATCGGCACCGAACACAGTGGCCACTATGTGGACCTCGTTGCGGAAGCCGTCGGGGAACGCAGGGCGCAGGGGTCGGTCGGTGAGGCGGCAGGTGAGGATGGCCTGGTCCGTGGCCCGGCCCTCCCTGCGGAAGAACGATCCGGGGATCTTCCCGGCGGCGTACATGCGCTCCTCCACGTCGACGGTCAGCGGGAAGAAGTCGACTCCCTCGCGGACGGTCTTGGACGCGGTTGCCGCCACGAGCACGACAGTGTCACCGATGCGGGCCACGACTGCGCCGTCGGCCTGCCGGGCCAGCTTGCCGGTCTCGAAGGACAGCGTGGAGTCGGTCCCTTGGATGGGACCGGAAACGGAGATGGCTTCCGCCATATGGGGCTCCTTTCAGCAGGGCCGGAGCCAGTTCCCAGTGGTAGACCACCCGATCGGGCCGGGGAGCCTGCCACTGGCAGCCGACTCGCAGTGCCGCCCGTGCCTGTTGTGAAGCGAGCGGCGCTCGGGCCGCTCACTGGTTGGTTGGCTCTTCTATCGACGGAGTCCGAGGCGCCCGATGATCTCCCGGTAGCGTTCGACGTCGTTCGACCGTACGTAGTCGAGCAACCGCCGTCGTCGACCGATGAGCATCATCAGTCCCCGACGGGTGTGATGGTCCCCCTTGTGCACCTTGAGGTGCTGGGTGAGGTGGTTGATGCGGTCCGAGAGGAGCGCTATCTGTACCTCGGACGACCCTGTGTCGGTCTCGTGCTGACGGTGTCGAGCGATGGTTTCGGCTTTGTCGGGCATACGGAAAGGCGATCTCGGGTCTGTGCCTGGACGCGTCCCGGCACGTCGCCGGAGCGTTGCCAAGAGCGTATCAGCCGGGAACCGGGTGGCTGCGGTTCACCCGAGCTTCACCGGGCGAGGGCCTCGCGTGCCGACTCCACGTCGCGGGCCATCTGTTCGATCAGCTCGCGCTCGGACCCGAAGCGCTCCTCGCCACGCAGCCTTTGCGCGAACCGCACCTTGGCCGCCTCGCCGTAGAGCCGGTCGTCGAAGTCGAGCAGGTGGGCTTCGAGCACCGACACGGTGGCCTCCGGGTGGAACGTGGGCCGCCGGCCGAGGGAGATGGCGGTGGCGTGCACGTGGCCCGACGGCCGCTCGTACCAGCCGGCGTAGATGCCATCGGCGGGCAGGAGGATCTCCTCGGGCACGGCCACGTTCGCCGTGCGATACCCCAGCTGGTGCCCCCGGGCGTCGCCCCGCACCACCGTGCCCCGCACCTCGTGGGGCCTACCGAGCAGGCGTGCCGCATCCCCCACCTCCCCCGCCGACAGCAGAGCCCGCACCCGCGTGCTGGACACGGCCTCATCCGTGGCGCCGTCAGCGGCCAGGCTCACGCCCAGGACGTCGAATCCCATCTCGGCGCCCATCCGCTGCAGGAGGGGGACGTTGCCCCCGCGGCCATGGCCGAAGTGGAAGTCGTGGCCCACCACCACAGCCCGCGCACCGAGGCAGTCCACGATGACCTCCTTTACGAAGTCCTCCGCCGGCTGGCGGGAGCGCGCTTCGTCGAAGTGGACCAGCACGCACTGGTCGACGCCGGCCGCGGTCAGCAGCTCGAGCTTCTGGTCCAGGTCGGTGAGGAGCTTGGGCGCGGAGTCCGGCCGCACGACGGTGGCCGGATGGCGATCGAAGGTGACGACTGCGGTGACGCAGCCCAGCTCGTCGGCCATCGCTCGGACCCGGGTGAGGATGGCACGGTGGCCGACGTGCACCCCGTCGTAGGCGCCGATCGTCACCACGGTTGCGTGCGGCGGCCCTGCCTGCGACGGCGAGCAGGCGGCGAGGTCGGTGACCACCTTCATCGTGGGGAGGCTATTCAGACCGCCAGCACGACTGCGGGCTTGGCTCGATCGCCGGCCACGGCCTCGTAGACCGCCAGCAGACCGCCCTTGG
Organism: Actinomycetota bacterium; assembly: GCA_030777325.1. Lineage (GTDB taxonomy): Bacteria > Actinomycetota > Acidimicrobiia > Acidimicrobiales > YB1-3. The sequence goes on along the minus strand of JALYGF010000027.1, from coordinate 3,229 downwards.
CGTCGAGCAGGCCCCATGGCCCGTCCCCACTCAGGCCGAGCTCGTCGCGCCCGAGGACCCGTCCGTGGCCGATGGCCTCCACCAGCCCTCCCTCGACGTGCACGCGGGGGTAGTCGCGCATTGCCTCCGCCGGTGGCAGCACGGCAGCAGTGGACAGCGCCTCTACGGGCCGGCCCTCACCCAGGCCGAACGACCCGATCCTGGTTCGGCGCAGCGCCCTCAGGTGGGCGCCGCCGCCGAGGGCGGTGCCCAGATCGGCGGCCAGCGAGCGCACGTAGGTCCCCGACGAGCAGTCGACCTCGACGCGCACGACGCCCGGCTCCTCCGTGGCCGCCACGTCGAGGCGATGGACGACAACCCGCCTGGCGTCGCGCTCGACCTCCACGCCGGACCGCGCCAGCTCGTGCAGCCGACGGCCCCCCACCTTCACGGCGGAGACCATGGGCGGGACCTGGTCGATGGGGCCCACCAAACCCTTCGCCGCCTCGCTGACCTGCTCCAGCGACACCGCTCCCATGTCCCAGCGCCCCGTCACCTCGCCCTCGGCGTCCAGGGTGGACGTCGCCACGCCGAGGACGATCTGGCCTTCATAGGACTTGGGCAGGTCGGTGAGGAAGCGCAGCAGGCGGGTGGCCCTGCCCAGGCCGACCAGAAGGACGCCGGTCGCGGAGGGATCGAGCGTGCCCGAGTGGCCGACCCGGCGCTGGCCGAAGATTCCACGGCACTTGGCCACCACGTCGTGCGAGGTCCAGCCCGGACCCTTGTCCACGACGACCAGGCCGTCGGTCACGTCGTCGAAGTGGCGTGCCCAGGCGCCAGCGCATCCTTGACCGCCGCCAGCACCTCGGGCACCGTCCCCGGCACGGTGAAGCCGGCCGCCAGCCTGTGCCCGCCACCGCCGAACAGGCGTGCCACGGCGGCCACGTCGGTCTCCGAGATGGATCGCAGCGAGACCCTGATGCCCTCGGGCGTCTCCTTCAGGACACAGGACACGTCGGCCTCCGCCGCCCGCCGCACCAGGTCCACCAGCCCCTCGGTCTCGGACAGCTGCACCCCGTGGCGCTCCAGGTCCCCGGTGGTCACCCACGAGGCCACGAACCGCAGCCGCTCGTCGAGCTCGGCCCGGGCCAGACACTCGCCCAGCAGCCGCAGGCAGGCGAAGCGGTTCTCCTCGAAGAGACGGCGGCTTACTTCGGCGATGGGCAGGTCGAAGGAGGCGAGCTCCTCGGCCAGGGCGAACACCTCGGGCGTGGTGTTGGAGTGCTGGAACCGCCCGGTGTCGGTGGCCAGGCCCGTGTACAGGCAGAGGGCGGCGTCGCGGTCCAGCTCCCAGCCCAGCTCGGCGGCCAGGCGGCGCACGAGGACGGCGGTTGCCGCCGCCTCCGGCTCCACCACGTTGACGGACCCGTAGCGGTCGTTGGAGGCGTGGTGGTCGACCACCACCAGCTCGCCTGCGGCGCCCGCCGCATCGGCCAGCTCGACCAGCCGACCGGCCGAGGCACAGTCGAAGGTGACCATGACCTCGGGGCGGGACGGGAAGTCCGCGGGCGGGACGGCCTCATCCAGGCCGGGCATGAAGCGGTAGTGGGGAGCGACCTCGAACGGCTCGGGCCAGGACGCCACGGACGACTTGCCTCGGGCGCGGCAGAGGTGATGGACGGCCAGCATGGAGCCGAGGGCGTCGCCGTCGGACGCCTGGTGACAGGCCAGGGCCAGCGAGGGCGCGTCATGGATGACGGCCGCGGCCCGGGCCAGGTCGGCGTCGGCCACCGGCTCAGCTTTCGGGAGGCGAGCCGGTGTCGTCAGCCGCGCCTGTCTCGCCGGCGGCGGCGCTCGCCTCACCCAGGCCGCGCAGGATGTCCTCGACCCGCGTCCCCGCCTGGATGGCGGGGTCGGCCATGAACGCCAGCTGGGGCGTGCGCCGCAGGCGAACCTGGCGGGCGAGGGTGGCTTGGAGCCTGGCCCGGTTCTCCATGAGGGCCACCTCGGCCTCCTCCTCGAGGGAGCTGAGCAGCACCGTGGCCCGGCGCAGGTCCGGGTCGACCTCCACGTGGGTGACGGTGAGCAGGCCGATTCGCTCGTCTCCCTGCAGGAGCTCGATCTCCTCGGCCAGCACTTCGCGCACCAGCTCGTTGACCCTTGCCATGCGCGGGTACCGGCGGCCGCCCTTGGGCTCACGCATCGGCGCCCCAGTAGGCCTGGATCACCTCGACCTCGGGGAACGACGTCACGAAGCGCTCCACCTTCTGGAGGACCTCGTCAGCGTGGCCGGCGCGGCCCGACACGATGGCGAAGCCAAGGCTCCCCCGCTGCCACTTGTCCTGGTCCGCCACCTCGGCGGCGGCGACGCCGAAGCGCCTCTGGGCACCGTGGAGGATGGACTTGACCACGGCCCGCTTCTCCTTCAGCGAGTGGCAGTGCGGAAGGTGAAGGTCGACCTCGAGGGACGCTACGTGCGTGGTATCTCCCGCTGCTCGTAGGTCTCGATCACGTCGCCCGCCTTGAGGTCCTGGAAGTCGGAGAGGCCGATGCCGCACTCGAAGCCCTCTCTGACCTCGCGGACGTCGTCCTTGAACCGCCTGAGGGAGCTCACCGTGCCGTGCCAGATGATCACGCCCTCCCGGAGGAAGCGCACCTTGGAGCCGCGAGTGATGACGCCGTTGCGCACGTGGCAGCCCGCCACCTTGCCTATGCGGGGAACGCTGAACACCTCGCGCACCTCGGCGTCGCCGGTGACGACCTCCTCGTACTCGGGGGCCAGCATGCCCACCATGGCGGACTGGATCTCCTCTATGAGCTTGTAGATGATCTCGTAGGTACGGACGTCCACGCCCTCGGACGCCGCCAGGTTGCGGGCCTTGCGGTCGGGCCGCACGTTGAACCCGATGATGGTGGCGTTCGACGCCGAGGCCAGCTGGACGTCGTTCTCGGTGATGCCGCCCACTGCCCGGTGGACGAAGCTCAGCTTCACGTCCTCGCGCTCGATCTTGCGGAGGCTCTCGGTGACCGCTTCCAGAGACCCCTGTACGTCGGCCTTCAGCACCACGTTCAGGGCGGCCGTCTCCCCCCGCTGGATCTGCTCGAAGATGTCCTCGAGCTTGGCGCCCACCCCCGGCACCGTGGGCGGCTTGCGCAGGTCGGCGGAGCGGTAGCGCTGCTCGCGCTGGCCGCCGATGTCCCGTGCCACGCGGTCAGTGGTGGTCACCCGGAACTCGTCGCCGGCAGTGGG
>JALYGF010000026.1 GCA_030777325.1 Actinomycetota bacterium | reverse complement strand
GGGCGGCCGGAGGTGGGGGATCGGTGGGCAGGACGCCGAGGAGGGGAGGTGTTGGCGGTGGCGGGCTGGGGGGAGGAGCAGCGGCAGGCGGGCCCGGTGCAGGAGGCTTGGCCGGGGCGCGGGCCGCCGGCTTGGCGGGGGCCGACTGCCGGCCGGGGGCTATGAGAGCCCCGGAGTAGTACATGGCCCTGATCGGAGCGCCCTTCTTGAGAAGCACCTGTCCCCGGGTCGACTCCACCGCCGCCACCCACCGCTCACCCGCCTCGGCCCGCTCCTTGGCCAGCCCGACGTAGACCTGGCATGCCTCGGTGGGGCAGATGTCGGCGCCTATGCTTGACGCTGAGGGCGGAGGGTTCTCCTTCTGGTTCAGCCCATATGTACGTGCGGCAATGGCCTGCGCCCGCAGGGCTTCGGTGGGCCAGCTCGAAGGCACTTCGGAGATGCCCCGCACGTAGTCCTCGACGCCGACGTCGTTGATCACACCCAGCCCGGAGCCCGACCTGACCAGCTCCATCGCCCCCCGATAGTCACCGAGGTCCGAGGCAGTGAGGAACCCGTCAGGCTCCAGGCTCTCGAACCGGACCTTCTCCACGAGCCAGCCCGCCGGGGTGGGAGCCGCCGGCTTGGCCCTGGGCGCTGTTGCGCTCGACGCCGCAGCGCTGGGGGTGGTTCCTGTGATCAGAAACCACCCGAGGAGGCACCCACACACTCCTATGGCCCGCCGCCCCACGGCCGGCCAGGGTAGCGATCAGACCGTCGCCATGCCCGGGGCCGGCGTGAAACACGGGCTGGCGCGTTCGTCACGCCTCCATTGACCGGCACATCCCAAGGTCGCTCCGGCGGGCATCTCGTCGTGTGGGTGGCAGGAGGTGTACTGGCCGGACGGTCGAGGCGTCTTCTGAGCACTTGATTCTGGGCACTCACGACCTCGCATCTACAAGGCCTTCGTAGAGCGGCTTCCTCGCGGGTGCCGTCTTGCCGCCCTAACATCTCTCGACGTGGGCTCGAGCTATCGACCGGGTGAGGTTGCCGAGCTGCTGGGAGTGAGCGTGGACACCGTCCGCCGGTGGGTGGATGCCGGGCGGGTACAAGTGGAGCGGACTCAGGGAGGCCAGCGCCTGATCGACGGTGCCGACCTGGCTCGCTTCCTGCGGGAGCAGCCCACCCCGCCCGAGCCCGAGGCCATCGTGGGCCAGTCGGCCCGCAACCGCTTCCCGGGCATCGTGACCCGCGTGGTCGCCGACAAGGTCATGGCCCAGGTGGAGATCCACGCCGGTCCCCACCGGGTGGTCTCACTCATGACGCGGGAGGCGGCCGACGAGCTGAGGCTCGCTCCCGGCGTGTTGGCCGTCGCCGCGGTGAAGGCCACCAACGTCGTCATCGAGCTTCCGGCAAGTCGCCCTTGACGCGCGGGTTCCTCGCCCTCCTGACGGCGATGACACTGTCGACGGCTTGCACCGGTTCGGAGACAGCCTCGAAGGTGAGGACGGTCAGGGTATCGGCCGCCGCGTCGCTCACCGAAGCCTTCACCGAGCTGGCCGAAGGGTACGAGGCGGCTCACCCTGGTCTGCGGATCGAGACCAACTTCGGAGCTTCTTCCGCCCTTGCCCAGCAGGTGAACGTCGGTGCTCCGGTGGACGTGCTCGCCACAGCCGACGAGGTGAGCATGAAGGGGGTCACCGACACAGGCAACGCTGCGGTGCCCACCATCTTCGCCCGGAACCGACTGGCCCTTCTGGTGGCCAGGGGCAACCCCAAGGTCATCACCGGGCTGGCCGACCTGGCCAGGCCTGGCGTGGTCTTCGTGTCGTGCGCCCCCGAGGTGCCGTGCGGCCGGCTGGCGGTCGCGGCCCTGGGGAAGGGGGGCGCAAAAGCCAGGCCTGCGTCCCTCGAGGAGAACGTGAAGGGCGTGGTGTCCAAGGTCACGCTGGGCGAGGCCGACGCCGGGATCGTGTACGCCACCGACCTGAAGGCCGTCGGCGACAGGGCCGAGGGCATGGAGATGGACTTCGGCGGGGACCCCGCGCTGGCGGCCGTGTATCAGATCGCCGTAACCAGGCAGGCCGGCGACGTGGAGGCGGCCAGGGGCTGGGTCGACTTCGTGCTCTCGGAGGCCGGTCGACAGGCGCTGGCGAGGTTCGGGTTCCTCCCCTCATGAGCCGTGGGCGCCCGCCCCTGGCCGCACTGGCCCTGGGCGCGGTGGCCTTGTGCTTCCTCGCTCTGCCGCTCGCCGGCCTGGTGTGGCGCACTCCGTGGTCATCGGTGCTCGACGAGTTGGGCGACCCGGTGGTGACCACCGCCCTGCGACTCTCCCTGGTGTGCTCGTTGGGCGCAGCGCTGGTGGCGGTGGTGCTCGGCGTGCCGCTGGCATGGGTGCTGGCCCGTGCGGACTTCCCGGGCCGGCGGCTGGTGCGTGCTGTGGCGCTGGTGCCCTTGGTGCTTCCGCCCGTCGTGGGAGGGGTCGCCCTCCTGCTCGCGTTCGGGCGGAGCGGGCTGGTCGGTCAGTGGCTGGACCGGTGGTTCGGGCTGAGGCTTCCTTTCACCACGGCGGGCGCCATCCTGGCCGAGGCCTTCGTGGCCATGCCCTTCATGGTCATCACCGCCGAGGCAGCGTTCCGCAACCTCGACCGGCGCCACGAGGACGCCGCCCGCACGCTCGGCGCGGGGCGGTTCACGGTGTTCCGCCGGGTCACCCTGCCGCTCACGGCACCCTCCCTCATGGCCGGCGCCGTGCTGGCGTGGGCACGTGCCCTGGGCGAGTTCGGCGCAACGATCACCTTCGCCGGCAACACCCCCGATCGCACGACCACCATCCCCCTCGAGGTGTACCTCCAGCTGGAGGCCGGCCGCCTCGGCCCAGCCATCGTGCTCAGCCTGGTGCTCCTGGTCGTGTCAGTTGGCGTCCTCGTCGGCCTCCGGGATCGATGGCTCGGCCAGGGGTGACATCGAGGGCGGCCCAGTCGGGGTTGGAGGCCGAGGTCCACGTGGGCCTTGGGAGCCTCCACCTCTCAGTGGACGTTCGTGTAGGCAGCGACGAGACGGTGACCGTCCTCGGGCCCAACGGCGCGGGCAAGACGACGCTTCTGCGCGCGCTGGCGGGCCTGGCTCCCTTGGGTCGCGGCCGGGTCGTGCTCGACGGGGAGACGCTGGAGGACCCCACGACCGGTGCCTACTTGCCGCCCGAGCGGCGCCGGATCGGGATGGTCTTCCAGGACCAGGTCCTCTTCCCCCACCTGAGCGCCCTTGAGAACGTGGCCTTCGGGCCCCGCTGCCGGGGTGCCCGGCGCAGTGCAGCCCGCAGGCAGGCCGGCGAGTGGCTGGAGCGGGTCGGCCTGTCCGACCGGGCCGGTGCCCGGGCCGGGGAGCTCTCGGGTGGCCAGGCCCAGCGGGTGGCGCTGGCCCGGGCCTTGGCCGGCGAGCCGCGGCTGCTGCTGCTCGACGAGCCCCTCACCGCCCTCGACGCCACCACCAGGCCCGCCCTCCGCCGCGAGCTCAGGCGTCACCTGGACGACTTCGCGGGCACGCGCCTCGTCGTCACCCACGACCCGGTGGAGGCAATGGCCCTCGGCGATCGGCTCCTGGTCCTGGAGGCGGGCCGCGTCGCGCAGTCGGGCACCAGGGAGGAGCTGACCAGCCGGCCCCGATCGCCCTACGTGGCCAACCTCGTGGGTGTCAACCTCTTCGAGGGCCATGCCTGCCGGAGCCGGGTGCAGGTCGAGGGGCTGGAACTCGTTGTTCCGGGGGCCGGCCAGGGTGAGGTGCTGGTGGTCGTCCATCCCCGAGCGGTGGCGCTGCATCGCAGCCGGCCCGACGGCACTCCGCGCAACGTTTGGCGGGGAGTGGTGGAAGGTGTGGACCCCGAGGGCGAGCGGGCTCGCGTCCGCGTGACCGGCCCCCTCACCGTGGTGTCCGAGGTGACGCCAGCCGCTGTCACCGACCTGGGCCTAGCCCCCGGCGGTCCGGTCTGGGTGGCGGTCAAGGCCACCGACGTGCAGGTGTACGAAGCCTGAGAGCCTCGAAGCACCGTCCCGTGCGTGTTCACGGGGTCGTGCGAGGATGGCCGGCGTGGGCAGGGGCAGCCGGGAGCGGGGCCGGCGGGAGCAGCGACGAGCGCGCTGGGCCGCCGGCGGACAAAGCCGAACCGGTCCGGCGGGGCATTGGGGTGGCGCCGGCCAGTCCGACCCACGCGCCGTTGAATCGCTCCTCCTGGCCGCGGCCGAATCCATCGTCCGGGACGACGAGGCGGTTCGTGTAGAGCTGCTCGGCCGTCTGGTCTCCTTGGCGCCGGCTGGAGACGGCCCACTGCTGTTCGACGCCGCGCTGTCCCGCTGTCTGGAGCGGGCGTTCGCACAGGCGTGGGAACGAGGCTGGCAGCCAGCCGATGTTGTGCGCGTCGTCGAGCGGAGGCTCGGTGCCTCCCACGCCCGGGTGGTTGCCGCGGCCGCCGTGGCCGAAGCCCGCCGGTATCCGCCCTCCACGGTGGACTCTCATTGGCGCTCCCAGCTCGACGAGCTGGCCGGTGAGGCCACGTCTTGCCCCAACGGTCGCCGTGGCGGCGATCCCCCCAGCCGGGAGGCCGAGGTTCGCCGGGACGTCGAGACGCTGTCGGCGCTCCTCCACCTTCCCGAGCTGCCCCGGCTCTGCGCTCCACCGGGTGAGGCCACCGGGGCTCCGACCGCCGCATCGAGCACCGACGCTCGGATCCTCGGCCGGGTGCGGGCTCTACTGGCCAAGGCCGAGTCCACCACCTTCGCCGTCGAGGCCGAGGCGCTGACGGCCAAGGCCCAGGAGCTGATGGTCCGCCACGCCATCGACCGGGCCGTTCTCGGCGCCGCGGGGGGCGGGACCGGGGGACCCGTCGGCCGGCGGATGGGAGTGGACGACCCTTACGCCGGCGCCAAGGCTCTTCTGCTCAACGAAGTGGCCGCGGCCAACCGGTGCCGTTCGGTGTGGTCGTCCGACGTGGGCTTCGCCACGGTGTTCGGCCACGACACCGACATTGCCGCCGTCGAGCTGCTCTACACGTCCCTCCTGGTCCAGGCCGACGCCGCCATGGGCGCGGCCGGCCGGCAGGTCGACGGCCTTGGCCGCTCCCGAACCCGGTCGTTCCGCCAGTCCTTTCTCGTCGCCTTCGCCTCTCGTATCGGCGCCCGACTCCGGCAGACGACCACCGACACCGAGGCCGCGGCGGCCGAGGAGCACGGCGCTGCCCTTCTCCCGGTCCTGGCGGCGAGGATCGAGGCCGTGGACGAGGCCTGTGAGGCCACCTTCCCCGGGCTCACCCGGCGCTCGTTCTCCCCGAGCAACCGGGACGGCTGGTTCGCCGGCTTGGCAGCGGCCGAGATGGCCTCGCTGTCGGCCCACCAGGAGATGTCCCGCTCCACCTGATCGAGCTGTTGCGGTCCTGGCGGGGCCCATCCCGGCCCCCGTCCGCCGGCATAAGTCAGCCAGTATCCGGAAGAGCTCCCGTTCGGACTACCCGATCCGTTGGGCCAGCTCGTGGACGGTCGAGCCGTGAGCCAACGCCTGCAGGCCCGAGCAGAAGGAGTCTCGCTCTTGAACGCTGTTCCGCAGGCGCCCTCATATGTGGGCCGGACACTGCCTGGGAACAGCCACCTGATTCACGACCGGGGCCGTCGCTTCGGATGGCCGCTCGGCCAGCGAACTTGCGCCCTGGCCCCGCCATCAGCGACTGGGACTGGGAAGGAGTCAGCCGCCATCTTGAACCAGTCGGCTCGGAGCTATTCCCAGGATCGTAAGGGGGCTGCACCCAATCTGATGCTCGGCGCGCCTTACGATCGGCAACCGCGGACACGGGGGCCCTCAGGCCGGCCGTCGCCCACGATCAGCGATGCCCCCAGCGCCAACGTCCGAACCCCGCGCCGCCTCAGTCACGACCCGGCCTAGGGCCTTCATGGCCGGGGCCGTCGTCGCTGGGCTGGCCGGTGTCTTCCTCTGTTATCGCATCGCCACTGGCGGCCCTCTGCTCGAGCAGCGGTGGAGCGTCATGGTCGCCCTGGTGGTCTGGTGGGTCACCTTCGCTGCAGGGGCGGCGATGGTGCTGCGGCTGCCGACTCGCACGGCGCTGGCAGCAGTGCTCGTGCTCAGCGCCGTTCTTCGGGTGGCGGCCCTGGCCGGCCCTCCCGTGCTATCTGATGACCTCTACCGCTACGCCTGGGACGGTCGGGTCCAGGCCGCCGGCGTAAACCCCTATCGGTACCCCCCCACGGCGCCGCAGCTGGCCGACCTCCGTGACCCGTGGCTGTGGCCGGACCTGGAGGGCTGCGCCGAGCTCGACCGACCACCGGGTTGCACGCGCATGAACCGCGACCGCGATCCAACGATCTACCCACCGCTGGCCCAGGTCTGGTTCCGGGCCGTCGACGTGGTCCTTCCCGGCCAGGCCCGGGAAGGAGGATGGCAAGGCACCGCCGCCGCAGTGGACCTGGCCCTGGTCGGGATGCTGGTCCTCTTCCTCAGGGTCCTCGGCCGGGACCCACGTTACGCGGTCCTCTACGCCTGGAGCCCGATCGCCGTTCTGGAGACAGCCCAGAGCGGGCATGTGGACGGGCTGGCCGTGCTCGGGATCGTGGGCGCCCTGTGGGCCGCCCAGCGGGGGCGCAGCGGCTGGGCCGGGGGCATCTTGGGCGCGGCGACGCTGGTGAAGCTGTACCCCGCCCTGTTGCTCCCGGTGCTGCTCCGCCGCCGGCCCCTTCGGGTGATACTCGCCTTTGCTGCCGTGGTGGTCGTCGCCTACATCCCCCACGTGGCGGCCCTCGGAGTGAAGGTGCTCGGGTTCCTGCCCGGCTACCTGGCCGAGGAGAACTACGCCACCGGTGGTCGCTTCCTGCTACTCGGTTCGACGGGGCTGTCCGGCATCGCCGCCCAAGCCGTGGCCGCGTTGATCATGACGATCGCCGCCGGGGCCGCCTGGGTCTCTGCCCGTGACGCCGACGTGCGAGCCCGCGGCCTCCTCGGGATCATGTTGCTGCTCGTGACGCCCGTGCAGCCGTGGTACGCCCTCGCCCTGGTTGCCGTCGCCAGCCTTGGGGCCGCTTGGTGGTGGCTGGCGGTGGCCGTCGCCGGGTACCCGGTCTACCTGGAGGCCATCCTCGGCGACGGCCGGCCCAATGCCGTGGGGCGGCTGAGCTACGGCGCGGCTGCGCTGATCGTGGCGGTCCTGGCGTGGCGCGGGGCCAAGGGCAACGGCAGGGGCGAACGAAGCGGCAGGGGCCGGCGCATCCGGTCGTCGGAGTGCTCCGTAGACAGGACTGTGCCCGTGGCGAGCAGGGTTCTCCTCTCCGGAGGCCGGAGGGGCCGAGCGTGACCGGGTCCGGATTCCGGCAGCGGCGGCTGCCGGGGGGTGACGGACCCACTGCCCGACGGCACCGGAGGTTGGACATGCCGACACACGGCGCGGCGCCCTGCTGTTCTTCCGCCTCGGCCCCGAGCCCCTAATGGAGCCAAAGGTGGCGCTTCCTGGCTCTCCCTACGGTCTGGCGTTCGATGCCGCCGGCGGAGCCGGCCTCGGGTCGGGTGTTCGTCGCCGGGGCCACCGACGCCACCCTTCAGGTGGTGGACCTTCGATGAAGGCATGCCGATGACGTCCATGAGCACCAGAGACCTGAGGCTGCGAACCAGCCGGGGCGGCCTCCTTCCCGCTGAAGCCGGACGGTGGCTGGCCCCGCCCCCGCCCGAGGAGGAGCTGCTCCTCGATCGGGTCAGGGGCCCGGCACTCGACATCGGCTGCGGCCCAGGACGTCACGTGGTGGCGCTCATGCGCCGGGGCATCAGCGCCTTCGGCATCGAGCTCACCCCCGCGGCCGCACGCCTGGCACGCCAGCAGGGAGCAGCTCTGATGGAGGGTTCGGTGTTCGACGAAGTCCCCCGGACGGGTGAATGGCGAACGGCGCTCCTCCTCGACGGCAACATCGGCATCGGGGGGGACCCGGTTGGGCTGCTGCAGCGCGTTGGCGGCCTCATCGCTGCCGACGGACGCGTGCTGGTGGAGCTCGGCGCGCCCGGATGCGACGCCGAGCGCCAGCGTGTGCGCCTGGAGGTGAAGGACGCCTCGGGGCCCTGGTTCCCGTGGATCAGCGTGGCCTCCGACCGGATCGATCTGCCGGCGGAGAAGGCAGGCTTGACCGTGGACGACCTCTGGCAGGGCGCGGACCGCTGGTTCGCGGAGCTGGTACGTCGGTAGGCGACCGGACCGGGCCGGGGCGGCATGCTAGAAAGCCCGGATGCTGAGAAGAGAGCGCCGCTCTCCAAGCCGCTCGGAGCGGCGGCGCTTCCCGACCCCTCCTCACCGGTGAGCGCCCCCCACGGGCCGCCCGGTCGGGGTGGCAGAGGTGTAGTCGGCAGAGTTCTCGTCCTCCTGACCGCGGTGGCCCTTCTGGCCGCGGCCTGTGGGCGAGAGGAAACGGGGCAGACGGCCAGGGAATCGCCCAGGGGTGCTCCACAGACCCTGCGAGTTGGACTGATACCCAACATCGCCCCCGAGGAGCAGCGAGCCAGGTACGAGCCCTTCGCCCGCTACCTCCAGGACCGTCTGGCCGTGAAGGTGGAGCTGTTCGTGGCCACGAACTACGCCGGCACGGTGCGGGCTCTGGAGGCGGGCCAGCTCGAGCTCGCCTATCTGGGCGGGCTCACCTACGTGCAGGCCCGCCAGCGCACCGAGATCGAGCCCCTGGTCACCGAGGTCGACCGGGAGACGGGCGAGCGCGAGTACCTCAGCCAGATCGTCACCAAGGCGGACTCGGGCATCGCCAAGATCGAGGACCTGGCCGGGAAGGACTTCGCCTTCGGTGACCCCAGCTCCACGTCGGGGTCGCTCTACCCCCGGGCCATGCTGGTGGACGCCAAGTTCAACTGCTCGCCCACCACGCTGGAATCGTGCCCGCCCCTGCAACGGGTGCTCTACACCGGTGGTCACGACGCCGCCGCCCAGGCCGTGGCCAAGGGGCAGGTGGCCGCCGCAGGCATCGAGGCTCGGATCCTCCACCGCCTCCAGAAGGAGGGAAAGGTGCCGGCCGAGCTCAAGGTGCTGGCCGAGCGCAAGGTGATGGGCTACCCCTGGGTCTCACCCACCTCCTTGGACCAGAGCTTCCGGCGGCGCCTGTCGGAGGCCTTCGAGGACATCCAGGACCCAAAGCTGCTCGACCTGCTGCGGGCCAAGCGCTACGTGCCCGTCACGGCCGACGATTACAAGGAAGTGGACGAGCTGGCGGCCAAGCTCGGACTGCTCCGCAGCGGATAGTGAAGAACGCGGGACTGCTCTAGTGCAGGTCGTCCTGGAGGAGGTCACCAAGCGCTACCGGTCGGGGGACGATCCCGCCGTGGCCGCGGTGAGCCTCGCCGCCGAGGACGGCGAACGGGTTTCGGTCATCGGGCCTTCGGGAGCGGGCAAGACGACGCTGTTCCGGCTCCTCACCCGCAGCCTGGTGCCCGATTCGGGGAGCGTGCGGATCGGCGGCGCCGAGCTGGACCGGCTGGGCCAGCGCGACCTGCGTCGGCTCCGGCAGCGCCTAGGGGTTGTCCACCAGCGCGGTGATCTGGTGCCCATGTCCAGCGCCCTCAGCAACGTGGCCGCCGGAGCCCTGGGAGGAGCGGGCAGCGCTGCGGCTCTGCGCCTGTCACTGCGTGGTCCGTTGGCCGACGTTGCCCGCCGCTCCTACGAGGCTCTCGACGAGGTGGAGATCGGGTCGCTGGCCCATGCCCGGGTGGACGAGCTCTCCGGTGGGCAGCGCCAGCGGGTGGCCGTGGCCCGGCTCCTGGTGCAGCGCCCGGAGCTGATCATGGCCGACGAGCCCACCGCCTCGGTCGACCAACGCTCCGCCGGCATCGTGCTGGCGGCGCTGGAGCGTCTGGCCGCGGCGGGGGCCACGCTGCTGATCGCCACCCACGACCTTGCCATAGCCCGGAGACACCATCGCATCCTCGCCCTGCAGCGGGGCCGGGTGGCATTCAGCGGGAGCTCCCACGAGCTGGTGGCCGACGTGGTGGAGCGGGTCTACGCCGCCGACTTCGAGGCACACGATCCTGACGGCCGGGCCCTCCTCCGCCGGGGGTGTGGATGACCGCCACCGCCGGCTCCACCACCAAGACGGCGCCGGCGCTGGTACCCGGCGACGGTCACCGGCCACCTCGTGGCGACCCAAGGAGGCGCGCCCTCGGACGTCGCCTCGGGTGGGCCGCGCTGCTGGCGCTCCTCGCGGTGTGGAGCATGCGGGGAGCGGGCGTGTCCCCGGGCACGCTCACCGGGACCCAGGCCCGGCGGCAGGCGGCGGACTTCCTCTCCGAGTTCGTGCGTCCGGAGCTCAGCGCGAGCTACCTACGGGAGGTGGGCAGCGCTGCCGTGGAGACGTTGCACATCTCCGCCACCGCTCTGTTGATCGGCTTGGTCATCGGGGCCCCGCTCAGCGTCTTCGCCGCTTCAAACCTCACCCCGGGCTCGAGTGCCGGCTTGCCCGCGTGGCGCCGCGCGCTGCGCTTCGGGCCGTACTGGGGGGCCAGGGGAACGCTGAACCTCCTCCGGGCCGTACCCGAGCTGGTGTGGGCGCTGATCTTCATCACCGCCGTGGGCCTCGGCCCCTTCGCCGGCGCCCTGGCCATCGGCATCCACGCCGGCGGGCTGCTGGGCAAGCTCTGGGCCGAGCAGCTGGAGGCGGTGGACCCCGCTCCGGTGGAGGCCGTACGCCTCCTCGGCATGGGCCGCCTGGGCGTGGCCTCGCTGGCGGTGGTTCCCCAGGCCAGGCGAAACCTGATCTCCCTCGGCATGTACCAGTGGGAGTGCAACGTGCGTGCCGCCACCATCGTGGGCTTCGTGGGGGCGGGTGGGATCGGCCAGCAGGTCGACCTGTCCATCCGGCTGTTCCGCTACTCGGAGACCTCCACCCTCATCCTGGCCATCCTGTTGATGGTGTTCGCGGCCGACGGCCTGTCCACCCTGGTGCGCCGGGCCCTGCGCTGAGCACCACGTCCTCGGCCCCCACACCCTCTGGGCCCACCGGAGAGCGCAGCGGTGCGTGGGCCAGCTGGCGCATGCCTGCCTCGAAGCTCACCTCGGCCTGGAACCCCAGCGTCGTTCGGGTCCGCTGGATGGCCGCGAACACGTGGCGCACGTCACCGGCTCGCCATTCGCCGGTCACCTGGGGCTCCGGCGCACCCTCGCCGAAGGCGCCGGCCAGGGCGGCGGCCATGTCGCCCACGGTGTGGGGCTCGCCGCTCGCCACGTTGAACGCTCCGGCAACGGCGGGTCCGCTGCTGAGGGCAGCCAGGTTCGCCCGGGCCACGTCCTCCACGTGGATGAAGTCGCGGAGCTGGCCGCCGTCCTCGAACACCTTGGGGGCGTTCCCTTCCTCCAGGGCGCTGCGGAAGATGCTGGCGACGCCGGCGTAGGGCGTGTCCCTCGGCATCCGGGGGCCGTAGACGTTGTGGTACCGCAACGCCACCACCGGTGCCCCGCTCTCCTGCCCCCAGGCGAAGCACAGATGCTCCTGGTGGAGCTTGGTGGCGGCATAGACGCTTCGGGGTTCGGTCGATGCGTCCTCGGGCACCGCCTCGGGGGACAGGCATCTGTCGCAGGTGGGACACGTCGGGTCGAAGCATCCCGCTGTCAGGCGCTCGGGGTGGCGGGGGGCGGCGCGCACCAGTCCGTGCTCGGGGCAGCGGTAGCGGCCCTCCCCGTAGACCACCATGCTGCTGGCCAGCACCAGGCGTCCGGCGAAGCGCTGCCGGTGCAGGACCGCCAGGCCGACGGACGTGCCCACGTCGTTGGCGTCGACGTACTGGTTCACATCGGCGAAGTCCTTGCCCAGGCCCACCTTGGCCGCCTGGTGGCACACTGCGTCCGCGCCGTCGAGGCAGCGAAGCCAAGCGTCCTCGTCGCGAACGTCCTCCCACACGTAATCGGCGCCGGGGTTGAGGTAGCTCGGCACGGAGCCGTGGGCGGCGGGGTCCAGGGAGTCGAGGACCACCACCTGATGGCCCTCCTGGACCAGGGCGTCGACGACGTGGGATCCGATGAAGCCGGCGCCGCCGGTGACCAGGACCCTCACGACGGGACGGGCAGATGGAAGGTGAAGCGGCAGCCGCCGTTCTGGTTGGCCACGCCGATCCGGCCCCTGTGGGCCTCCACCAGCCCCCTTGCGATAGCCAGGCCCAGGCCGGCCCCGTCGTGGCCCGGCGTCCGGGCTGTCGCGCCGCGGAAGCCCGTCTCGAAGACCCGGTCGATCTCGTCGAGCGGGATGCCTCCGCACGTGTCGGTCACCGACACGAACACGTGCCCTGGGCCGGTGCCTGCCTCCACCCGGACGGTTCCGCCCGGGCGGCTGTGGCGGATGGCGTTCTCCAGCAGATTGCGGATCACACGGGAGATCTCCGGCATCGACAGCACCAGCTCGGGAATGGGTTCCTCCAGCCGCCCCTCTAGCCGGATGCCCGCCCGCCGGGCCATCGGCTCGGTCGCGGCCACGGCGTCGGACACCAGGTCGCCTATGGAGGAGCGCTCCAGGCTGAGGCGCAGAGCCCCGGCCTGGATCCGGCTGAGCTGGAACAGGTCCTCCACCAGCACGGTCAGGGTGTCGGCCTCCTCACGCAGGGTGCGGTGGTAGCGCGCCACCGTCTCCGGGTCGCTCACCACCCCGTCCTCCAAGGCCTCGGTGACGGCCCGGATCCCGGCCAGCGGGGTCCGTAGGTCGTGGGAGACCCATGACACCAGCTCCCGGCGGGAGGACTCCAGCGCCCGCTCCCGGGTGCGTGCCTCCTCGAGCCGGGTGGCCATGGCGTCCAGCTGGGCGGCCAGGGCGGCCAGCTCGCCGGTGGGCGGCGAGGGGACGTTGGCGGGAAGCTCGCCGCTGCCGATCCGCTGGGCGGCGGCTTCGAGTGACCGGCTGGCCCGGTCCACCCGCCTGCCGAGCACCAGGGCGGTGACGATGCCCACGGTGGCCGAAGCAGCGAGGACCACCCACAAGGCACCGAGGTCCGAGCCGGTCACGAACATGGCCTTGCTGGCGGCGACGGCGCCGCCGGTCACCGCGGCCAGCGAGGTGGCCGCGACCACCACGGCCTGGGCCCCGATGGAGCCGTTCCGGAGCAGGTAGAGAACGCCGGCGCCCGCCAGCCCGATGGCCACGGCCCCGGCCCCGGCGATGAGCGCCAGCTCGGCGGCTTCGGTCCGGCTCAGTGGCTGGGCCAGGGCCACGGCCACGGTGACGGCCACCCCGACGGCAGCGGCCAGGACCAGCACCAGCCGGCTCATGGGCGAGAGGGCGGTGTGTGGGGCTCACCGGGCAGGTGAGCCCTCACGGCTCGAAGCGGTACCCGACGCCCCAGACGGTGTGTATGTAGCCGGGCTGGGACGGGTCGGCCTCGATCTTCTCCCTGAGGCGCCGCACGTGGACGGTGACGGTGGAATTGTCCCCATACGTGTAACCCCACACATGGTCGAGCAGCTCGACCCTGGTGAAGGTGCGCCGGGGATGGCGCATCAGGAAGGCGAGCAGGTCGAACTCCCGCACGGTGAGCGATACGAGTTCTCCGTCCAGGCGAGCCTCGTGAGCGATGATGTCCATCTCCAGGCCGCCGGCGCGCAGCACCATCAGCTGGCCTTCGATCGGCTGGGCCCTGGCCCGGCGCAGGACGGCCTTGATCCGAGCGGTGAGCTCCCGCGGGGAGAAGGGCTTGGGCAGGTAGTCGTCGGCCCCGAGCTCCAAACCGGCCACCCGGTTCCCCTCCTCCCCGAGCGCCGTCAGCATGATGATCGGCACCGGTGCCATGGCTCGCAGCCGGCGGCAAACCTCCAGCCCTCCGATCGTCGGCAGCATGAGGTCGAGGACCACCAGGTCGGGCAACAGCATCTCCGCCCGCTCGAGGGCGGCACCGCCGTCGCCCACCGCCTCCACGGCGAAGCCCTCGCGCTCCAAGTACCTGGTGAGCACCTCTGCGACGGTGGCGTCGTCGTCCACGACCAGGACGCGGGGAGGTTGCCCCGGCGAGGAGGACTGGACCGGGGTGGGCGGCATCTGGACGAGAGTAGGGAGAGGGGCCACCGGCTCCGGTGCGGACGACGACAATTCTTCGGATCGTAAGCCACCGTGGAAGCACCCGGTGCCCCTCTGCTGTGTACGTTCCCGGCGTGCCCGACATCGTGCTTCCCGTGCTCGACGAAGCCGAGGCCCTTCCATGGGTCCTGGGCCGGATGCCGGTCGGGTATCGCCCCATCGTGGTCGACAACGGCTCGAGCGACGGCTCGGCCACTGTGGCCGAGCGGCTGGGGGCCCATGTGGTGGCCGAGCCGCGCCGCGGCTTCGGAGCCGCCTGCCATGCCGGCCTCGCGGCTGCCACCGACGCCGTCGTGTGCTTCATGGACTGTGACGGCTCCCTTGACCCATCGGAGCTTCCCCGTGTGGTGGAGCCGGTGTGCGCGGGGCGGG
>JALYGF010000025.1 GCA_030777325.1 Actinomycetota bacterium | reverse complement strand
GCTCCCCGGTGCTCGCCGCCCTCGAGACGGAACATGGCCACCGTGCGCCCGTCCAGCTCGGTGATCTCGGCGGAGGCGGCCGACGGGCGGCCGGCGGCGATCCGCAGGTCAGGCTCCGGACGTCAGCGGGGGGCCGCGGCCAGCACCAGGGTGGCGTTGTGGCCACCGAAGCCGAAGGAGTTGGACAGCACCGGGCCACTGACGCGGCGGGGCTCACCGGCAATGACGTCCAGCGTCACGCCGGGATCGGTGCGCTCGTGGTTGGCGGTGGGTGGGGCCAGCTCGTCCCGGGCAGCGAGGACGGCAGCGACGGCCTCCACCGCCCCGGCGGCGCCGATCATGTGGCCGGTGACGCCCTTGGTGGATGTGATGGGCGGCGGTGAGCCACCGAAGACCTTGACGATGGCCTCGGCCTCCATGGTGTCGTTGAGAGGAGTGGAGGTGCCGTGGGCGTTTACGTGGCCCACGTCGGCCGGCCCCAGGCCGGCGTCCTCCAGTGCCGACTCCATGCACGCCACCGCGCCACTGCCGTCCGGGTCGGGGGCGGTGATGTGGTAGGCGTCGGCATTGCGTCCATAGCCCAATACCTCGCCGTGGATCTCGGCCCCACGGGCCTCTGCCTTGTCCCAGCGCTCGAGCACCAGGAACGCCGCGCCCTCCCCCATCACGAACCCGTCACGCTCGGGGTCGAAGGGACGGGAGGCTCGCGCCGGGTCGTCGGACCGGGTGCTGAGCGCCCCCATGCGGGCGAAGGCGGAGATGGCGATGGGAGTGAGCACCGCCTCGGTCCCGCCGGCCAGGACGACCTCGGCCGAACCCTCCCGCACCAGCCGGGCGGCCTCGCCGATGGCGTTGGCGCCGGCGGCGCAGGCGGTGGCCACGCAAAAGTTGGGGCCCTTCCAACCGTGGCGCATGGCGATGGTGCCCGCGGTGGCGTTGGGCATCATCATCGGCACCAGGAACGGGCTGACACGGGTCGGCCCCTTCTCCAGTAGGACCCTCTCCTCCTCCTCCAGCGTCCACAGGCCGCCGATGCCGTTGCCCACCACCACGCCGCACTGGCTGGGGTCGGCATCGATGTCGCCGGCTTGGGCCAGTGCGTCGGTGGCGGCGGCGAAGCCGAGCTGCACCACGCGGTCGGCGCGGCGAACCTCCTTGGGACCGAAGTAGTCGGAGGGGTCGAAGTCGTGAACCTCGCAGGCGAAGGAGACGGAGAGGTTCGAGGCGTCGAACCGGGAGATGGGCGCGGCGGCAGGGCGGGCTGCCAGCAGCGTGGACCAGAACTCGTCGAGGTCGTTGCCGGCGGGCGACTTGACGCCCATGCCGGTGACGGCCACCCGGTGGCGGTCCCGTCGGTAGGTTGCCGTCATCGGGCGCCTCAGGTCTTCACGGCCAGCTTGGCCACCACCAGGTCGACTGCCTCGCCCACTGTCTTGATGCCGGCGAGCTCGTCCTCGGGGATGACCACGTCGAGACGCTCCTCGAGGCCCATGACCAGCTCCACCAGATCGAGGCTGTCGGCATCGAGGTCGTCCTTGAAGCTGGCTTCCTCCACCACGACGTCGGGATCGACGCCCAGGACCTCGGGCGCGACCTCTCGCATCGTGACCATGACCTGATCTCTGTCCATCGAATTGCTCCTCTTCTCGATCCGTGTGTCTTGGTTCCGGCGTTCTAGTGACCCATGCTCGCACCGCCGTCCACCGGGACGACGGCCCCGGTGACGTAGGAGGCGGCGTCCGAGCACAAGAAGGCGATCACCCCGGCGACCTCCTCCGCGGTTCCCATGCGACCGATGGGCACGATCCCGACGAGCTCGCCCAGCTGCTTCTCGGTGAGGGCGTCGGTCATGGCCGTGGTTATGGGCCCGGGCGCCACCAGGTTGCAGGTGACTCCCCGCGAGGCTAACTCCCGGGCCACCGAACGGGTCAGACCGATGAGCCCGGCCTTGGCCGCGGCGTAGTTGGCCTGGCCCGGCGCTCCGGTGGAGCCCACCACGGAGCCGACGTTCACGATGCGCCCGAAGCGGCGCCGGAGCATGGTGGCGCTGGCCCGCCGGGTGGCGTGGAAGGCACCGTCGAGGTTGGTGCTCAACACATCGCGCCACTGGTCGTCGCTCATGCGCAGGATGAGCCCGTCCGCAGTGATGCCGGCGTTGTTCACGAGGACCTCCACCGGCCCCAGGGCGTCCTCCGCGCCGCTGAAGGCGGCGTCCACGGAGTCGGGATCGGTCACGTCCAACTCGACGGCAAGACCGTCGATCTCCGCGGCCGCCTTCTCGGCGCTCTCCCGGTCGCGCCGGTAGCCGACGGCAACCCGGTGGCCGTGCTGGCCCAAGGCCACGGCGGTGGCCCGACCGATGCCTCCGGATCCGCCCGTCACGAGCGCGACCCGGGCTGTGCTCACGGGCGCGGTTCCCAGCGCAGGACGGCGCTGGCCCACGTCATCCCGGCACCGAAGCCGGAGACGAGCACCACCTCGCCACCGGTGAGCCGGCCCTGCTCGGCGGCTTCGGCCAGGGCGAGGGGGATGGACGCCGCCGACGTGTTCCCGTAACGGTCAATGTTGACCACGGTGCGGTCCAAGGGGATCCCGATGCGGCTGCAGACGGCGTCGATGATGCGGACGTTGGCTTGATGGGGCACGAACAGGTCCACGTCCTCGGGTGTCATGCCTGCCTTCTGGAGGACGGTGGCGGACGACTCCACGACCACCCGGACGGCTCGACGGAAGACCTCCTTGCCCTCCATGCGCAGCCAGGGCTCTCCGGGCGGGACCTCGAGCAACGAGACCAGCGAGCCGTCGGAGCCCAGGTCCCACGACAGCAGCCCCCCGTCGGGTTCCACCGAGTGGTCCACCACGGCGGCGCCGGCGCCATCGCCGAAGAGGATGCGGGTTGAACGGTCGTTGGGGTCGACGACCCGAGTGAGGGTCTCCGTCCCGACCACTAGGGAGGGACGACCCCCGGACTGCCCTCCCGACGCCGCCGGGAGACCGGCGTGGACTGTCATCATCCCCGCCGCCGTCACCAGGCCGTAGACGAAGCCCGAGCAGGCGGCCATGACGTCGAACGCTCCGCAGCGCAGCCCGAGGGAGTCCTGAATGCGCACGGCCGTCGAGGGGAAGAGCTGGACGGGGGTGGTGGTAGCCACCACCAGCAGGCCTATGTCGCCGGGGGTCAGCCCGGCGTCCTTCAGGGCGGCGGCGGCGGCATCGGTTCCGAGCGTGGCCGAGGTCTCGTCGGGGGCGGCGACCCGTCGCTCCCGTATGCCGGTGCGCTCGACGATCCAGGCGTCACTCGTGTCCACCATCCGCTCGAGGTCGGCATTGGTGAGGCGCTGTTCGGGAATGGCCGTGCCCAGGCCGGTGATGGTGAGGCCCATCTATTTCAAACCCTCGGGAAATGTCTGGCAGCTCGGCATGGTCGTACTGGCGTGCACCGGCTAGAGGACCCGCAGCCAGGCCACTGGCTGGCCCTCGCGGACGCGCTCGCCGGGATGGGCCAGCATCCCCATGAGGAACCCGCTGAAGGCGCTGCGGACGGGGACGGCCTGGCCGCGGGCCTCGACCACGCCCACCACCTCGCCTTCGGTGACCGACTTCTCCTGGCGCCCGTCGACGGCGACGGTCCGCTCCTCGCCGGCAACGGGCTGGAACACGCCCATCGCCGGGGCGAGGATGACCCGCTCCGAGACCTCCAGGTCCTCGCCGCGAACGGACTTGGTTGATGTCATGGTCATGCCGACACCTCCTGAAGGGGTGACTCGCTGCCCCGCACGGGCACATCGGGAACGATTCGCCGGGCCAGTCCGGCCAGGATGCTGCCGGGACCGACCTCGACCAGGTCGGTGGCGCCCAGGCTCACCAGGGTCTGCACCGACTCCCGCCAGCGGACGGGGCGCACGAGGTGGGCCTCCAGGCGCTGCCGCCAGCCGTCGCCGTCGTCGTAAGCAAGGGCATCGCCGTTGGAGACCACCGGAACCGACGACTTCGACAGCGATGCGGTCCGCAGGTCGTGAGCGAAGGCGTTGGCGGCGTCGGCCATGAGGGGGGTGTGGAACGCGCCACCCACCCTCAGCCGGGTGGCCCGGCGGACGCCGAGGGAC
The DNA here is from genome assembly GCA_030777325.1 of Actinomycetota bacterium. Taxonomy (GTDB): domain Bacteria; phylum Actinomycetota; class Acidimicrobiia; order Acidimicrobiales; genus YB1-3. Next base: position 10,794 of record JALYGF010000025.1, on the reverse strand, counting down.
CCGGCCCGCTCCTCGGCGTCGGCCACTCCTGCGACCGTCCCTGCCACCACGACCTGCCCCGGGGCGTTGTCGTTTGCCAGCCAGCACTCACCGGTGCCGCTCTCACAGAGCTGGTGCGCCTGGTCGGGCGTGGCCCCGAGCAGCACCAACATCTCGCCCGGCCGGCGCTCGGCAGCCCCCTGGGTGTGTTGGGCGCGGCGAGCAGCCAGCCGGATGCCGTCCTCGAAGCTCAGGGTGCCGGCGGCGATGAGGGCCGTCACCTGGCCGAGCGAGTGCCCGGCGAAGCCCACGACCGGGGCGAGGGTGGGGGCCACAGTCTCCCAGGCCATCAGGGACGTGAGCAGGACGGACAGCTGGGCGTCCTCGGTGCGCTCGAGCGAGGCGTCCGGGTCGAGGAGGAGATCGGCGAAGGACCGGCCCAGCGCGGCTTCAGCGCGCTCCGCCACGGACCAGGCCGGGTGGTCTCGCCACGCCAGCCCGAGCCCCGCCCGTTGCGCCCCCTGCCCGGGGAACATCACTCCTACAGCCACGCGCCAATTCCCCCCGCTCGAGACGGCCTTTCCAGTCAGACCGCCCGCCCGGGCGGATGGTTACAGGCTTCTCGACTGCAGAAGGCGGTGGGAATGGACGGGCGCGCCATCCCCAACCGCTCGCCGGGGTAGCTGGGCAACGTCATGCCGTGTCGGCAACGCCTTGGCCGAAGATGTTGACGAAGAGAACCTGCCCGTCGGGTCTCACTTGGACCTGGCGCCGGCCAGACACCAAGGGCGACCCCGTGACCGGCCGTGCGGCTCTCAACGCCACCGCCGTGCTGACCGCCTTGGGCGTCCCCAGGAGGAGAGCGTCTCGGAGTAGCCGGCTACGGCCGTTCCCGGCAGTCCGCTGAGCGACGGCCCAGCGGCAGGGTGGTGTCAGCCCTCCACCCAGGCGGGAGGTGAGGAGGAATTTCCCCTTGCTTCCCGAGCCCGGCGGGTGTACAAAGTCGTTGGAGCTCGGTTCGAACCACCGGGAGGCCGAAAGGTCACCCGATGGGACGGCCGGGCTCCACCGCGTCCGGGGCGTTGGACCGGGTGTTCCGGACTCTGTACGGGACCGGTCGTCACGGTCACCGCCGAGCCGGTTGCCTCCGCGCTCCCGTTCTTCAGCCCTCGTTCACCTCCGGGACACCAGGCGGTGGTCTTTGGGCAACGAGCGCGTCCTAGCTTGGGGCACGGCTCGTGGTGTGACAGCCCCAGATGAGGAGGTCCATACTCCAATGACTCCCCGTTCAGCTCTGCGCTCGGTCCGTGTGCTTGGCGCTGTACTCACCGTCTCGCTGGTGAGCGCCGCCTGCGGCGGCAACGGGGACGAAGGCAGCGGCGGCGGCTCCGAGTCGCAGCTCACCGCCACCCTCAACGGATCCGGCGCCACCTTCCCGCAGCCCTTCTACGAAGCGGTCATAGCCGAGTTCAAGAAGCAGCAGAAGGGCGTCACCGTGAACTACGGCGGAGGCGGCTCGGGCAAAGGTCGTCAGGAGCTGCAGGACCAGGTGGTCGATTACGCGGGCTCGGACGGCACCGTGAAGCCCGAGGACGTGGCCAAGTACAAGGGCGGCGAGTTCCTCTACGTGCCCACCGTGGCTGCACCAATCACGGTCTCTTACAACCTCCCCGACGTGCAGGCGCTCAGGCTCGACGCCCCGGTGATCGCCAAGATCTTCCAGAGAGAGATCAAGCAGTGGGACGCCGCCGAGATCAGGGCCCTGAACCCCGAAGCCAAGTTGCCAGCCACCCCCATCACCGTGGCTCACCGCTCGGACGGCTCGGGCACCACTGAGAACTTCACCAAGTACCTGGTGGCCGCCGCCCCCGGGGTGTGGAGGCTCGGCTCGGGCTCTACGGTGCCCTGGCCGGCCGACGAGCAGGCCGGGAACGGGAACTCGGGCGTGGCCCAGATCGTGAAGAGCAGCGTCGGCGCCATCGGCTACGTGGACCTCTCCGACGCCAAGGAGTCCCAGCTGCGGGTGGCCATGGTGAAGAACAAGAGCGGCCAGTTCGTGGAGCCCACGCCGCAGGGCGCGTCAGCGGCCCTCGAAGGGGCGGAGCTGAAGCCCGACCTCACCTACAACCCGCTCGACGCCGCCGGGGCCCAGGCCTACCCGATCACGGCGCCCACCTGGATCCTCGTGTACAAGAACCAGGAGGACAAGGCCAAGGGTGACGCTCTCAAGGCCTTCCTCCGCTTCCTGCTCACCGAAGGCCAGAGGCAGGCCGTCCCCATCGACTACGCCGAGCTGCCACCCCCCATCAGGGACAAGGCGCTGGCCCAGTTGGACAACATCGTGGTGCCTGCCTAGCTGCGACGGCCTCCTCCCCTATGGCCACCTCTGCCGTCCCCGCCCTCGACTCGTCACGCTCGGCCCTGACCGACCGGGGCTTCCACCTCGTTGCGCTGGGCTCGGGGCTGACGGTGCTGCTGATCCTCGGCCTCATCACCCTGTCCACGACGGACCAGGCCCTTCCCGCCTTCGACCAGGAAGGGCTCGCCTTCGTCACCTCCGACCAGTGGATACCCAGCCAGGACCTCTTCGGGGCCCTGCCATTCATCTACGGCACGCTGGTCATCTCGGCCATCGCCCTGGTGTTCTCCGTGCCCGTGAGCGTGGGCATCGCCCTCTTCCTCTCCGAGCTGGCCCCCGCGCGCCTGCGCCGGCCGGTCGTCTACCTGATCGACCTGCTGGCGGCCGTTCCCTCGGTGGTCTTCGGCCTCTGGGGGCTGCTGGTCCTGGCCCCCGGGATCCTCGAGCTGTACGAGGCCATCAGCGATTCCACTAGCTCGGTGCCTGTCCTCAGCACGCTCTTCGCCCCACCACTGAACGGCAAGAGCTACTTCACGGCCGGGCTGATCCTTGCCTTGATGATCACGCCCATCGTCACCTCGCTGATCCGCGAGGTGTACAACACCGTTCCCCGAGACCACAAGGAGGCGGCTCTGGCCCTCGGCGCCACCCGTTGGGAGATGATCCGAGGGGCGGTCTTCCCCCACAGCCGTGGAGGGACGGTGGCGGCCGTCATGCTCGGCCTGGGGCGGGCCATGGGCGAGACCATCGCCGCCGCCCTGGTGATCGGGTCGAGCCCCCAGATCACCTCGCGGCTCTTCGGGTCCGGTGACGCCATGGCCGCCGTCATCGCCAACCAGTTCGGAGAGGCCGGAGGCACGCACCGCTCAGCCCTGATCGGGCTCGGGGTCGTCCTCTTCGCCATCACCATCGTGGTCAACGTGGTCGCCCGCTCGGTCTTCGGCCGCACGGCGACGGCAATGGCATGACCACGACCGCTGACCGCCCCGCCTCGATGCCGCCGCCCCTCGAGGGAGCCACCGTGCAGCGCAGCCGCCTGTTCAGGAACGGGCTGGCCTCGGTGCTCATCTGGGCGTCGGTCATGGTGGCTGCCGTTCCGCTGGCCTTGGTGATCGTCTATGTGGTCCAGAAGGGGGTGGGCGTTGTCGACGTCGCCTTCCTGACCAGGGACATCCCGGTCCGCTCTCGAGTGGCCGGGCCCGGCATGGGCCCGGCCATCGTGGGCACGCTGCTCACCACCGGGGCCGCGGCCTTGATGTCCATCCCACTCGGGATCATGGCCGCCGTGTACCTCAACGAGTACGGGCGCGGCAATCGCCTGGCCGCTGTCATCCGGTTCCTGAGCGACGTCATGGCCGGCGTGCCCTCCATCGTCATGGGACTGTTCCTCTACACCATCTGGGTGCTGCGCTTCGGCCAGTCGGGGCTGGCCGGGGCCCTGGCCCTGGGAGCGCTGATGCTGCCCATCGTCATCCGCTCCACCGAGTCGATGCTCCGCCTGGTCCCCCAAGAGCTGCGGGAAGGAAGCCTGGCCCTCGGGGCCAGCACGTCCCGGACCATCCTCACCGTCGTCATACCGGCCGCCCTGCCCGGCATCACCAGCGGTTCGTTGCTCGCCGTAGCCCGCGCCGCCGGCGAGACCGCCCCCCTGCTGTTCACCATCGGGGCCACCAACGCCGTCAACTCCAACCTGCTGGAGGGATCCAACACTGCGCTGTCGGTACAGATCTTCCGCAACGCCCAGCTGCCGTTCGCCGGCGCCCAGGAGCGGGCATGGGGGGCGGCCTTCACCCTCATCGCCCTGGTCCTCCTCCTGACCGTGATCGCCCGGCTGATCTCGGCTCGATTCACCGTTCGGTGAACCGGTTGTCGCCCGAAGTTCACCTCTCCACCCTGGAAGTGGTACGAACATGACCGATGTCCTGCGTCGGCTGGCGCCGCCAGCCATGAGCATCCCCAAGCCCGACGTCTTGGAGAGAACGCCCGACGCACCTTGGGTCGTGGTGCTCCGGATCCTCGGGCTCGACGTCTACTACGGCGACTTCAGGGCCGTCCGCGAAGTGAACCTGGACGTGGGTGGGAACGAGATCACGGCCGTGATCGGGCCGTCCGGCTGCGGGAAGAGCACCTTCATCCGCTGCCTGAACAGAATGAACGACCTCATCCCCGGGACCAGGGTGCAGGGTCGAATCGAGTACCACGGCCAGGACCTGTACGGCTCGACCGTGGATCCCATCGAGGTCAGGCGCCGCATCGGCATGGTCTTCCAGAAGCCGAACCCGTTCCCGAAATCCATCTATGACAACGTGGCCTTCGGTCCCAAGGTGAACGGGATCAAGAGGAACATGGACGACCTGGTCGAGGAGTCGTTGCGGCGGGCGGCATTGTGGGACGAGGTGAAGGACAAGCTCAAGCAGAGCGCCCAGGCCCTCTCCGGCGGGCAGCAGCAGCGGCTGTGCATTGCTCGGTGCCTGGCCGTCCGGCCCGATGTCATCCTCATGGATGAGCCGTGCTCGGCCCTCGATCCGCTGGCCACCAACCGCATCGAGGAACTGATGATCGAGCTGAAGCGGGAGTTCACCATCGTAATCGTCACCCACAACATGCAGCAGGCGGCGCGCGTCTCGGACCGAACGGCGTTCTTCACCACCGAGGTCAACGACGAGGGCCAGCGCACGGGTGTGCTGGTGGAGGTCGACCGCACGGAGAGGATCTTCACCACCCCGTCCGACCAGCGCACCGAGGACTACATCACCGGCCGGTTCGGCTAAGGCCCCCCGCCCTCGTGGTCGGCGAGGGTTCCGGTGACGATGAAGTGCACCCGCTGGCTCACGTTGACGGCGTGGTCGGCGATGCGCTCGTAGTAGCGACCGACCAGGGCGATCTGCACCGCCCGCTGAAGCTCCGTCTCGTCGGCGGCACCGACGGCGAAGATGGTCCGGAACAAGGCCTTGGTGAGGTCGTCCATGACGTCGTCCATGTCCTCGACGGCAGCCGCCTTCACCACGTCACCGTCGTCGAAGGCCACCACGGCCAATCGCAGCTGGGCGCCGGCCTGCTCACCCATCCTCTGGAGGAGGCCGCGCACCTTGGGGTCCAGCCCGTAGGGGTAGAGCCGCCGGGTGGCCTTGGCCACGTTCACCATCAGGTCGCCGCAACGCTCGACCTCGTGGATCACCCGAAGGATCGCGATCACGGTGCGCAGCTCGCTGGCCATGGGGCTCTGGCGGGCCAGGACGAAGTAGGCGTTCTCCTCGATGGCGTGGAAGAGGTCGTCGATGTGCTTGTCCTCGTTGATCACACGCTCGGCACCGGCCAGGTCGCTGGAGAGGAGCGCTTCTGTCCCCGCGGCGATCTGCTCGGCGGCCATGGCCGCCAGCCTCACCGTGTCCACCGTCAACTGGTGGAGCTCCTCGTGGTAGCGCTTCCTCGTCTCCACCATCTCCCCTATGTTCGCAGAGTCGCCAGAGGCCGCGGACGCGGACCCGAGGGCGGCGCCGGCCGGTTGGCCGACCGCGGCGTCAGACGTCTCGCTCATAGCGGTAGCCCAGGCCCCGGATGGTGACGATGCGCCGTGGCACCGACGGATCGTCCTCCACCTTGGAGCGGAGGCGCTTGATGTGTACGTCGAGTGTCTTGGTGTCGCCGACGTAGTTCGGACCCCAGACGCGGTCGATGAGCGTCTCGCGGGTCAACACCCTCCCGGCATTGAAGAGGAGCAGCTCCAGGAGGTCGAACTCCTTGAGCGGCAGCGACACCTCCTGGCCCCGCACCAGCACCTCGTGGCGCTCGGGGTCGAGCTGGACGTCGCCGACCTTCAACGCCGGCCCACTCGTCTTCGTCTCTTCCCTGCGCGGCGCCCGCCGCAGCACGGCTCGCATCCGGGCCACGAGCTCCCGCAGCCGGTACGGCTTGGTGATGTAGTCGTCCGCGCCGACCTCCAGTCCCACCACCGTGTCGATCTCCGCGCTCTTGGCCGTCACCATGATGATCGGCGTCTTCGAACGGCTCCTTATCTCCCGGCAGACATCCACTCCGCCCAGCTGCGGCAGCATCACGTCCAACAGCACGAGGTCGGGCTGAACGGCGTCGAACAGCGTCAGTGCCTCCAGGCCGTCCTTGGCCACCCGGACCAGGAAACCCTCCCGCTTGAGCCCGACCGTGAGCGCTTCCACGAAGGACTCCTCGTCCTCCACGACGAGAACCGTGGCCTGCGGCTCCGTCACTGGTCCACCGTTCCTCGTGTCATCCGGCATCGGCCAAGAGGCTCATGGTCCCTGCCTCGGCCGGGATGCGCAGGGTGAACGTGGACCCTTCACCTTCCCTCGAATCCACCAGGACCTCGCCGTGATGGTTGTGAGCCACGTGGCGGACGATCGCCAGGCCGAGCCCGGTTCCCCCGGTGTCGCGGCCCCGCCCCTGGTCGACTCGGTAGAAGCGCTCGAAGATGCGGTCGAGGTCACGGGACGGGATGCCCACGCCGTGATCCCGCACTACGAGGTCCACGCTGCGCCCGTCACTGTTGGCTCCCACCTCCACCCTCGAGCCGGCGCTGGAGTACTTCACGGCGTTCTCCAGAAGGTTGAACAGAGCCGAGACGAGCTGGCGCCGGTCTCCGATGACGGACCAGCGCCGAGGGGGCTCCGCAACTCGGATCTCCACCTGCCGGAGCGTGGCCGACGGACGGATCTGGTCCACCGCTCCGGCGAGGACGGCGTGCACCGGCGTCGACTCGTGCTGAGGCGCCTCCTCGGCCTCGAGCCGGCTGAGGCTGAGCAGGTCCTCGATGATCCGGGCCACTCGGAAGGCCTCGGTCTGGACCCGTTCAGCCAGGCGGTGGACGACTTCGGCGTCGTCCTCCGAGGCAAGGGTCTCCGCCAGGAGCCCGAGGGCGCCGACCGGTGTCTTCAGCTCGTGGCTGACGTTGGCCACGAAGTCGCGGCGGACCGCGTCGAGCCGCTTGCGTTCGGAGACGTCCTCGATGATCACCGCGGCGGTGCCATCGCCTCCCATGGGCACGCTCCACACGGTGAGGGTGCGGCGCGGCGGGCCGTGGAGGTCGAGAACCTTGGCCGTCGACTGGCCCGAGCGAGCCGAGTCCAAGAGCTCGGCCAGAGCCTGGGACGCCAGGGCCTCGCCCAACCGTGTTCCCATGAGGGACACGGCCGCCTCGTTGCGGAACACCACCCGGCCGTCACCGGCGGTGACCACCACGCCAAGGGGCGTCGCCTCGAGGGTCTGGGACAACCAGCCGGCCAACCGGCGCCACTCCCGCGACTCCTCCTTGATCCAGTCGACGGACTGGCGGAGGCGGGCCAAGGCTCCTCCGACATCGGGGCTGGGCGAGGTGGCCGTGCCGGCGCCGCCGAGGGCGAGGGAGAGCTCGTCGAGATCGCTCCGCAGCCGCCGACGCTCACGGCCAAGGAGCGCCACCGCCCACGCTGCGCAGGTGCACGCCAGCAGCACAACACCGACGGCGAAGAACCGCACGACACGACTCTACGGGGGACGGCGGACTAAGACCTGAGAGCGGTTGGCCTCACGGTCAAAGTTCACTGGTCGTTCACCAGGGAGCCAGCGTCCGTGTGGATGATCGACACCCGGGAGCCCGGTATCGCAGTGCTACGCCGGTGCCGGCACCCTGCGGGTCACGTTGACCTGACTCCCGCCCCCGAGACGGAGGGCTCGAAGGGACCTGACAGCGTCCGGACGGACTGGGTCACTCGGTTGCGGCCCGCTCGCTTCGACTCGTACAGCGCTTCGTCGGCCGCCTGCACCAGGCCAGTCCCTCCGGATGCGTGCACGGGATAGGTGGCGACACCCACGCTGATGGTCACCGGGACCACTGTCCCCGCCGAGGCCACGCTGGTGCGCAGACGCTCGGCAGCGGCCAGCGCTTCCTCTTCAGCGCAGTTCGGCAGGATGACGGCGAACTCCTCCCCACCGTAACGGGCCACAGTGTCGAAGTCCCGGGACACGCCCCTGAGGGCGGCAGCCACCGTGCGGAGGACCTCGTCACCCGTCTGGTGACCGTGGTTGTCGTTGAGTTTCTTGAAGTGGTCGATGTCGCCCATGATCAGGCTCAGTCGATCGCCGTTTCGGAAGGCCCGGGTCACCTCCAGTTCCAGAGTGACCTCGAAGGTGCGGCGGTTGGCCACGCCCGTGAGACCGTCGGTCTCCGCCATCTCCTGCACCCTCTCCAGGAGCCAGGCGTTGTCGAGGCCAAGAGCCGCGTGCGCCGAGAACTGCGAGACCATGGCCACAACTCGCTGCTCGATGCGCGATCCCTGGCGCATCGAGTGCTCGGCGACGACGACGCCGATAGGTCGGTCCTCGGCCAGCAAGGGGGTGACGATCACGTTCTTCGCGTTGGGGAGCCATTTGGCGAGGCGGGGATTGGCATCCTCGTCGAACCTCTTCAGCAGCAGCGTCTCTCGTTTCTCCCACGAGAAGCGGACCAGCTCGTCGATCCCGGGTTCGACGGTCACGTCCGACTCCGCCCCCCGGTGCCCCAGGAGGGTCGGTTCGCCCTTGGGCTCCCCCAGGACCACCAGTCGCTGGAAGCCGAAGGTGTCGGCCAGGCCATCGGCCAGGACACCGGCGACGGCATGGGGCTTGTGCACCTTCTCGAGGGCGTTGGTTATCTGAGCCAGCGCTTCCAGGTCGATTCGCCGGCGCCGCAGCTCCCGCTCGTTGATCGAGGAGAACGCCGCGGTGCTGAGGGCCACCAGCCAGAAGGCCGTCACGTAGGTGGACAGCCGCTGGTAGTCGCTGCCCGGGAGGCCCCGGTAGGCCCGCTCGACGGGTTGGAGGAATCCTGCCTCCTGAGCGTGGAACACCACGAAGAGCAGCACCGAGTGCCAGAGGGCCATCTTGAGCCCCGTTCGGTACGAGGCCAGGAGCGTGACCACGATCAGGTGGACGAGTATCAGGTAGCGAACCGGGCTCAGGGTTCCTCCGGTTGCATAGCCCATGTAGCCGAGGAAGACGCCATCGACGAGCAACATCGCGCCGAACAGCGGAAGGTTCCGCCGCCCCCCGTAGCGCCACAACGCCTCAGTGACGGAGAAGGCCAGCGTGTAGGTGCCTGTGGCGAGCAGCACGGTCCCGAAGGGGGCCTGTCCGAGCTCTGGCGATACGAGGCGACCCACGAGGAGAAGCGCGACCGCGGTCAGCCGGAACAGCTGCATGTACCGCAGCCGCTCCCCGAGGGGCACCATGTCCTGATGCATCATCCCCGTATCGGCAGAGAAGAAGGATCGATGAAGTCCAAGGGCTCCGAGCGGACGGGAGCGAGCGCCAGTTTGGGGTCATTGCGGTCAATGCGGTCCTGGATGGCAAGAAACAACACGACGATCAGTACGAGGATCATGGGAAATGCCGTCTTGCCCGCCACCTCGGCCAGGATCTCGAGGGCGGTCGTCCCGCCGTCCGCCGGCTGGCCCGAGGGGCGGCGGGGAGTGCGCGGAGGCTGAGTCTGAGTCTGAGGACTCGCCACGGCCGCGGGCGGTGCGTCCTCTGGGGGCGAATCGGCCGCCACCCTCGAGGAGCTGGCTCCGGCGCCACTCGTGGCACTGCCGTCCGGTGGTCCCAGAACCGGGAACGTCGTCCGAGCCGTCGGACCGGTCCTCGTCCCGGGGACCGCCTGCGGAGCGGGTGCCGTATCCCCACCGCCGCCGGCCGGTTGGCCCGCCGGAGGAGGTGGGGCGGAGCGGTCGAGGGTGTAGTCGGTGGTGGTGGGAGCGCTGGTGTTGCCGGCAGGGTCGGTCTGGACGAGCACCAAGGTGTAGGTGCCGTCGGGCTGGCCGGACAGGTCGTAGGACGCAGGGCTGGTGCACGAGGTGGCCGGCGAGACCACCTCGCCGCCCATTCGCAGCTCACAGGTGAAGGTGACTCCGGGCTCCCCGGAAAAGACCCACCTGGGAGTGGGGTCGGAACCGCCGGAACCTGGGCCGGAGACCACTACGGGCGGAGTCGGAGCCGAGCGGTCCAGGGTGTAGCCGCTGGTGGCCGTGGCGCTGGTGTTGGCCGCGGCGTCGGTCTGGCGCACGGACAGGGTGTAGGTCCCGTCGGGCTGGGCGGCCAGGTCGGGGCTGTGGGGGCTGGTGCAGGGCCCGAAGGCGGACACCACGGTGGCCCCGTTGGTGAGCTCACACTCGAAGGCCGCCCCGGCCTCGCCGCTGAAGGACCAGGTGGGGGTGGCGTCGTTGCCCGGGTTGGGGCTCGGAGCGGTGAGCGTGGGGGCGACCGGCACGGCCCGGTCCAGGGTGTAGCCGCTGGTGGCCGTGGCGCTGGTGTTGGCCGCGGCGTCGGTCTGGCGCACGGACAGGGTGTAGGTCCCGTCGGGCTGGGTGGACAGGTCGTAGGACTTGGGGCTGGTGCAGGGCCCGAAGGCGGACACCACGGTGGCCCCGTTGGTGAGCTCACACTCGAAGGCCGCCCCGGCCTCGCCGCTG
>JALYGF010000024.1 GCA_030777325.1 Actinomycetota bacterium | reverse complement strand
ATCCTGCCCCGACGGCGGCGGCGAGCGGCGCGTCCGATCCGGCCAGGCCGCCGGGGCCCACCGCCGCCAGGGCGGAAACGGCGACGACGCCGTAGATCGCCGTGGCGATGCCCAGGGCCAGAGGGATGGCTCGCGGGATGGTGCGGGCCGGGTCGACCACCTCCTCGCCGAGGGTCGCGATTCGGGCGTAGCCGGCGAAGGCGAAGAACAACAGCCCGCTTGCCTCGAGCACTCCACGCGCCCCGCCCACCGTCAGGGAGCCGAGGTTGTCTCCCGAGGCCGTGCCTCCCAGCAGGGCGGCGACCACTACTGCGGCCAAGCATGCAAGGACGACGGCGACGATCCCACGGGTAAGACCCGCCGTCTTTCGTACGCCCCGGTAGTTCACCGCGGCCATGGCCACGACAGCGGCAACGCCGAGCGGGCGTCGCCAACCGGGGGCGGCGTAGGCACCGAAGGTGAGCGCCATGGCGGCACAGCTCGCCGTCTTGCCGACCACGAAACCCCACCCGGCCAGGTAGCCCCAGAAGTCGCCCAGCCGTTCCCGGGCGTAGACGTAGGTGCCTCCCGACTGCGGGTATACGGCCGCCAAGCGGGCCGAGGAGGTGGCGTTGCAATACGCCACGGCGGCTGCCAACGCCAAGCCGACGAGCAGGCCACTGCCCGCAGCCGCGGCCGCGGGGCCCAGCGCAGCGAACACGCCGGCACCGATCATCGAGCCGAGGCCGATGACAACGGCGTCGGAGAGGTCCAGCCGGCGAGCGAGTCGGGTAGGCGGAGCCTCTTGGATCTGCCCGGTCGAGCCTGCCTCAGCCATGTGCCGCCGGGGAGCGCGCGGCAACAACTCTCACATCGGATCAGGCTACCCACGCCAGGACGGATGCCGTGACCGGCGTCACGGGCCAGGGCAATCGAGCTGTTGGCGTGAAAGGATGGCCCGGTTACCTACGGTCGGCACGAGGGGGCGGCGGTGGTACGGGGAGTTCCGGAGGCAAAGATCCGGAGAATCGTCGAGGGAGTGGCCCCCAAGCTCGATGTCTTCGTCAACGGCTCCACCGACGTCAACATCGGCCGGGCGCAGCAGTGCGCCTCGGTTGCTCACTCGGCACCCGGCGCAGCCAGCGGCGAGCGTGCCGGCATCCCCGGCGCCGCCCCGCCCGAGCTGATCCCGATGAGCGTGCATGAGGTGCTATCGGTCAGGGAGCGGCTGCCGACGCAGGTCGAGCCGCCTGACGTGCGGTTCAGTCTCTTCGTCCAGCTGGAACAGGGCCTCGACCCAAAGGTGCGCGAGCAGGCCATGGACACGATCAAGTCCCTGGCGAGTCGGGTGCGCTGGAAGCTGGACGCCGCAGCCCTCGAGGTGCCCGCGACAAAGCTACGTGAGCTGCACGCCACGCCAGGGGTGTCCTACGTCGAGCCCGGTCAGACGCTGAGGGTTCCCGAACCGGCTGTGGCCCACACGACCGCGTCACCGGACCACGACATGCGCCGGGTGTCGAGACATGCACGCCAGCACCGCTATGGCCAGGACGTGCTGGTAGGCATCATCGACGTCGGAGGGTTCGACTTCGCCCACGAGGACTTCCTCGAGCCGGGGGGGCGGGGTACCCGCTGGGTCGGCATTTGGGACCAGGGGGGGACGCTGCGGCCGGAACCATCCAAGTGCCGCCCGGGCGAGCGGTTCGAGGCCTTGAACTACGGGTCGGAGATCGTCAAGGGGAACATGGACGCGGCCATTGCGGGGGCGGCGAAGCGCAAGATGTCGGCCACGCGCCTGGAGCCGCAGTCGGCGATGTCACCGGGGTCACATGGCACGCACGTCGCGTCGATAGCCGCCGGCCGCCGTGGCGTCGCCAGACGAGCGCATCTGGCAGGGGTGCTGATTGCCCTCCGGCCGGAGGATACGGCAGCGTCACAAAGCTTCTACGACTCCACACGCATCGCAGACGCCGTTGACTACCTTCTGGCGCTGGCGGCGGAGCTGGGCGGAAACAACGGGCCGTTGCCACTGTCCATCAACATCAGCCTGGGCACGAACGGGCACGCGCACGACACCTCGAGTTCCATGGCGCGTTGGATCGACGGCGCCCTCACGACACCAGGGCGCTGCGTGGCGGTCGCGGCGGGCAACGCCGGGCAGGTCGAGCCGAGGTCGCCGACGGACGTGGCGTTCGTCGGCGGTCGTATCCATGCCGGCGGCACGTTCGTGGCCACCAACCTGCGCCATGAGCTCGGATGGATCGTCGCCGGCGGCGAGGTCGCCGACATCTCGGAGAACGAGATGGAGATCTGGTACAGCGCACCTGACCGCATCGACGTCGAGATCCGGCCGCCGGGAGGCCAGTGGCTTGGGCCGATCAAGCCGGGGTTCAGGGCCCGGAACGTCGTGCTCGACAACGGGACCGTGCTCAGCGTGCACAGCGAGACCTACCACCCGACCAATGGCGCCAACCGCATCTGGATCATGTTGTCGCCCTTCTTCGCTCCCAACTCCGACGGGCTGCAGCCGGTCGGGCCGATCGCGGCCGGAGAGTGGCGCGTGCGACTCACCGCCACCGTCGTGCGTGACGGCCGTTACGACGCCTGGATCGAGCGCGACGATCCCCGCTCTCTCGCCCGCCCGGGAGGTGGAAGGGTGTGGCGCTACCCCTCCTATTTCGGGCCCGGCTCCTATGCCGCCGACCGGACGATCAACTCCCTTGCGTGCGCCGAACGAGTCCTGTCGGTAGCCAACGCCGACCTGGCCCACAACGCGCCGCACATCACCTCGAGTCGCGGTCCTACGCGGGATGGTCGGTTCAAGCCCGACATTGCCGCCGACGGCACCGAGGTGGTGGCGGCCGGCGGATTCGACGGATCCCGGCCGTGGATCGCCATGACCGGCACGAGCATGGCCAGTCCCTACGTGTGCGGCGTTGCCGCCCTCATGCTCGGCATCGCGCCGCGCCTGACTTCGGCACAGATCCTGGGCATCATCCGGACGACGTCGACGCCCCTCCCCGGGCACGACTTCGCATGGCGGAACGACTTGGGCTTCGGAGTGATCGACGCCGCGGCCTGCGTCGAGCAGGCAGCCGTCTACGAGAAGGCACGCGAGAGCAGCCGGTTGTGAAGCTGAAGGTGTTCTATGCCACCGACGGCGACTGCCTGCTGCTGACGTCGAGTGACGACCACCACGCGCTCATCGACGGCGGCCGTGCCGGGAGCTTCCGCACTCAGACGTTCGAGACTCTTCGCCAGCTGGCCAAGCGCGAGGAGGTCCTCGACCTGGTCGTGGTCAGCCACATCGACGCCGATCACATCTCCGGGATCCTGTGGCTCATGGAAGTCGTCGAGAAGTGGACGGTGTTCGACTTCCAGGTAACCGAGGGTGGCAACCCCGGTCTCCGGGAGCCGAAGCCGGACCGGCCGCCAACCATCAAGAAGCTGTGGCACAACTCCTGGCGGGCGCAGCTGGAGGACCTGGCAGAACCCATCGAGGCGTTCGCCACCCAGGTCACCGACGTCCGAGATGCGGCGGTGCTCGACGCGTCGAGCTTGCCGCCCGCCGCCCTCGACATGTTCGACGCCGTTCAGGAGCTGGCCCAGAGCATTCCCGAAGGAGTCGAGCTCCGGCGGATCGTCGACGAGGGCACGCCCATCCCGCGCAACAAGCCGTTCAAGGAGCTTGTCCTGCTCCGCGACCCCCCTCACGTGGAGAAGCTCGGCAAGACTTCGCTCACGGTGATCGGACCGGGCCAGAAGCACCTCGAGGCACTCCGGGACGAGTGGCGGGCGTGGCTGGCCGACAAGCCGGCCGGCGGCCAGCTGACGCCCACCTCACAGTCCGGAGACGGAAGGGCGGCCACGGTGGTGAGTGCCGCGCTCGGGGCGGGTGAGCTGGCCAGCGCTCTGGCCGCCGAGCACGCCCGGGCGGAGGAGCTCGCCACCTCCCTGGTCAACGCGGCCAAGATGATCGAGGAGGCCGATCCGAGGAAGGTGACACCCCCGAACCGGGCTTCGATCACCCTTCTCGCCGAGGAGAGGGGCCGCACCTGTCTCCTCACCGGCGACGCCGCCGAAGAGGAGATCATGGAAGGGCTGGAAGCGGCAGGGCGCATCGTCGACGGCCGCTTCTCGTGCAACGTCCTCAAGGTGCAGCATCACGGCTCGGAGTTCAACCTCAGCCGTAGGTTCGCCGAGAGAGTCCTCGCCGACCACTACGTGTTCTGCGGCGACGGCGCCCACCACAATCCCGACCCGTCCGTCGTGAAGACGATCGTCGAAACCCGGCTGGACGTCGACCCAGGGCCCTTCACCCTGTGGTTCAACTGCTCGCCGGCCCGAACGGCGCCGAGCAAGCGCGAGGCCATGGACGCGGCGATACGCGAGGCTCACACCGCCGCCGACTCCCATCCCGAGGTCGAGGTGAAGGTCCTCGACGACGACGAGGCGTTCTTCGAGATCACCGTCTGACAGTCGGCCCAGGCGAAATCGTGAATGATGTCCCGAGACATCTGTGCACGATGTCCCGACATCGCATCGCGCCCCCGGCAGGATTCGAACCTGCGACCCGCTGCTTAGAAGGCAGCCGCTCTAATCCGCTGAGCTACAGGGGCTGAAAAACCTGCGTGTGACCTGCCATTTTACGCCAGCTGGCTTCCAAGAGGTGCTTGCACACCGCTCGACACCAGACAACTCACCCTCAGCCGGATGCCCATTTCGGGCCCGCTGAGGGCGGCTTGGACAGCCCGGAAGAGAGGCCCTGCATGGGAACCGACATACCCGTCACCGTAGGTGACCTGACCACCCTCGTCCTGTCCTTCGGGCGGTAGCTGCGAGCCGCCACCAAGAGCCCGAAGACCGTCAAGGGCTAGGGGGAAGCGGCCCGGCAGCTACTGGCCTTCCTGGGTGAGCGGGGCATGCCCACCGCCGTGTCCAAGATCCGCCGGGAGCACGTCGAGGCGTACCTCGAGGACGTGCTGGCCCACTGGCGGCCGGCCACGGCGAACAACCGCTACAGGGCGCTGGCACAGCTCTTCCGCTGGCTCGAGGAGGAGGGCGAGATCGCGGCGTCGCCGATGGCCAAGATGAAGCCGCCCAAGGTGCCCGAGACGCCCGTCGCGGTGCTGAGCGATGGCGAGCTGAGCCGTCTCCTGAAGGCCTGCGCCGGTACCGGCTTCGAGGAGCGTCGCGACACCGCCCTGATCCGCCTCCTCATCGACACGGGCATGAGGGCCGCTGAGGTCGTGAGTCTGCGGGTCGAGGATCTCGACTTGGACCTCGGTGTCGCCGTGGTCGTCGGCAAGGGCCGGCGTCCGCGTGCCTGCCCGTTCGGCAACAGGGTGGGTCGCGACCTCGACCGGTACCTACGGGCCCGCGCTCGGCACCCGCACGCCAAGTCGCCGGCGCTGTGGCTCGGGGCCAAGGGACCCATGACGGACTCGGGCTTGCGCCAGATGCTCGAGCGACGGTCACAGAAGGCCGGGTCGGGGCACATCCACCCGCACCAGCTCCGGCACACCTTCGCCCACAGCTGGCTTGCCGAGGGCGGGGGAGAAGGGGACCTGATGCGCCTGGCCGGCTGGCGAAGCCGGCAGATGCTGCAGCGGTACGGGGCCAGTGCCGCCGACGAGCGAGCCCGCGACGCTCACCGCCGCCTCTCGCCCGGCGACCGGCTTTGATCGGCTCAACGCGAACCTCAACGAAAACCTCAACGCCGTAGCTGGGGGCGGTGACAGGGTTGTGGCCAGCGGCGGTGCGACTCGCCTGTTGTCACCTGCGTGTCAACGCCGGCCCACCCCGGGCAACAAGTACACGTGGCCCGTCCCAGGGCATTCTCCCGCTCCGACTGCGGCCAGGAGGGAGCGACCAGCGGCCAGGCCGAGGCTCAAGTGGGCGTCCTCGTCGCGTTACGGGTTTGCAAACGCACGTAGTTCGGGTGGAGCAGGTGGAGATCCTGCCTGGCCACCAAGGAGAGCCTCATGCACGACGAGTGCGACCGCCCGCCCCGACCCCGTCCTCCGGCTGCTGACAACGTCCCCGCCGCGCGCATTCCGAATGACGTCACCCTTGACGCCGCTCCCGCTGACCTCTATGACGCCACTTCCCACATGCCTTCCGTTGAGTCCCAAAGCAAGCACACAGACTTGCCGTGTCCGCTGCGCGGAAACGGCGGCAACCACGAGGCGCCCTGTCAAGGGTCGTCCGGGGAGCTCCACCGACTGTTGGATCTCGCCGACCGACTCGTGCCCGCCCCGCCGCTGAGCGACGTCGACCCGGCGGCGGTCAGGAAGTGGGTCACCGACGCGACCGCTGGACTGATCTCCCTCCGGGAGGCGATCCGCCTCGCCGGTGCCGTAGAACGGATTCTCGACGAGCACTGTCAGACGTCGATGTGGCTCGACCGTCAGCGTGAGCTGCTTCGACAGCGGGAAGCGCAGCGCCAGGCCAAGACCGACGGGCGATACTGGCGGGAGCGCGACGCAGGCCGGCGAGCGCAGCAACCGACCCACGTCGAGGTCGACCCCGACGCATGGAACGCCTTGAAGGCGAAGTCGACAGCGCAGAACCGAAGGGTCGGCACCCTCGTGGGCTACCTCGTCAGCAGGGAGGTCGATCGCTGCGAAGGCAAGGAGCAGCTGTCGCCGCTCCCGCCAGGCCGCCCGGGAGAGGAACCGCAAGGACGCCGAGCGAAGCGGTTTGCCCGTCTGGAGGTCTCGAAGGCACGGTGGCAGCAGTTCCGGGCGCTGGCCACACAGCGCCACATCACCGTCGCCCGCTACGTCGGCATCCTCGTGGAAGCGGCGGTGAGCAAGTAGTTGTCCACCGGGAAGCCGATCACTGGTCGACCCTCCTACCGCACTTTCTCGAGGTTGTCGTCGCGATCGGGGATCCGGGAAGCACGTAGTACGGGTGAAGCAGTGCCACGACCGAGGAGATCCGTTCGAAGTGACTTCGGAACAGCGAGTCTTGCGCGCACGGTTGGCGGCATACACGCTGCACGCCAAGTACGACGCCCGGGAGACGACCGCCGCGGCGCGTGCGGCCTTTCTCGATCGGTTTGAACGCCAGGTCGACCCCGACGGCGCGCTCACCGTCCACGAGCGCGAGCGCCGGGCCAAAGCCGCCCGCAAGGCGTACTTCACGCGCCTGGCCCTCCGGTCGGCGCAGGCCAGGAGAGCCCGTTCAGCGACACGGTGAGCGGCCCGGTGGAGCCGGGACCTATGGCCTGTGTCGCGAGCTCGGTGTCAGAAGCGGGGCGGCGGCGCTGGCCGCCGCTGCGGTGTTGTTCGCCCCCCTGGCCTACGTTCTCGAGTTCAGCTTCATGAGCGACGCTCAGTTCACGTCGTTGCTCGTTCTTTCGACGTTCCTGTACGTCCGTGGAGAGCGGACGGGTCTGAGAAAGCACACCTTGGGGGGCTCGGCCGTAGCCGCCCTGGCCTTCCTGGTCCGTCAGCAGGGTGTGCTCATCCCCATCGCAGTGCTCACGTGGCTCGTGCTGCGGCGAGGCCTGCGACCGGACAAGGCGGGTCTTCGGATTGCCGCTCGGGTGGCGGGACTTCCCGCCCTGGTCGCCTTGGCCTACCTGGGCTGGATCACCTTCATCCATGGCATACCGGCGGCCCAGGGCAACCTGTTCGAGGAGATCGGCCAGGCCGGGTGGCGGAGCATGGCCGACGTGACGGTCCGAATGATCTTCGTGGAAGCCATGTACGTGGGCATCTTCGTGCTGCCCATCTCCGCCGCGGCGGTCGTCAGTGCACGGAGATCCCGGGTGTCCCACTCGTGGCGAGCATGGGCCGTGGTAGCGGCATGGGCCTCGATCATCGTCTTCGGCCTTTTCGTCTTCGTCCGGCTCGATCAGTACATGCCGTATGTCCCGCAGTTCCTCACCTTCTGGGGCCTGGGCCCGAGCGACCTGCATGGGGGGCGGCCACCGATCATCGGAGAGACCCTCCAGCAGTGGCTGACCGCGGCCGCGGCGGCATCTGCGCTGGTTTTCGGCATCCTCCTGGCTCACAGGTTTCTCGGACGGCCCAGGGCCGAGCAGCCGCAACGACGCGACGGTGCTGGGGGAATGGTGCTGGCCGTCGTCGTCTGGCAGGCCGTCGGGGCGATCCCTCCCTCGATCCACTACCGCATCCCGGTTCCAGCGGCGGTTGAGGCCCTCTCCCTCGACCGGTACTTGTTGCCGCTCCTGCCCTTGGTGGTCTGCCTGGCCCTGTGGGGTCTGGGCACGTGGCACGGCGCTCGGCTGTGGCCGGCCTGGATGGTGACGGCGGTCTTTGGCGTCGTAGCAGTGGCCGGGACCCGCGACTATCTCGTCTTTCAGCGCGAGGTCGAGGTCCTGGCCAGCGAGCTCAACCGATCCGGGATCCCCGATGCGCGGATCGACGCCGGCGCCCAGCGAAACGGCCAACAGCTCCATGTCAACCGGCCGGACATCCCACCGTGGCAACCGAACCGAACCTGGTGGGTCAACTTCTTCGCGCCCGACACCGATCCGGCCTACATCATCTCCACGAAGCCGGAACCCGGTTATGAGCAGGTGCGCAGCGAGCCCTACTCGGCATGGCTGTCATCCAGCCGGAACCACCTGCTCGTCCTCCGCCGGAGCGACGAGGGGGCCACTGCGCCATCGGACCAACCGCGCTGACCGCCCACGGCAGCGTCACTTGGCGGCGGCCACCACGACCATCGGATTTTGGACGAGGGAGTCCTCGACGGATGCGCCTCGGGTGATGCGAGCCGGTTGCTGATGACCACCGCTGGTGCCAATGGGTCAGCGAGTGTCCTGCAGGTCGACCCCGTGCCATGAAGCAGATCCTGATGAGCCACCCTGCGACATCTGCAATGCTGGTCGCACACGGTGGCCGTAGCTCAGCCAGGTTAGAGCGCCAGGTTGTGGCCCTGGAGGTCGGGGGTTCAAGTCCCCTCGGTCACCCTCATCCCCGCCGGTAGAATGCCGACGGCGGCGCCTCTAGCTCAACGGCAGAGCAACGGACTCTTAATCCGCAGGTTCAGGGTTCGAATCCCTGGGGGCGCACTCCTCTACCGTCGGTCAGTGTTCTAAGCAGGCGGCTGTCGGCCGGACGGGGCGTCCTCAAATTGGAGGCCAGCCGAAGCGGGCGAACCAGCCCTGGAGGGGTATGAAGAGCTGGCCCCAGGTGCCGGTCACGTAGCCGACGCCGACTATCACGAGCAGGCCGCCGCCGATCCGCTCGATGCCCGCACCATGGCGGCGGAGGAAGGCGATCGAGCGGTCGAGGCGCTGGTAGCCGAGGGCCACGGCGACGAACGGCACTCCGAGTCCCAGGGAGTAGACCACGAGCAGGGCCGTTCCTCCGGCCACGGAGCGCCCAGAGGCGGCGAGCGCCAGGATCGTGGCCAGCGCCGGGCCGATGCACGGTGTCCAGCCGAAGGCGAAGGCCATTCCCAGTGGCACCGCCCCGGCCGGTCCTCGCCGGACCCGAGTCAGGTCGAGGCGCACCTCACGCTGGAGGAAGGGCAGGCGGAAGAGGCCAAGGGCAGCCAGGCCCATGACGATGATGAACACGCCCGCCACCCGGGTGATCACGGGCAGGTTGCGCAGCAGCAGTGCACCCAGGCTCGATGCCGTGGCCCCGAGGAGGCTGAACACCAAGGTGAAGCCGAGGACGAACAGCAGCGAAGCTCGCAACACGACGCGCCGCCCTTCGGCGGCGGGGAGCTCCCGGTCGGGGAGCGAGGAGACGTAGGAGACGTAGCCCGGGATCAGGGGCAGGCAGCAGGGGCTGGTGATGGACACGAGGCCCGCTGCCAGGGCCACCACCGGGAGCAGGGCGCCCTCCATGACTCACATGCAAAGGCGACGCGGCACGCTTGGATGCTACAGGCCGCTGTCAGAGAAGCTGGGCCTGCAGAAGAGCCTTCGGACGTGCGGTTCAATCCGCCGGCCGTGCCTCAGCAGGCGGACGTTCGCCGCGGTGGAGGCGTCCCTCGTTGACCATCCGGGTTATGCGTGCCGACAGGTTCTCCTTCTTCCGCGCCGCCTGCTCGGCGGTGAGCTTGCCGTCCTTCACGGCCTGGTCGATCCGCTGAGTCGCCTCGCTGACCATGGCGTCGATGACCTTCTGGACGTCCACGCCCTTCTCCTTGGCCACCGCGGCAATGGTCTTGCCGTCCCGGAGCTGAGTGCGGAGATCCTCGACGCTCATGTTCAGCGCGGCGGCAGCGGCCTGCAATCCGGGCCCTTTGTGGCACCCGCCGCCTCGGTGGCCTCTCATCGGCGGCTCGGTTTGCTGATGCTCGGGTGGTGTCGTCTCGGGCTGCGCCCCGGAGACTGCGGGGATGCCGAGGAGGGCTCCGCCGGCCGCGCCGGCGAAGAGGCCGGCGGTGAGAGTGATGCCGGCGAGGAGATTGCTGCGCTTCATGGGTGGTCCTCCCGTTTGGTGCTGGCTGGTAGCGACAGTGTGCGCACTGGGATTGGGAACACTGTGAGGGAAGCCTGAGAGTTTCATCAGTCTTTCGGGGCCAGCGAGCGGTTGCCTCCTCTTTGGCGAGAACTGCGGCAATCCGCATGCGTTCTTTCGAGTTCAGTGGACGAAACAAGGTTGTAACGCGGATGGATTTGCGGTGGGTGGTGGTGGGTAGCCAAACTGAACTGTCTTCAACAGCGAAGACGACTATGTGCGGAATCGTCGGAATTTACGGTCAGCAAGACGCGCAGGCGGGTCTTCGGATGCTCCGCCGTCTCACCCACCGTGGACCTGACGGCCAGGGCGCGGTGGCCTTTCCGTCGGCCTGGCTCGGTCACCGGCGCCTCTCCATCGTCGACCCCCGCGGGGGCAGGCAGCCCCTCACGTCCGAGGATGGGCGCCTCCACCTCGTTGGCAACGGCGAGATCTACAACTACGACGACATCCGCAGCATGCTCGGCGACGTTGTGCTCACGAGCGCCTCCGACAACGAGATCGCCTTGAACCTGGTGGAGGAGAACGGCCCCGGTGCGCTCGAGGAGCTGGCGGGGATGTTCGCCTTCCTAATGGCCGGCGAGTCCTATTCGTTCATCGCCGCCAGAGACCCCGTGGGCATCAAGCCTCTTTACTGGGCCCACCGGGACGGCGAATGGCGATTCGCTTCGGAGATCAATGCATTCGACCACGACTGGCAGTCCGATGTGGAGTTCTTTCCTCCCGGTCACTACTGGACGCCGGAAAAGGGCCTGGTGCGTTTCGCCAACCCGGTCCCCGCCGGAAGGACCGATCGCTTCGCTCCGCCGGAGAGCCCGGACGCCAAGGCGCCGCCGGAGCTGATCGAGGAGCTGCGCGCCACCGTGGTCGCCGCCGTCGACCGGCACATGATGGCCGACGTGCCGGTGGGAGTCTTCCTGTCCGGAGGCCTCGACAGCAGCATCGTGGCGGCCATCGCCGCCGAGCACTATGGGCAGCGGGGCCAGACCCTCAAGACGTTCGCCGTCGGCTCGGAGGGCAGTGCCGATCTGAAGTTGGCCCGGCTGGTGGCCGACCGGCTCGGCACCGAGCACCACGAGCGGGTGTTCACGGCTGAGGAGGCCCGAGACGTCCTCCCTGAGGTCGTCCGCATCATCGAGTCCTACGACCCCTCCCTGGTCCGCAGTGCCGTACCGAACTACTTCCTGTCCGAGATGGCGGTCCGGACCGTGAAGGTGGTGCTCACCGGAGAGGGCGCCGACGAGCTGTTCGCCGGGTACCAGTACCACGGCGCCATCGAAGGAGACGCCGACCTTCAGGACGAGATGGTCCGCGGTGTGGAGACCCTTCACGGGCTCAACCTGCAGCGCTGCGACCGGGTGACGATGGTCCACGGCTTGGAGGCCCGGGTGCCGTTCCTCGACCTCGACGTGATCGCCCTCAGCCTTTCCATCCCGGCGGGCTGGAAGCTGCGCGGCGGTGACAAGCCCGAGAAGTGGCTCCTGCGCCGTGCGTTCGAGGGCATGGTCCCCGACGAGGTGCTTTGGCGCGAGAAGGCAGAGTTTGGCGACGGCTCGGGTGCGGCCATGGCTCTCATCGACCAGACCTACGGCGATGACGGCGGGGACCAGGAGGCGGGCACAGTCAACGCCACCACCGGTGACGGCACCGAGGGCAGCGGCCCTTCAGGCAACGGCTCCTCGGTCGACGGCGCCTCGGGCGAGCCCGAGCTACGTTCGGAGGAAGAGGCGGCCTACTACCGCATCTTTCGTGAGCACCTTGGCGATGTATCGCCCGAACGGACCATTACGCTCTTCGCCACCGCTTGAGCCACAGGCGACAGAGGCTGGCGTTCCGCGCCGTAGAGTTGCCGCTGTTGTGGTCTCCTGGCCGGGGCCGGCCTGTCGACGAGGAGGAGCAAAGCGTGGCTGAGCGGATCCTGGAAAGCGCACGACCGCTGGCGAGCCCTGAGCTCGGACATCCTCGGCCGCCGCAGCCTCGGGGCCCCCTCAGTGCCCATGTCCTGGAGCACCTGCTCCAGGATCCCCATACCGTTCCGCCCGCACCGCAGGGGGGCGACGACCCTCTCTGGGGCGACGACGCCCAGCTCGCGCTCTACTGCTGCTACGAGCTGCACTACCGCTGCTTTTCCGGTGTCGACGAGGGCTGGGAGTGGGAACCGTCCCTCCTGGCTCTTCGCCGAGATCTGGAGACGGCTTTCGAGCGCCGCATAGAGGATGAGATCGGTGCCGTCTGCTCCTCGGGTGACGTGGAGGAGGACCTACGACGCGCGATGGCCGACGGCAAGGGCCCCTCGCTGTCCGCCTACCTCGAAGAGGACGGCACGCTCGAGACCATGCGTGAGTTCTCGATCCACCGCTCGGCTTACCAGCTGAAGGAGGCTGATCCTCACACCTGGGCCATCCCCCGCCTTGGGGGGGCTCCCAAGGCGGCGCTCATCGAGATCCAGCTCGACGAGTACGGCGAGGGCGTGGAGCCCGCCATGCACTCGACCCTCTTCGCGCGCAGCATGGAGGCCCTCGGTCTGGACAGCACGTATGGCGCCTACCTCGACCGCCTGCCGGGAACCACGTTGGCCACCACGAACGTGATCTCGCTGTTCGGCCTGCACCGTCGACGGCGGGGCGCCTTGATCGGGCACCTGGCCGCCTTCGAAGCGACCTCCGTAGCCCCGATGACTCGCTACAGGAACGCGTTGGGCCGGCTCGGCCTGGGCCCGCAGGCCCAGGGCTTCTACGAAGTCCACGTGGCCGCCGACGCCCACCACGAGGTCGTGGCCCTCGAGGAGATGGCCAGCGGCCTGGCCCGGGCCGAGCCGGACCTTGCCGACGACATCGTGTTCGGGGCCCGGGCCATGATGCTCGTGGAGGAGCGCTTCGCCCGCCACCTGCTCGAGTGCTGGGACGGGGGAAGCTCGTCGTTGCTGCCCGAGGAACGCAGCTGACGGGGGGCGGTTCCCTCAGCTACGTCCTCCCACTCCGCCGGTGGCGCGTGGAGCGCGACGACGAGCTGATCAACTATCTCGGCTGGCTCGGCGACCGGGTCGAGACCATCGTGGTCGACGGCTCCGACGCCGAGATCTTCGCCGCTCAGCGCCGGATGTTCGGGTCGGCGGTGCGCCACCTGCCGGTCGACGGGGATCTCACGGGCCGCTACGGCAAGGTCAACGGTGTTGTCACCGGCGTGCGGGCGTCGAGCCACGAGCGGGTGCTGATCGCCGACGACGACGTCCGCTACGACGACGAGGGCCTCGAGAGGATGGCCACCCTGCTCCGAGACGCGGACCTGGTTCGGCCCCAGAACTACTTCCACCCACTCCCATGGCACGCCAGGTGGGACACGGCCCGCAGCCTCGTCAACAGAGCGTTAGGAGCGGACTTCCCCGGCACCCTGGGCCTGCGGCGAAGCATTCTGCTGGCGGCCGGCGGCTACGATGGTGACTGCCTGTTCGAGAACCTCGAGCTCATGCGCACCGTCCAGGCCATGGGGGGACGGGTTGTCAGCCCCCTGGACTTCTACGTGCGGCGCCTCCCTCCCCCCGCCGGTCACTTCCTGTCACAACGAGTACGCCAGGCCTACGACGACTTCGCCCTTCCTGTCCGTATGGCGGCCGAGCTGGCCGTGCTCCCGGGCCTCGCCACCCTGGGCCGCCGGGACGCCCGGGCGTTTCTGGCCGCGCCCCTGCTGGCCGTGGCCGTGGCCGAGGCGGGCCGGCGGCGGGCAGGGGGGACGAAGGTCTTCCCGGGGACCTGCTCGCTGATGGCGCCGGCGTGGGTGGCGGAGCGCGGCGTCTGCGCCTGGCTGGCTCTCTGGGAGCGGTTCGTGCACGGCGGCGTTCCCTACGCCGGCACCGTGCTGTCCAAGGCGGCCAACTCCCGCCGGGTGCTGGAGCGCCGCCTGGGGGCGGTCAGCCGGTCCGGCCCGAGTGCTCGGCCTCGACGCGCTTCGCCATCTCCAGGTCCTTGCCGGTGATGCCGCCCGCGCTGTGGGTCACCAGCGCCACCCGCACCTGGTTGTAGCGAATGTCGAGGTCTGGATGGTGGTTGGCTTCCTCTGCCATGCTCGCCAGGGCGTTGACGAAGTCGACGGCAGCGAGGAAAGAGGGCAACTCGAACTGCTTCACCAGCGCGCCCTCGTGCACGGTCCATCCCGGCATGGAGGCCAGCGCGTCCTGGACCTCGTGGTCAGGAACCGTGCTCACGGGGTATCTCGTCCTCGGTGGCGGGCGGTGGAGGCGCGGGGGGTGGGTGGAGGGCTGGGTCGTGCTCCTCGGACCAGTGATACTCCATCTCCGTCTTGTTTCTGAAGGCCAGCCCGCAGGACGGGCAGTGGTGGATGGGCGACATGGCCACCATTGTGCGCGCGGTTGTGGGGCTTGGTTGACGGGTATAGGAAAGAGGCATACGGGTTGAGTGAACATGCCCGCGATGAAAGGAGACCACATGTCCGATCAGAGCATGCAGCCCGAAGCTGACAGAACCGGATCCAGCGACCATCCCCAGCACCGGACTCCTTCAGGGGAGGCTTCCGAGTCCCCCATGTCGGAGCAGGAGCCCGGCCCTGCCCAGGTGTCGATCTACGACGGTGCCGGCAACGAGAGGGTGATGGTCACCGCCGACGGCACTGACGGCAAGGCCGCCCAGGGCACCGGGGACACCTACGAGGAGGCCATGGAGGACGTCAAGAACGCCGAAGGCGGCCCTCTCGGCCCCGCCACCCACTGAGGGCCAAGGGCACCTGGCGGGGCCCCGCTGACTCGCCGTCATGCGAGTCGTGGTCGTCGGGGCCACCGGCAATGTAGGCACCAGTCTGGTCCAGGCCCTGGCTCTGGAGCCCGCCGTGGACTCGGTCCTCGGCGTGGCCCGCCGCCTTCCCAACTGGGAGCCGGACAAGACGAAGTGGGCGACCGCCGATGTCGCCACGTCCGACTTGGCCCCCCTCTTCAGGGGGGCCGATGTCGTCGTGCACCTCGCTTGGCTGATCCAGCCCAGCCGCGACCTTCACGCCATGCGCAAGGTCAACGTCAACGGCAGCGAACGGGTCTTCGGCGCCGCTGCCGAGGCGGGTGTCAAGTCACTCGTCTACGCATCTTCGGTCGGCGCGTACTCACCGGGTCCCAAGGACCTTGCCGTCGACGAGGACTGGCCCACCGACGGCGTGGCCACCAGCTTCTACTCTCGGCACAAGGCAGAGGTGGAGCGCCGGCTGGACCGCTTCGAAGCGGAGCACCAGGACATCCGGGTAGTGCGGCTGCGACCCGGGCTGATCTTCAAGCGCGAGGCGGGCTCGGGTGTGCGCCGGCTGTTCCTGGGCCCGCTGCTGCCGACGACGTTGATGACGCCGGCGGCCATACCGGTGGTCCCCGACGTGGACGGCCTGCGCTTCCAGGCCGTCCACAGCGCCGATGTGGGTGAGGCCTACCGCCTCGCGGTCGTAGGGGACGTGCGGGGCGCCTTCAACATCGCTGCCGACCCGGTTCTCGACCCCGCCACCCTGGCCGAGCTGCTCGGAGCCAAGAGAGTGCGGCTCCCAGCCGGCGTTCTGCGCGCCGGTGCGGCGGTGTCTTGGCATCTTCGGGTCCAGCCCACGCCACCGGGCTGGGTGGACTTGGCCCTGTCCGTCCCGCTCCTGGACGTCACCCGGGCCCGTCAGGTGCTCGGTTGGCAGCCCCGGTTCGACGCCGGTGAGGCGCTGCTCGACCTACTCCACGGGATCCGCCACCAAGCAGGCATGGACACCCCGCCGCTCGCGCCTTCCACCGGAGGCCGCGCCCGCTGGCGCGAGCTGCGCACCGGCGTGGGAGCCACCCCGGGCTGACGTCAGTCGGGGACGACGTGCTCCACCGAGGTGGTGTAGGCCTCGACCACCTCCTCGATCACCTCCACTCCGAGGCCGGGCCGGTCGGGTACCCGCAGCTGCCCGTCATGGAGGACAAAGGGCGGCGTGATGTCGGTTTGGTAGTAGCGATTGGAGGCGGAGAGGTCGCCCGGGAGAGTGAAGCCGGGAAGGGCGGCAAGGGCCAGGTTGGCAGCTCGGCCCAGGCCGGTCTCGAGCATGCCGCCGCACCACACGGCGACGCCGGCTCGCTGGCATACGTCGTGCACTCGGCGCGCCTCCAGGTACCCACCGACACGGGGAGCCTTGACGTTGACGATGGCGGCCGCTCCGGAGGCGACGGCCAAGCCTGCCAGCGCTGCGGACGTGATGGACTCGTCGAGGCAGACGGGCGTGCGGATCTGTCCGGCGAGGTCGGCGTGGGCGGTCAGCTCATCGGCGGCGAATGGTTGCTCGATCATCACCAGGGAGAAGGCGTCCAGCCGGCGCAGCTGCTCGGTGTCGCCCGGCCGGTAGGCGCCGTTGGCGTCCACCTGCAGGGCCACGTCACCAAAGCGCTCCCTTACGGCCCGCACCGGCTCCACGTCCCAGCCCGGCTGCACCTTCAACTTCACCCGCCGGTATCCGGCGTCGAGGTAGCGGCCCACGGTCTGCAGGAGCTCGGGCACCGATGCTGCCAAGCCTACGGCCACGCCCGCCTCCACCGTGTCCCGCACTGCACCCAGGTGGTGCGCCAGCGAGGTGGCCCTGGCGCGCAGCTCGGCATCGAGCACCGCCATCTCCAGCGCGCACTTGGCCATGGGATGGCCTTTGACCGGGGCCAGGGCCTTGCCGACCCCGCCGGCGGTTAGTTCGGGCCGGGCCAGCAGACGGGGCGCCAAGTGGTGGCGGATGACGTGGTGGGCACCGTCGACGTACTCCGAGGTGTAGGTGGGCTCGGCCAAGGCCGTGCACTCGCCCCAACCTTCCCCGTCCGCAGTGATCATCTTCACCAGAAGGGCGTCGCGGACCGAGGCCTGGCCCAGACCGGTGCGGAACGGAGCCACCAGAGGCAGGCGAAGCCGCCGCAGCTCGATGCCGCTGATCCTCATCTCACTGACCTTTGGTCAGCAGGAGCGACAGTGCGATCACGACTGTCGGCGCCGGGACAAGCCCAGCCGCCCACAAGAGCTCACCACGACCAGGGTACGGCTCGGGCGGGTGACCGTCCTACCTGGCGGCCATCGCTGCGAGCGGGTGACGGGTGTCGAACCCGCGTCACCAGCTTGGAAGGCTGGAGCTCTACCGTTGAGCTACACCCGCATGCGTAAACCGTAGCCGTCGGGGAGGGGGGATTTGAACCCCCGACCGCCTGCCCCCAAAGCAGGAGCGCTACCAAGCTGCGCCACTCCCCGTCGAACAGCCGCCTGACTGCGAAGATGGTAGTAGCCGTAGACTTGCTAAATGGCCGTCCTTCTTCCGGCGGGCGCACCGCTCAGGCAGGAGGACCTTGTTGACCTGCCCGACGACGGCCGCCGGTACGAGCTCATCGACGGCTCCCTCGTCGTGACTCCTGCGCCGGGCAGCGTCCACCAGCTGGTTGCCGGGGCGCTCTACCGCTTGCTGTGGTCGGCTCGGCGAGGTCTTGTCGCCGAGCAGCCGCCGCCATGACCTGGGCTCCAAGCGGTTGGCTTACGCCGCCGCCGGGTCCCCGTCTATTGGCTGGTCGATCCGGACCGCCCTTCACTTTGACGGCCTTGCGACTGGGCGTCGACGACTACGTGCCAGTGGGTGAGGTCCGCGTCGAGGAAGGGTTCGTGGCGGAGGAGCCTTTCCCGGTGTCATTGATGCCCGCCCGTCTCCTCGACACCTGAGGCTTGGCCGGGCGTCGCGTCCGGCGCGACGGTTCGCAGCCAACCGAAGGGCCAGCTGGGTGAAGCACGCGACGGGCAGGGGCCGGAGCCTCACCGAATGGAGGGGTACGGCTGGCTGCCCGCCGAGCAGCGAACCGCGATCACGAGACGGGGCGGCGCTGTTAGCACCAGGAGTCCCACGGTCAGCATGGGCACCTCTAGGCGACCGGTAGAGTGTCGGTCTTGATGAGAGCGGTCGTCGAGCCCCTGGAGGGCAACAAGGTCAAGCTCTCGGTCGAGGTCGAGGAGCAGGAGTTCGAGAAGGCGGTGGACGCCGCCTTCCGCAAGATCTCGAGCGAGGTGCGGGTCCCCGGCTTTCGGCCGGGGAAGACTCCCCGGCGGCTCTTGGAGGCTCGCATCGGCGTGGAGGCGGCGCGCCAGGAGGCGCTGCGGGAGTCGCTGCCCGACTACTACGCCGAGGCGCTGCGGCAGACCGAGGTGGATGCCATCGCCCAGCCGGAGATCGACATCACCGCCGGCCAGCAGCAGGGCCCGGTGACCTTCGACGCCGTGGTGGAGGTGCGTCCCGAGGTGTCCATCGCCGGCTACCAGGGCTTGAAGGTGGCCATCCCCTCTCCACTGGCGACCGAGGAGGACGTGGAACGCCAGATCGACCGGCTCCGCGACCAGTTCGGTGAGCTGAAAGCCGTGAGCCGGCCAGTGCAGGACCGCGACCACGTCACGATCGACCTTCACGCCCAGAGGGACGGGGAAGTCGTACCGGGGTTGAGCGTTGACGACTACCTCTACGAGGTGGGCAGCGCCAACCTGGCCCCGAAGCTCGATGAGCAGCTCCGGGGCACCAAGGTGGGCGACATCGTCACCTTCGAGGCCGAGGTGGACGACGGCGACCCCGTTTCGGTTCGTGTCCTCGTGAAGGACGTGAAGGAGAAGGCACTTCCGGAGGTCACCGACGAGTGGGCGAGCGAGGTCTCCGAGTTCGACACCGTGGAGGAGCTACGGGCCGACACGACCAAGAGGATCTCCGGCCTCAAGCGGATGCAGGCCTCCCTGGCCTTACGCGAGGAGGTCGTCAAGGCGCTGGCTGAGCTGGTCGACGTCGAGATGCCCGATGCCCTGGTCAAGCCGGAGATGGAACGCCGCCTCGAGGAGCTCGGGCGCCGGCTGGAGGCCCAACGTACCGGCCTGTCCCAGTACCTCGACAGCGTGGGCGCCACCGAGGAGGAGCTGGTCGAGCAGCTGCGAGGCGACGCCACCCAGGGCGTGAAGGCCGAGCTGGCCCTGCGGGCCCTGGCCGACACCGAGGGCCTGGAAGCGACCCAGGAGGAGATCGACGCCGAGATCGCCCGGATCGGTGAGCGCATCGGCCAGGACGCCGCCCGGGTGCGCCGCCACCTCGACGATGCCGATGCCATTCCTACGGTACGCTCGGACGTGCGCAAGGCGAAGGCCCTCGAGTGGCTCGTCGAGCACGTGGAGATCGTCGACCAGGAGGATCGTCCCGTCGACCGGGCGGACCTCTTCGAACAGGGTGGAGCGGCCGATGAGCCGGCCGGGGGAGTGGGGACGCCAGAGTGACTGCGACATCGTCTGCGGGGCCTGCCTACAACTATCTGGTTCCCATGGTCGTCGAGCGGGACAACCGCGGCGAACGCTCCTACGACCTCTACTCCCGGTTGCTGAAGGAGAACATCGTCTTCCTGGGCACGCCGATCGACGACGCCATCGCCAACCTGATCTCTGCCCAGATGCTTTTCCTGGAGGCCGAGAACCCCGACAAGGAGATCAGCCTCTACATCAACTCCCCCGGGGGGGAGATCAGCGCCCTGTTCGCCATCTACGACACCATGAAGTACGTGAAGAACGACATCTCCACGTTCTGCTACGGCCAGGCGGCTTCGGCGGCAGCGGTGCTGCTGGCCGGGGGCACCACGGGCAAGCGCTACGCCCTGCCCCACGCCCGCATCCTCATCCACCAGCCCTACGGGGGCGCGGCGGGCCAGGCTGCGGACATCGAGATCCAGGCCAAGGAGATCCTCCGCATGAGGGACCTCCTCAACAAGGTGCTGGCCCACGACACCGGCCAGTCCATCGAGCGCATCAGGGACGACACCGATCGTGACTTCATCATGAGCGCCGAGGAGGCCCAGCAGTACGGCATCATCGACGAGGTGCTCAGCACTCGGGAGCTGGTGGACCTCCCCCAAGTTGCCGGCGTGAACTGAGCGGATCGGAAACGGGGAGGCGGCTGGTGGCGAAGTTCGGAGACGGGGGAGAGCTCGTCAAGTGCAGCTTCTGCGGCAAGTCCCAGAAGCAGGTCAAGAAGCTCATTGCCGGGCCGGGCGTGTACATCTGCGACGAGTGCATCGACCTCTGCAACGACATCATCGAGGAGGAGCTGGCCGAGACCTCCGAGATGCGCTTCGACGAGTTGCCGAAGCCCAAGGAGATACACCAGTTCCTGAACGACTACGTAATCGGCCAGGACAAGGCCAAGCAGCAGCTGTCGGTGGCCGTCTACAACCACTACAAGCGTGTGCAGGCCGACGCATATCACGACAGCGAGGTGGAGCTGGCCAAGTCCAACATCCTCCTGCTCGGCCCAACGGGCTGCGGCAAGACCCTGCTGGCCCAGACGCTTGCCCGAATGCTCAACGTGCCGTTCGCCATCGCCGACGCCACCGCTCTGACCGAGGCCGGCTACGTGGGCGAGGACGTGGAGAACATCCTCCTCAAGCTCATCCAGGCCGCTGACTACGACGTGAAGAAGGCCGAGACGGGCATCATCTACATCGACGAGATCGACAAGATCGCCCGCAAGTCGGAGAACCCCTCCATCACCCGTGACGTGTCCGGCGAGGGAGTTCAGCAGGCCCTGCTCAAGATCCTGGAGGGCACCACCGCCTCCGTGCCGCCCCAGGGAGGGCGTAAGCACCCGCACCAGGAGTTCATCCAGATCGACACCACAAACATCCTGTTCATCTGCGGCGGCGCCTTCGCCGGACTGGACAAGATCGTGGAGAACCGCATCGGGCGCAAGGGCATCGGCTTCCGGGCCGAGATCGCCCGCAGCGACGATCGCGACGAGGGCAAGATCCTGAGCGACGTGCTTCCCGAGGACCTCCTCAAGTTCGGCCTCATCCCCGAGTTCGTGGGCCGCCTGCCCGTGATCGGCACGGTGTCGAGCTTGGAGAAGGACGCTCTGGTACGGATCCTGGTGGAGCCTAACAACGCCCTCATCAAGCAGTACCGCAAGGTGTTCGACCTGGACAACGTGGAGCTCGAGCTCACGCCCGACGCCTTGGAGGCGGTGGCCGAGCAGGCCCTCCTCCGGGGGACGGGCGCCCGAGGCCTGCGAGCCATCCTGGAGGAGGTCCTCCTCGAGGTCATGTACGACCTGCCCAGCCGCAGCGACATCGGCAAGTGCGTCATCGACCGTTCGGTCGTGCTCGACAAGGTCAACCCCACCCTCGTCCCCCGGACCGGCAAGGAGACAAGACCAAGACGCGCTGCGTCTTGATCGGCTCGCAACCGGCGGCAGCGGCCGCCGGATTCTCTTTGCGGTAGCGTTCAAGCATGACCAAGAAGATCATCAGGTACGCCCTGCTGGGTGGGTTTGCCGGCGCCGGCTACGCCGCTTACCAGGGGTACACGCGCGACGAGACCCTCGACCAGGTGGCGGCTCGGGCCGCCAGGACCGGTGCCACCGTGGGCGCGGTCGGGGGTGTCATTGGCCTCCTGCTCGGTCTGCGTAGCAGGCGCAAGGCCCGGAAGGCCCGCAAGAACGCCAAGAAGGCGGTGGTCCTGGCGGCCAAGGCCGGCGCCATCACTGAGGCTGTGCGCACCGCTGCCACGCCTGCGCTGGAGCAGGCCGTCGGGGCTGCCCGGCCCAAGGTCAAGCGGGCGGCGCGGGCCGGTCGGAAGAAGGCCGCCGACGTCGCCGACGTTGCCCGGCCCCACGTGGAGCAGGCGGCCCGGGCCGGTCGGAAGAAGGCCGCCGACGTCGCCGACGCTGCCCGGCCCCACGTGGAGCAGGCGGCCAAGGTCACGCTGGAGAAGGCCACCGACCTGGCCGAGGTGGCCCGTCAACGAGCGGCAAAGGTGGGCTCGGACCTGCGGGAGCAGGCCGCGGTCCTCGTCGAGGTGGCCTGACCCGCACGTCTCGAGCGGGGCGCGACATCGCGCCCGGCTCGGCTGTTCCCGGCCTCACCGTCGTAGTACTCCGTAGAACGCCGCCGTGAGCTGGTCCCACGCCCAGGCGATGGCCGCCCTCGACACCCACCTCAACCTCGAGTCGAGCCTCACGGTTGCCACTCCGCCCACCCTCGAGCGCGTCGCTCAGCTGGTCGGCCTCATGGGCGACCCTCAGCGCAGCTACCCGGTCATCCACCTCACGGGCACCAACGGCAAGGGCTCCACGGCCCGGATGATCACCGCCCTGCTGGTGGCCCGGGGGCTCTCCGTCGGCACCTACACCAGCCCGGACCTGCAGGGCGTGAACGAACGACTGACGTGGAACGAGGAGCCGATCTCCGACGATGCCCTCACCGAGGTGCTGGAGGGGGTGATTCGTCTGGAGGACCTCATGGCCGCGCCTCCCACACGCTTCGAGGTCCTCACCGCGGCCGCCTACCGGTGGTTCGCCGACGTAGCCGTGGACGTAGCCGTCGTGGAGGTGGGCCTCGGGGGGCGCTGGGACGCCACCAACGTGGCCGACGCCGACGTGGCCGTGGTGACCAACGTGAGCCTCGACCACGCCGAGATCCTGGGCCCCACCCTGGCCGACATCGCCTGGGAGAAGGCGGGAATCGTGAAGGCGGCCAGCCGTCTGGTCCTGGGAGAGGACGACGCCACCCTTGCACCCGTCTTCCGCCATGCCGGCGCGGCGGCGGTGTGGGAGCGAGGGGTCGACTTCGGATGCGAGGCGAACGAGCCGGCCCATGGCGGTCGTCTCGTCGAGCTGCGTACTCCGGGGTCGTCCTACCCGGAGGTCTACCTCCCGCTGCACGGCTCCCATCAGGGAGACAACGCCGCTGTGGCGCTGACCGCCGTCGAGACCTTCTTCGAGGCGCCTCTCTCTGCCGAGGTTGTGCATGAGGCCTTCGGGGGGGTGCGGGTTCCCGGGCGCATGGAGGTGGTGTCACGGCGTCCGCTCGTGATCCTCGACGGAGCCCACAATCCCGCCGGCGCCGAGGCAGCGGCCACCACGCTCGCCTCTGAGTTTCCCGCCAGTCGGGACAGGGTGATCGTCATCGGCCTGCTGCGGGGACGCGACCCCGGGGAGATGCTGGGCGCCGTCGCCGGTCCCCACACCCGAGCGGTGGTCGCCTGCCCGCCACCGTCTCCCCGCGCCCTTCCGGCCGCCGACGTGGCCGACGCCGCCCGGGCCTTGGGACTGCAGGCGGTGACGGCGGACACCGTGGACGACGCCGTCGAGCGCGCCATGGGCCTGGCCCGCGTCGACGACCTCGTCTTCGTCACCGGCTCGCTGTATGTGGTGGGGGCGGCCCGGGACAGGCTCGTGTCGTCCACCTCGGGACCCCTCGGTTAGGGTCACCAGCCGTGAGCCGCACCCTCGTCATGGTGAAGCCCGACGGCGTGGAGCGTGGGCTGGTCGGCGAGATCGTGCGCCGCCTGGAGGCCAAGGGCCTGCGCCTCGTGGCCGCCGAGCTCCGGTTGCTCGACGAGCAGACCGCAGGCCGCCTCTACGACGTGCATCGGGACAAGCCCTTCTTCGCCGAGCTGGTGGCCTTCGTCACCCGCTCGCCCGCCATGGCGCTTGTGGTGGACGAGCCGGACGGCGGGACCGAAGAGGGCTCGGAGGAGACCTGGAAGGTGGTGCGCACACTCATCGGCGCCACCAACCCGCGCCAGGCCGCGCCCGGCACGATCCGGGGTGACCTGGGGCTGGCGACCACGGAGAACCTGGTGCACGGCTCCGACAGCACCGAGGCCGCCGCCCGAGAGATCTCGGTACTCTTCCCGGATCTACCGGGAGTCTCGACGCCTAGTTGAGGCCGAGGTTGAGGTTGCGGCTGGCGCCCCGGCTCTCCGGCCCGTAGCCTGGGCCCCCGATCTCCAGCGACCGGGGGACGTCGCGTGTCGGAAAGAATCTTCGCCTCGGTGCTTGGCCGGGACATGGCCGTCGATTTGGGGACGGCGAACACCCTGGTGTACGTGCGCGGGCGGGGGATCGTCCTCAACGAGCCTTCGGTGGTCGCGGTGAACGTGCGCGACGGTAGGCCCCTTTCGGTCGGCACCGAGGCCAAGCGCATGATCGGGCGGACCCCTAGCCACATCCAGGCCATCCGCCCCCTGAAGGACGGTGTCATCGCCAACTTCGACATCTGCGAGAAGATGCTGCGCTACTTCATTCAGAAGGTTCAGGGCAAGCGTCGCTACGCCAAGCCCCGCATGGTGATCTGCGTGCCGTCGGGGGTCACCGGCGTGGAGCAGCGCGCGGTACAGGAGGCGGCCGAGTTCGCCGGCGCCCGCAAGCCGGCGTTCATCATCGAGGAGCCCATGGCCGCCGCCATCGGCGCCGGCCTGCCGGTCTACGAGGCAACCGGGAACATGGTGGTCGACATCGGGGGTGGGACCACCGAGGTGGCCGTCATCTCTCTGGGCGGGATCGTCACCAGCCAGTCCATCCGCATCGGCGGGGACGAGCTGGACGAGGGGATCATCCAGTTCATCAAGAAGGAGTACAGCCTTGCTCTGGGCGACCGCACCTCCGAGGAGATCAAGATCGCCCTCGGATCGGCCTTTCCCCTCCAGGAGGAGATGCACGCCGAGATCAGGGGCCGCGACCTCATCACCGGGCTGCCCAAGACCATCGTCACCACAACCGAGGAGATTCGAGACGCCATCGACGAACCCGTGTCGGCCATCGTCGACGCCGTGAAGGTCACCCTCGACAAGACGCCTCCCGAGCTGGCCGCCGACATCATGGAGCAGGGGATCATCGTCACCGGAGGCGGTGGGCTGCTGCACGGCATCGACGCCAGGCTCGAGGCCGAGACAGGGATGCCCATCGTCGTCGCCCACAACCCGCTTCATGCCGTGGCCGTCGGCAGCGGGCAGTGCCTCGAGCAGTTCGACGCCCTTAAGGACGTGCTCATCTCCTCGAGCGACCGATAGCTCGAGGCCGCGCCTCGTACAGCCATGCGGAACTACCGGGGATGTTCGTCCAATTCAATTGTCGTGATTGCCGGGCCCTTCGCCTTCGGCGAACACCCCCGGTAGTTCCGACGGTCTGTACGAGTGGCCGTCTATCGTCGTTCTGCCAGCCCCCGGTTCGTGCTGCTGCTGCTGGTGTTGACTGCCGTCACACTGCTCACGCTGGACGAGCGCACCGGAGGGCTGGGCGTGGTCGACTCCGCCCGCGACTCCGCCCGCGACTTGATCGCACCTGCTCGGGATGCCACCGACTCGGCTGTCCGCCCCGTGGCGAACTTCTTGCAGGGGATCATCCACTACGGACGGCTCGAGGAGGCCAACACCCGCCTGCGCGAGCAGCTGGCGGCCCGGGAGGCCGAGTTGGCCCAGGTGGGCGACGCCCAGCGCGAGCGCCAGGAGCTCCTCGACCAGCAACAACTCGAGTTCGCCGCCGACGTCCCCGCCGTAGCCGCACGTGTAGTGCTGGCGTCGCCGTCGAACCTCGACTTGACGGTGGAGATAAACCGCGGCCGCCAGTCCGGTGTGTCGCCGGGAATGCCCGTGGTCTCCGGGGCGGGACTGGTGGGTCGGGTCGTCGACGTCTCCCGGACGCGAGCCACGGTGGTGCTCATAACGAATCCAACGTCGAACGTGGGCGTGCGGCTGGCCTCCGGCGAGGTGGGGGTGGCGTCGGGACGGGGGAGCCGGTCGGCTCTGGAGGTCGACAACGTGGACCCCGCGGCCAAGGTGGCTCCCGAGGAGCCCGTCGTCACCAGCGGCCTCCAGCAGAGCATCTACCCCCCCGGCATCCCGGTCGGGAAGGTGAGGACGGCCAGGGTGCCGCCCGAAGGGGTCCAGCAGGAGGTGACCGTGGAACCCTTCGTCGACCTGCGCCGGCTCACCTTCGTCAAGGTCCTGCAGTGGGGCACCAAGCCCTGATGGGCATCCGCCTGAAGGTGCTTCTCGTGCTGCTGGTCACCGGCGTGCTACACCAGACCCTGTTCGCGGCCCTGCGGTGGAGGGGCGTGGGCCCGCACCTGCTGCTGCTGATGGCCGTGGCCGGCGCCATGGTGGGAGAAGCGGACCGGGCGGCGATGATCGCATTCCTCTGCGGTCTGCTCACCGACCTGTTCCTTCAGACTCCCCTCGGGCTGTCCGCGCTCGCATTCAGCCTGGTGGCCGTCGGCGTGGCGTCGGTGCAGTCGAGCGTCATCCGCTCCACGTGGTGGATCCCTCCGCTCACGGCTTTCTTCGCCAGCGCCGCGGGCATCGTGTTGTACGGCCTCCTCGGAGCCATCGTGGGCCACAGCCATCTCGTGCGCCCGGTGCTCCTGCTCGCCGCCGCCGCCGTGGGTGGCTTCAACGCAGCTCTGGCCCCGCTTATGGTCAAGGCCATGTCATGGGCCATGACCGACCGAGTCCAGAGCTCGTTCGCCCGTTGAACGTGTCGAAGAGTTCGGACCCGCCGAGGGCGCACCGTGGTCTCTGACTCGTCGCGCCTGCGCATGGCCATCGTCGGCGTGATCGGATTCTCGCTGTTCGCGGCCATGTTCACGCGCCTTTGGTACCTCCAGGTCATGGACTCCCGCGACCTGCAGGCGCTGGCCACCCAGAACCAGGTGCGGGAGGTGTTCGAGGAAGCCCCTCGGGGGCGCATCCTCGACCGCAGAGGGCGGCCCATCGTGACCAACAAGTTCTCCCAGGCGGTCACGGTGAAGCGCCTCGAGGTCAAGGAGGAGCCCGAGGTGCTGGGTCGGCTCGCGCCCCTGCTGGGCATCTCCCAGGCAGAGCTGGTCAAGCGCATCGAGGATCCTCGCTACACCCCCTACCGCCCGGTGCCGGTGGCCGAGGACGTGAGCGAGGACCTCGTGGTCTTCCTGAGAGAGCGCTCCCAGGACTTCCGCGGCGTCGACGTTGTCACCTCCTACGAGCGGGCCTACCCGAACGGGCCACTCGGCGCCCATGTCCTGGGGTACGTCGGCGAGATCAACGACCGCGAGCTGGCGGCGCGAAAGGACAAGGGCTACCGCCTCGGCGACGAGGTCGGGAAGACCGGGGTGGAGCAGGCCTACGAGGAGAGCCTCCGAGGCCGCCCCGGCCGGATACAGCTGGAGGTGGACGCCCGGGGCCGGGTGATCCGGACGCTCAGCTCCACGCCGCCCGTTCCGGGCAACGACGTGCAGCTCACGCTCGACGTCGACATCCAGAGGTTGGCCGAGGAATCCCTGGAGCAGGGACTGTCCTCGGCTCGGGGGAGGAATCCCCGAGGCGGCGGGCCGCCGCTCGCGGCCACTGGAGGGGCGGCGGTGGTGCTCGACCCCCGTGACGGGTCGGTGCTGGCCATGGCGTCCAACCCCACCTTCGACCCGGGGGCATTCGTCAACGGCATCCGTCCAGAGCTGTTCCAGACCCTTCAGGCTCCGCCGAGCCGGTTCCCGCTCAACAACCGCGCCATCCAGGGCGAGTACGCGCCAGGGTCCACCTTCAAGCTGCTCACCGCCCTGGCCGCGCTGCAGACGGGGATGATCAGTTCGGGCACGACGGTCCTCGATACCGGCGAGTACAACCTGCGTAGCTGCCGAGGCGAGACGTGCACCTTCCGGAACGCCGGCGGGACCAGCTACGGGCGGGTCAACCTGACTCAGGCGCTGACCGTCTCCAGTGATGTGTTCTTCTACAGCCTGGGTGCCGACATGTGGTTCCGCGGCGGCCCGAACGCCCAGGCGATCCAGAACGTCGCCCGCCAGCTCGGCTTCGGCGACCGCACGGGATTCCCGCTGGCGGGCGAGCAGAAGGGCAGGGTCCTCGACGCCGGCGTCCGCAAGAAGCTCAACGAGACCAACCCCAAGGCCTTCCCCAACGGCCGGTGGTACGCCGGCGACAACGTCAACCTGGCCATCGGGCAGGGTGAGACCGTCGTGACGCCTCTCCAGCTGGCCAACGTCTACGCCACCTTCGCCAACGGCGGGACGCTCTTCGCCCCGCGCGTCGCCGCCCGGGTGCTTCGACCGGGCGGCGAGTTGGTTGCGGAGCTGCCCCCCAGCCCTCTTCGCCAGATCCCCCTGCCGCCCGATGTCAGAGGCCCCATCGTCCAGGGCTTGAGCGGCGCCGTGGCCGATCCCCGTGGCACCGCCCACGGGGCCTTCGCAGGCTTCCCTCTGGACGTGTTCCCGGTGGCCGGCAAGACGGGAACGGCTCAGGTGGTCGGCAAGAACGACACCGCCGTCTTCGCCGCCTTCGCTCCTGTCAATGCTCCCCAGTACGCCCTTTCGGTGTTCATGGAGGAGTCGGGGTTCGGCGGGTCGGCGGCAGCGCCCGTGGCTCGCCGGGTCTTCGAAGGCCTGGCGGGACGTCCGTTGGAGCCGATCCGCAACACCGGGGCGGTGGACTGAGCCGTGAAGCCGGTGGGAATCGGAACTACCCCACTGCGCCGGAACCCGGCTTCGGCGTGGCGGCACGTGGACCTCACGCTCGTCGGGGCGGTGGCGGCGATCAGCGTGCTGGGTCTGCTGATGGTCTACAGCGCCACGCAGAACCGCGTCGGCTTCTCACCCACATACTTCGTCCAACGTCAGGCCCTCTTCACCGTCATCGGCGCCGCCCTCATGGTCGCCATAGCGAGCCGGGACTACCGGGTGTTCCGTGACTTCGCTCCCGTCATCTACCTGGCCACGCTGGTCGGCCTGGTATTCGTGCTCTCCCCGCTCGGCTCCAACAAGAGGGGTGCCCAAGCGTGGTTCCAGCTCGGCCCGTTCCAGCTCCAACCATCGGAGCTCGCCAAGGTGGCGGTCATCGTGTGCCTCAGCGCCTACGTAGCCGCCCACCGGGGAGAGCTGGACGGGCGCCGGCTGCTGACGGCCCTGGGCCTGGCCGCGCTGCCCATGGCCCTGATCCAGGCCCAGCCCGACCTCGGCAC
Source organism: Actinomycetota bacterium (assembly GCA_030777325.1). Lineage (GTDB taxonomy): Bacteria > Actinomycetota > Acidimicrobiia > Acidimicrobiales > YB1-3. The sequence continues at coordinate 8,553 of JALYGF010000024.1, read as the reverse complement.
CAACCTGGTCTTCGCCTCCATCCTCATGGGGATGCTGGTGGTGGCTGGCGCCCGGCCCCGGCACATGGCCGCACTGGTCTTCGCCGGCATCCTGGCCGTGGTGCTGGTCTTCCAGCTCGGGGTGGTGAAGGAATACCAACGTGACCGGCTGGGTGCCTTCATCGAGCCCGAGTCGGAGACGATGCGCTCCGCCTACAGCCTGAAGCAGTCCACGATCGCCATCGCCAACGGCGGCGTCTTCGGGAAGGGGCTGTTTCGCGGCACCCAGACCAAGCTCGCCTACGTCCCGGAGCAGCACACTGACTTCATCTTCACCGTGGTGGGTGAGGAGCTCGGGCTGGTGGGCTCGGCGGTGTTGCTCGCGCTCTTCGCCATCGTCGTGTGGCGCACGTGGCGAGCGGCGACCCTGGCCAAGGACCTCTCGGGGACGCTCATGTGCGTGGGCGTCCTGGCCATGTTCGTGTTCCAGATCTTCGAGAACGTGGGGATGACCATGGGCATCATGCCCATCACCGGCATCCCGCTGCCCTTCATGAGCTACGGGGGCTCGGCCACCCTCGCCAGCTTCGCGGCCATGGGCTTGGTGCTCAACGTCCACATGCGCCGCTTCAGCTGACGGACTTCTGTGACGCATACGGTCGGGGCTTAGTGGATCTCAGTGTGTTCCAAGCGTCCCGGGCTACACTCGGCGCTCACATGGTCTGTTCTTCGCCGCTGGTCAGCGCTGTTGACGGGGTTCGAGCTCTCCCCGCATCAGGGCGACCGCCGAAGGAGGCCGTAGCAGTTGATCCAGCGCGTCGGCGCCCCGCGAGATTCCCTCTCGCCGGAGGCGACGACCGCGCCGCGCGTCACCGCGTGTGCGTCATGAGAAGGGACTCCCTCGATGTCCGAACCGATGACCGGTTCGCCCTCCGAAGATGGCAAGCAGGCCGGCGAACGGGCTCGCCCCCGACGCCGCGGTTCCCGTGGCGGCCAGGGCCGGCGCCGCCCGGCTCAGTCCCCGGGGCAGGCTTCGCAGCCGCTGGAGCCGCCTGAGTCAGGCGTCGCCGGGGAGGCGCCGCGCCCCGTAACGGGGTCGAAGGGCACCTCCCGCAAGCCTCGGGTCGGTGACAGCCGCCCGGCGCCCGTGCTGGTCCCCAAGTTCCCTCCGCCTACGGCGGCGAGGGCTGGTGCCGCCGAGGCACGGGGGGCCGAGCCCCAGAGCCGGTCCCCGAAACGACGCCGCCGAGGTGGTCGGGGAAGAGGAGGCGGGGAGCGCCGCTCCGACGGGGGCTCCCTCGAACAGGTCAGCGCCATCGATCCCGAAGTGCTCGAGATCCGGCGTGGTCGCGAGCGCAAGGGGCGCCCCGTCGGTCGTTACCTGATGTGCGTCCACGTCCGGGAGTCGGCCACGCAGCTGGCCGTCCTCGAGGGCCTGGCCCTCACCGAGCACTACGTGAGCCGTCGCCAGGACGACGACAACCAGATCGACGGCAACATCTACGTCGGCCGGGTGCAGAACGTGCTGCCGGGCATGGAGGCGGCGTTCGTTGACATCGGCACCCCCAAGAACGCCGTGCTCTACAGAGGCGATGTCCGCTACGACCGCGAGGACCTGCTCTCGGCCAACGGCGAGTCACCGGGGAGTTCCCGCCAGTCCTCGGCCCGCATCGAGGACCTTCTCCGCCCCGGGCAGATGATCCTCTGCCAGGTCACCAAGAACCCCATAGGCGCCAAGGGGGGCCGCCTCACCCAGGAGGTGTCCATCCCCGGGCGCTTCGTCGTCCTCATCCCGGGATCGGACAGCTACGGCATATCCAAGCGTCTTCCCGACGAGGAGAGAAAGCGGCTCCGGCGCATTCTCGACGAGGTCCGTCCTGCCGGCCACGGCATCATCGTGCGCACCGCGGCCGAAGGAGCGTCGGCCGACGAGCTGCGCCGGGACGTGAGCAGTCTGCTCGAGCTCTGGGAGGAGATCGACAAGGCGGCCCGGCGGACCAAGACGCCCACCCTCCTCTACTGCGAGCCGGAGATGGCTGTGCGGATCATCCGGGAGGAGTTCAACTCCAACTACCGGGGGGTCGTGATCGACGACCTTGGCCTCTACGAGGAAGTCCGGGCCTACGTGGCGACCATCAGCCCGGAGCTGGCCGACCGGGTGGAGTACTACGACACCGAGGAGGACCCGCTACCCATCTTCGAGCGCTTCCACGTGCACGAGCAGCTCCACAAGGCGCTCGATCGCAAGGTCTGGCTCCCGTCGGGTGGGTCGCTGATCATCGAGCGCACCGAGGCCCTCACGGTGATCGACGTCAACACCGGCAAGAACGTGGGGACGTCGAACCTCGAGGAGACCGTCTACCGCAACAACCTGGAGGCGGCCGAGGAGATCGCCCGCCAGCTACGCCTGCGCGACATCGGCGGCATCATCGTCATCGACTTCATAGACATGGAGAACGAGGGGAACCGCGCCGACGTGATGCGGGCCTTCCGTGACGCGCTGGCCCGCGACAAGACTCGGACCCAGGCCTTCGACATCTCCGAGCTGGGGCTGGTGCAGATGACCCGGAAGCGGATATCAGAGGGTCTGGTGGAGGCGTTCTCCTCCACCTGCCCGACCTGCAACGGCCGGGGGATCGTCTTCGACGAAGGTCTCTTTTGACTTTGACGCGGCGTCCTCACCCATGGCGTGAGGGTCGTAAGTTTTGGCGCCCATCCAGAGGTAGTGCAGGTTGCTCAGGCGGTTCACCCGACTTCTGCTGACCATCGTGCTCGTCGTTGCCGTCGTGGTCTCTGGAGCAACGCCGGGTGAGACTCAAGTTGGCCCTCCTGGACTCGAAACCCTCTCGTTGAGTCCTCGCTTTGCCGAGAACCCAGTTGGTACCACCCATACGGTGACGGCGACGGTTTGTCAGTTACCCGAGCTCATTGCGACGGGGGTCTCGGCAGCCCAGCAATGTGAGCCTCGGGCTGGCAGGACCGTCTCCTTCCGAGTGACCACAGGCCCGAACACAGGCAAGAGCGGCACGGCCAAGACCGGCGGTGACGGAACGGCGACCTTCACCTGGCGCGGTGATGCTGGTCCCGGCAATGACCGCGTCGAAGCATCAGCCGAGCCGACTGGACCGTTCCTACAGGATTCGGCAACAAAGCGCTGGTTCATCCCCGCGTCGGAGTTGCCTGGACCGGCGACCCCTCCTCCTCCGAAGGCGGACCCTCGGCGCCTGCCGCCACCAATCCTCGGCAAGGTCTTCAACGCCGAGGTCGTCGCAGGCGTGGTGCGATTCCGGCCAAGGGGGAGCAGACGCTTTCTCATCCTCTCCGCGGGCCGACAGATACCCTTCGGCGCGCTGATCGATGTGACCAGAGGAAGAGTGAGGATCACAGTGGCCAGCGACGAGCGGGGTGGGACCTACTCGGCTGACTTTTCGGCTTTCGAACCTGGGCGGCTGGGCCGGCGACGCGCAGAGCGTGAGGTCGAGAGCATCTTTGGCATCACTCACGCTGGCGCCTCCAAGGAATCAATCACCGAACTCAGCCTCGAAGATGGACCAAGGGCCAGCGCTTCCAGACGCAAGAAGCGGGTTCGTCGGCTCTGGGGTGATGGCAAAGGGAGGTTCCGCACCAGGGGCCGGCACGGCGCCGTGACCGTCCGGGGCACCACGTGGCTGACAGAGGACCGCTGCGATGGCACGTTTGTCCACGTTGCTGAGGGGAGCGTGTCAGTGGACGACTTCGGAGACGGTCGCTCGAAGCTGGTCAGCCAAGGTCAGAGCCACCTGGCCCGGAGCGAGCAGCCGGAGTGCGCCGAACAAGAAGTGGCCGCGCAGGCGGTCAGGAACTCCAGACGACAACTCCCGGCAACGGGCTTCAGCGCCGCCGTCTTTGCGGCCGTCGGGTCATTGCTCGTAGCCGCCGGCGCCCTCCTGGTCGCCTTGGCCCGGCGACCTGCCGCATCGGACCGGAGGTTGCTCGGCCAGCTCGACTGAGACCCTGCGACCGGGCGTAGCCGGATCGGACACCCTGGCGCTTCGGGTCGTGGACAGCCGGTAGAGTGTCTGGCTCATGTATGCGGTCATTGCCACTGGTGGGAAGCAGCATCGTGTTGCGGAGGGTGAGCGGCTGGACGTCGAGCGCCTCTCTGTGGACGGCGACGAGCTGAGCTTCACGCCTGTGATGGTCGTGGACGGGGAGGACGTGGTCACCGGCGAGGGCCTGTCCGGAGCCCGGGTCACGGCCCGGGTCGTGGGAGAGGCCAAGGGGCCCAAGATCCGGGGCTTCACCTACCGGCCCAAGGCTCGCACCCGCCGCCGGTGGGGGCATCGACAGCACTACACGACCATCGAGGTCACCGGCATCAGCCGGTCCTAGAGCCGGTACAGAGGGAGCAGAGCGATGTCCAAGACCAAAGGCGGCGGCTCCACCCGCAACGGGCGGGACTCGAACGCCCAGCGGCTCGGGGTGAAGGTGTTCGACGGGACCTCCGTGCGATCGGGCGCCATCATCGTGCGCCAGCGCGGTACCCGGTTCCACCCTGGCGACAACGTCGGTCGGGGCAAGGACGACACCCTCTTCGCCACCACCGACGGCAAGGTCAAGTTCGGCTTCCGCAAGGGCCGAAAGCTCGTCGACATCGTCGTCGACTAGCTCCCTCGCTCCTATCCTCGGGCCCGTGGCCGGGTTCGTGGACGAGGCGCAACTGCATGTAAGGGGCGGCGACGGCGGCGCCGGCGCGGTGTCCTTCCGCCGTGAGGCCCACACGCCGAGGGGCGGTCCGGACGGCGGCGACGGCGGCAAGGGCGGCGACGTGTGGTTGGTGGCCGGTACCGGTGTCGTCTCCCTGCTCGGCTTCAAGGACCATCCCCACCGGCGGGCGGCCAACGGCGGCCACGGGCAGGGCAAGCGCCGCCACGGGCCCCGAGGCACCGACGCCATCGTCTCGGTGCCCGTGGGCACGGTGGTGAAGCTCGGCGGTGCCGTCCTCGCCGACCTGTCCGAGGAGGGCGCCCGTTTCATGGCGGCCGAGGGTGGCCGGGGGGGCCGCGGCAACGCCCGCTTCCTGTCCAACCGGCGACGAGCGCCCGCCTTCGCCGAGCAGGCGGAGGTCGGGGAGGAGCGCTGGCTCGAGCTCGAGCTCAAGCTCATGGCCGACGTGGCCCTGGTGGGCTTTCCCAACGCCGGCAAGAGCACCCTGATCTCGCGCATCTCGGCGGCCAGGCCGAAGATCGCCGACTACCCGTTCACCACCCTCGAACCCCACCTCGGAGTTGTGCGCTTCGAAGAGCACGAGTTCGTGGCCGCCGACATCCCCGGCCTAATCGAAGGAGCCAGTGAGGGGCGCGGCCTCGGTCACCGGTTCCTGCGGCATCTCGAGCGGGCAAGTGTCCTGCTGGTGCTCCTCGACCTGGCTCCCGCCGAGCCCCACCCGCCCGAGCGCCAGGAGGCGGTGCTCCTCGACGAGCTGGGCCGCTACCGGCCCGAGCTGCTCGAGCGGCCGAGGTTTGTGGTGGGCACCAAGGCCGACGTGGCCACCGAGACCTACGACGGCCTCGTGGTCTCGGCGGCGACCGGGACGGGGATCTCCCCGCTGCTCGGCCGCCTGTCCCAGCTCGTCGAGCAGGCCCGGCCGCACAGCCCGGCGGTCGAGGGCTTCGTGGTGCACCGGCCCGTGCCCGAGGACGTGGTGGTCGAGAGAGGACCCGACGGCGCCTTCGTCGTCCGGGGGCGTCCTGCGGAGCGGGCCGTCGCCGTGAGCGATCTCACCAACAGCGATGCCCTGGCCTACGTGCAGCACCGCCTGGGTCGCCTGGGCGTGGACCGGGCACTGGCCCGAGCCGGCGCAAAGCAGGGAGACGTGGTCCACATCGGAGGCTTCACCTTCGAGTACGAGACCCAGCCGTGATCGTCGTGGTCAAGGTGGGCACGTCGTCGGTCACCGACGGCGACGGCGCCATCGACCGCCACGCCGTGGAGAAGCTTTGTGCCGAGGTAGCCGAGTTGCGCCGGTCGTCGCACCAGGTAGTGGTGGTGTCCTCGGGCGCCATCGCCGCCGGCCGGCCCGCCCTGGGGTTGTCAGCGTCCAGAGTGGTAGACCTGGCCACCCTGCAGGCCGTCTCGGCCGTGGGCCAGAGCCGGCTCATGCGCGTCTACGACGACGCCCTCGCCGATCACGGCCTCCTCGCCGGCCAGGTGCTGCTTGCCCCACTCGACTTCGTACACCGCAGGCAGTACCTACACGCCCGCCAGACGGTGGCCCGGCTGCTCCAGCTCGGCGTCGTGCCGGTCGTGAACGAGAACGACGCCATTGCCGACGACGAGATTCGCTTCGGCGACAACGACCGCTTGGCGGCCCTGGTCGCCAACCTGGTGAGCGCCGAGGTCCTCGTCGTGCTCACCGACGCGCCCGGCCTTCTCACCGGCGATCCCCGGTTGGTCCAGGACGCGTCGTTGGTGGAGGAGGTGCTGGCTGTTGACCAGGAGCTGGAGAAGATGGCGGGTGGGGCAGGCACCCCCCGTGGCAGCGGCGGGATGGCCTCCAAGCTGGCCGCGGCCAAGATGGCGGCGTGGTCTGGTGTCCGGGTCGTGATCGGCGCTGCCAGCCGCCCGGGAGTGCTGGCCGGCGCGGTGGCCGGTGACCCCGGCGTGGGCACGGTGGTGCGGGCACACGACCGCCGGTTGCCGGCCCGCAAGCTCTGGATCGCCTTCGCCGTCGGTGCCTCGGGCCGTGTGGTGGTGGACGACGGGGCCCGGGTGGCGCTGGTAGAGCGGAGCCGCTCGCTGCTGCCCGCCGGTGTGGTGTCCGTGGAGGGGGCATTCGAGGCCGAGGACGCCGTCGAGATCACGGACCTCTCGGGCGAGGTGGTGGCCAAGGGACTGGTGCGTCATCCCTCCCGAAGGGTGGAGGAGTGGGCCGGCAAGCGCACCGCCGACCTGCCCGCCGACCTGCCCCACGAGGTCGTCCACCGAGACGACCTGGTAGTGCTCCTCTGAAGCCCCGGCAACCCGGACCGGGCTAGGCGCTCAGCCCGGCGCCGGCCCACCGCCCGTAGCTCCCGGCTCCTGGCCGGCCGGGAGGCCGAGCTGGGAACGGATCTGCTCGAGGCGGACCTGAGCCTCGGAGTCGATCTGGGCCTGCTCCACCTCGAGCATGTGGTTCTCGACCGACTCGCCCTGGAGCTCGCTGCGTCCCAGGGCCCTGGCGTAGCGCTGCTCGATCTTGTCCTGGACCTCTTCGAGGGTGGGCACGTCCTGGCCCACTGTCTCCGACAGGCTGGCCATGGCCGTGTTCATCTGCTCCTGCATCTTGGCCTGGTCGAGCTGGGAAAGGAGCTTCTGGCGCTGGCTCAGCCTCTTCTGGAGGGCGGAGGAGTTCTGAGCCACGGCGGCCTTGGCCTGGTCGGAGGCCTGGGCGGTCTGGAGGCTGAGGGCCTTCAGCGACTCGACCTCCTTCTCGGTGGTGATGAGGCGGTTGGCAAAGGCCTCGGCGGCTCGGGTGTACTCGGCGGCCTTGGCCGTGTCACCCCGCTCGGCCGCCTCGTCGGCCATCTTCACCGCTTGGCGCGCCGATCGGTTGACCTTCTCCAGCTCCTCCATGGCCCGGTTCAGCCGCATCTCGGTCTGCTTCTGGTTGGCCACCACGTTGGCTGCCTGCTCGGTGAGCCGGCGGTGCTGCTCTTGGGCCTCGGCGATGGCCTGCTCGAGCTGGACCTTGGGATCGGCCTTCTCGTTGAACTTCCCGGTGAGGGCGGCGGTGACGTAGCGCCCCACTCGCTGCAGCAGCTTGATCATGGGCGAAGGCTACGTCGAACGACCGGAGGGTGGCGCGTTGGTCTCGGCCAGGGCCTGACGCAGCGACTCCAGCTCGCCGACCACCGACTCGACGTCGGCCGCGACCGGGCTCAACCGGCTGGTGTCGCCCGACGACACCGAGAGCTCCACCGCTTGGGCCACGGCGCCGTCGAGCTGAGCGTCGAGAGCCCGAAGGCGGCTACGGGTGTCCCTGGCCACGCATTGCAGGCGCTCGACCGACGCCAGCTGTGCACGTATCGCCTCCTCGGCCCGGTCGAGCGAGGCTCGGGACGCTCCTACGGCGGCAGCGCGTTCGGCCTGCACCTGGGCCAGCTCGGCTCGCACCGAGTCGGGGTCGAGCTCGCCCAGGGCAGCCTCGAGGGCGTCACCCTGCTGCGCCACCCGCCAGCACTCGGCAACCGCCTCGTCCAGGCGACAGCTGACGTCGCGCAGCCGGTCCTGGAGCGGGCCGGGCCTCACACCTTGGGCAGCCCGAGCACAGCGGTTCCTGGACTCCTGGGCCCCCTCCACGAATCCCCTCCAGGGCTGGGAGAGGGAACGGGGTCGGATCGGTTCTCCTGTTCGGCCCCGAGGCACGGCCAGGGCGACCCGAGCTGCCCACGCCAGTGCCCCGGCGACGGCTGCCCCGGCCAGAGGCACGCCCGCCAGCACGGCGGCCGACATTCCCACACCGGCCAGGAGCACGGCCGACGGCGATGTGACCGCCCGGGCCACCGCCGGGGTGCGAACCCGCTCCGGGAGCCGCTCGATCACCCCGGGCATCAG
>JALYGF010000023.1 GCA_030777325.1 Actinomycetota bacterium | reverse complement strand
CGACGCCGTCGTGCTCGATGCCTGTGATGTAGGCAAGGTCATCGCTGACGCCGGCAGCAACCACCTCGTATTCAAAGGACTCGCAGTTCGAGAAGGTCGATGCCAGCCAGTCGAAGGTCGGGCCAATCTCGTCCCATCCGGTCTTGGTAGCCACCGCGCCGAACAGCGTCACGGGTCCTTGTGTGACCACAGCGCCCTCCGGAGGTCCGGGTTGCCGTTGTGCAGCGCGGTGTCGGCTTCCGTCAGCCGTGGCAGCACCGCAGCCAGGAACTCTTCCACCTCGCCTACTTCCTCGTCCCTTCGTACGACCTCGCCGGCGGACAGCATCCTAAGAGGGCTCGGACTTCGAGTTCGTGTACACGGACTTGCCGCGGTCAGAGCCGGTTACTGCGCGCCGCAGCTGTGCCGAAATAGTGCGCCGTCCAAGGCGCGTTCCTCGCCCTGGACGAGAACGAACGAGCGGACTGCTGCGGGTGTCGCGCCCTACCCGGCGTTGGACCCGACCCCGGCAACATTTGCGTGTCGCGGGAGACAGTTCGGCCTTCTAGGCCGCTGGAGCGAGGTAGTGGGTGGGGTATCGATCGTCGTCGAAGGCCAGGGTAAGCCCGATGCCTTCCTGATGCTAGAGACGATACCTTGCCAAGCTGAAGGGTCGCGACGGTCGGCCGGCAAGGGAGGCACGTGGGACGGGTCGAGCTGGACGAGTTGGCGGCAAAGCTGCTTGAGAACAGTGAACTTCGAGACCAGTTCCGAAGGGACCCGCGGGGGCGGCGGAGCAGGCGGGGATCGCGCTCGATGATGAAGATGTGCGGATAGTTCGAAGCGTTGGCGCAGACAAGCTGGATGACGACGAACTCGTTCATCTCCTCCGTACGCGAGGCGTCTCTTCCTGAGCTTGGTGAGTGGTTGACGCCGGTGGTGTGATCGATGGGATTCCGCGAGTCGCCTGCCGCGCGATACTCGCTCCCCTAATGCGGTCCGCTCCGTTTTCCAGGCGATGGTGCGCTATGGCTCGTGCGTTATTACGGATATAGCTAGCGCTTGTGAAGCATGGCCAATGCTCTTGGCCGCTGCGAGAACCGTGCACGCTTCGGATGCAGCACTGCGATATTCCGCTTGGCGGGGACTACACGCAACATGGCGCGGATACCAACCCCTCCCAGGCCGCGGCAGAGGAGATTGGGGATGTGGTGGGAGTCCGCGACGCCTTCGCGTCGGACTCGGCCAGCCGGTCGGTTCACGCTTTCCGCGTAGGTCCACTCTGGCCTATGGCAAACGTGTCTCACAGCGGGCGCGTCTTGACAGTCCCCAGCCGTGGCCCGGCATCCCGGATTTCGCGAAATCGGTCACCGAGGCATTCACCCGCGGCGCATTAATTCGGCGTGGACTTGGCTCGCCGGCTGCTGATGAGCGAGCCGCTGCAGGCGAGGAATCACTGGCCCATTCTGGTTTGGACCTGGAGCCGGTGAAGCAAGGAAGGTCGGGTTGTCCTCATTGGGCGTCCCGGATCGCCGGCTGTGCTGGCAGAGCGATGGCTTCGCTGTCCGCCAGCGGGGACCATCGACGGCTCAGCCAGGCGTCTCCTCGGCCTCCGGTTCGTCGGCGTCACCATGAGCGCGTTGCTCGGCCAACTGCGCCCTGCCCACCTGGACCAAGCGCAGCACGGTGACCAGTCCGACCCCGCCCACCAGGTTGCCCAGACTGGCCCAGGCCAGCACCCCTAGCCAGTCCAAGTAGCCATAGGGCGCCCCGGCGTGCAGGCCGGCGAAGAGAATGAGGGACACCACGATGGCGTGGTTCAACTTGCCGGCAGCCAACAGGAAGGCCGCCGCCGCAGCGGCGACCAGCCGGCCCAGTTCGGACTCGCTTCCCTGTTCCATCCACGTCATGAGGGTGATGACGGCACCCCCCATGATGGCGGCCGCGAACGACTCCCACCCCAAGCCCAGATCGATGTAGTGCGTGGCCGACTTCACCGCCGTGGATTCCAGCTTGGGTACGGCTGAGATGACCACACCCATGATCACCCAGCCGCCGACCAGGTTGGTCACGAGGGCACCAGCCCAGAGCTTGGCTATGGAGCCTGCCCTGGCCCTTCCTGCGGCTACGGCGGCGATGGGAACGAAGAAGTTCTCGGTGAACAGCTCGCTGTTGGCGAGGGCCAAGGCGATGAAGCCGATGGAGAACGCCAACCCGCCCAGGAGCTCGTTGTGGGTGCTGTGTTCGACCAGCAGCAGGGCGAAGACGCCGACGCCGACGTCGATTCCGCCCACCGCCCCCGTGGCCAACAGCGCAGGCCAGCTGCGTTTGAGGCGCTGCTCGCCCTCGTCGATCGTGCGCTGGAACGCGGAGCTGACTTCCTCGGCCATGGCTCAATCCTGCCGTGCCTGCGGACGAGGTCTGTATCCGCTCTCGGGGAGGCCCTCACTGCTAGGACGAGTATGTACAGAGCGACGGCGGGAGACCCGATTCAACTCCGGGTCGGGACACACCTTCAGGCGCGAGGTAACCGGCGAAGTGGCGCGAGCCGCGCGCCGCATAGCGCGCTCTCCCAAGTGGTCGGAGGGCTTCCCGAAGGTGCCGATCCGGGACGGACCGGAGGAGGACGGATTCGACGCCTTGCTATCTCGCCTGGGGATGGAACGGGAAGACCGTGTCCCGCACACGCTCGACGACGTCGACCACGGCCTCGGGACCGAGGCCCTCTGAAGGCGGCTCGGTGAGCCGGTCGGGGACGCTGCCTCCTGCCTCCTCGGCCGCCCTCTCCAGCCACGACGTCGGGAGCTCGTCGGGGACCTCCGCCTCTGCCATCTCGGCGAAGTAGATGGTCCACGCCCGCGGGACCACGGCGGCCCACTGGTAGCCCCCGCCACCGGTGGCCAGCCACTTGCCACCAGTCACCCGGTGAGCCAGATCGTGGAGGACCGACGCTGCCTCGCGATAGGCGGCGGTGGTGAGCATCAGGTTGGCCAGTGGGTCGCTGTGGTGGCTGTCGCAGCCCAGCTGGGTGACCAGCACCTCGGGCTCGAAGGCCTCGACCAGCGGGGGGACGATCTGGCCGAAGGCGTCCAGCCAGCCCGCGTCGCCGGTCTGTGGCGGGAGGGGAACGTTCACCTTGGTCCCCCTGGCATCGCCGTCCCCCAGCTCGTTGACCGCGCCGGTGCCGGGGAAGAGCGTCCTGCCGTCCTGGTGCAGCGAGATGGTGAGGACCCGGGGGTCCCGGTAGAAGATCTCCTGAGGGCCGTCGCCGTGATGCACGTCCACGTCCACGTAGGCCACCTTGCCCACTGCCTGCTCCAGCAGCCAGGCGATGGCGATGGCCGGGTCGTCGTACACGCAGAAGCCGCTGGCCCGACCGGGCATGGCGTGATGGAGCCCGCCGGCGGGGTTGAAGGCGTGCTGGGCCCGGCCGCTGAGCACGGCGTCGGCGGCGGCAATGGACGCACCGGCCACCCGGGAGGAAGCCTCGTGCATGTGGGGGAACGGCGGGTTGTCGCCGGGGCCGAAGCCGTAGAGCATCCACGGCCCCCGCTCTCCGTGCCCCGCCTTGGTGACGGCGTCCACGTACTCCTCGTCGTGCACGAGCAGGAGCTCGTCGACGGTGGCGTCCCGAGCAGGCGTCTCCAGCACCCGGGTCCCGTCGACGATGCCGTAGTCGTGGATGAGCTGGCGGGTGAGAATGACGCGTGCCGGCCTCAGAGGATGCTGGGGGCCGTGGTCGTACCAAGGTGCGTCGTCTCCATACCAGACCAGCTCAACGCGTTCGCTCATCCCCGGCTCACCGCTGGGCGGTCATGCCGCCGGCTCGTGCCGTATCCGGCAGGTCTCGGCGCAGCTTCCGTGCGGGCCACAACAAGTTGTCACCAACCTCAAGTATGACCCTGCCGCCAACGGCTCGGCCCGCGGCGCGGGGATCGGACGATCAGCCGGTGGCTACGCTCGGCCAATGTCCGCCATGATCACCATGGGTTCCGACGGTACCCTGCACGTTCCTGACGACCCCGTCATCCCGTTCATCCAAGGCGACGGCACCGGCGTCGACATCTGGCCGGCGGCCCAGTCCGTACTGGACGCCGCCGCCGCCAGGCGCGGACGCAGCATCTCCTGGAAGGAGGTGCTGGCCGGCCAGCGGGCCTACGACGAGACGGGGGAATGGCTTCCCCAGGATACGGTCGACGCCTTCCGTGACCACCTCATAGGCATCAAGGGACCCCTCACCACGCCGGTGGGCGGGGGCATCCGCTCGCTCAACGTGGCCCTGCGCCAGATCCTCGACCTCTACGTGTGCCTACGCCCGGTGCGCTGGTTCGAGGGCGTGCCCTCGCCGGTCAAGCATCCCGAGAGGGTGAACGTGGTCATCTTCCGGGAGAACACGGAGGACATCTATGCCGGCCTCGAAGTGGAGCAGGGCACGCCCGAGGCCAAGCGCCTGATCGAGCTCCTGCACGACGAGATGGGCTGGACCGTGCGGCCCGACTCCGGCGTGGGGATCAAGCCCATCTCCGCGACCGGCTCCAAGCGGCTCGTCCGGGCAGCCATCTCCTACGCGGTGGCTCTTGAGCGCAAGAGCGTCACCCTCGTCCACAAGGGCAACATCCAGAAGTACACCGAGGGCGCCTTTCGCAACTGGGGCTACGAGCTGACCCGGGAGGAGTTCTCCGACGTGGCCGTGGGCTGGGACGACTGCGGCGGCGATCCCGGTGACCGGGTGCTGGTGAAGGACGCCATCGCCGACATCACCCTCCAACAGGTGCTTACCCGCCCCGGGGACTTCGACGTGATCGCCACCACCAACCTCAACGGCGACTACCTCTCCGACGCGGTGGCGGCCCAGGTCGGCGGGATCGGCATCGCACCGGGCGGCAACATCAACTACGTCAGCGGCCACGGCATCTTCGAGGCCACGCACGGCACGGCGCCCAAGTACGCCGGCCAGGACAAGGTCAATCCCGGTTCCGTGCTGCTCTCCGGGGCGATGATGTTCGAGCACCTGGGCTGGACCGACGCTGCCGAGGACATCGTGCGCGCCCTCGAGGCCACCATTGCCGATGGGATCGTCACCTACGACTTCGCCCGCCTGATGGAGAAAGCCACCGAGGTCAAGTGCTCGGAGTTCGCGTCGGCCATCGTCGACCGCCTGTAGCGGCCATGGCCGCGTCCGAGGCAAAGTCCGTGCCAGAGCCCACTCCCTTGCACGTCACCATCACCGGCGCCGCGGGCCAGATCGGCTACGCCCTGGTTTTCCGCGTTGCGTCGGGGCAAATGTTCGGCCCAGACCAGCCCGTCGTCCTGCGCCTCCTCGAGGTGGAGCCCGCCATGGGCGCACTAGAGGGCGTGGCCATGGAGCTCGAGGACTGCGCCTTCTCGCTGCTCGCCGACGTGGTGACCACATCGCAGCTGGAGCACGCCTTCGCCGCCGCTTCCTGGGCGCTGCTGGTTGGATCGGTCCCGCGCAAGGCGGGAATGGAGCGCAAGGACCTGCTCGAGGTCAACGGCGGAATCTTCGGGCCGCAGGGCCGGGCCATCGCCGCCCACGCCGACCAGGACGTGCGCGTGCTCGTCGTGGGCAACCCGTGCAACACCAACTGCCTCATCGCCCGCTCCAACGCGCCCGAGGTACCGGACGAACGATGGTTCGCCATGACCCGCCTGGACCAGAACCGGGCCCGTGCCCAACTGGCCGCAAGGGCCGGGGTAGCGGTGTCCGAGGTGGCCAACGTGGCCATCTGGGGCAACCACTCGGCCACGCAGTTCCCCGACTTCGCCAACGCCACCATCTCCGGGCGCCCGGCGGCGTCTGTCATCGATGACGAGGAATGGTTGCGTGGCGACTTCGTCTCCGCCGTCCAACAGCGGGGTGCGGCCATCATCGCCGCCCGGGGCGCATCCTCGGCGGCGTCGGCGGCCAACGCCGTGGTCGACTCGGTGCGCAGCGTCATCGAGCCCACCTCCGATGGAGACAACGTCGCCCTGGCCGTGGCGAGCCAGGGCCAGTACGAGATTCCCGAGGGGCTCCAGTTCGGGTTCCCGGTGTTGAGCGACGGCTTCTCCTGGCGGGTGGCGGACGGCTTCGAACTGGACGACTACGCCAGGGAGAAGCTGCGGATCACTACCGACGAGCTCTTGGAGGAGCGGGAAGCGGTACGGGAACTGTTGGGCTAGATGCAGCTAGCCGGGCCCACTCCGCCTTCACCAAGACGGACCCGGCGTCCCGGTAACGCCGATCCGGTGGGTCAGGAGATGGCGTGTACGGGCTCGACGCCGAGTCGGCGAAGGTAGGCCAGCTTCTGCTCGATTGCTTCCTGCCAGGCCGCAAGGTCGGCCTCGAAGTGGGAGCGGTCGCCGTCCTCGTAGGCGTGCTCCAACTCGTCGAAGGCGGCATCCTCGGCATCGAGCAGCTCGCGGTACCGCCTCAGGAAATGGTCGTCGATCACCTCGGCCAACGTCACGTATCGTCCCTTTCACCGCCGGTCAACCAGTCATCGGAGCGTACCGGACGGCGTCCGGGGCGGCACCCCATCCCAGCACCCACGTCAGAACACGCACTCCGAGATGCCATTGGCCTCGGAGAACGCGTAGATCCTCTCGCTCAGCTCCGTGCTCTCTGCGGAGATGGCGGCGTAGCTCTTGTTGTCACGCCGGCGGAGCGAATCGGCGAAGCGTCTGCCGGTGGCCACGTAGGCGTCCCAGTCATCGAGCCAGCGGCTCACCTCCACGCTGTCGTCGCCGCCCACCGGCAGGCCACGCACCTCTGTCGTCAGGCGCTCCAGCTCGTTCGAGGTCCGGTCGACAGTCCCCGCCAGCGCCGCCTCCTTGCTCTCGTCGCCGGTCCGGCGCCGCGCCCGGTCCTTACGCAGCTCGGGGAGCCTGCGGGCACAGGCGGCGTTGGCCTGGCGCACGAACTCCTGGTCCTCGACCGTGCGTGGCGGCAACTTGGGCCCGCTGTTCAGCCCGCGGACCAAGACCAGGCCGAAGAGGCCGACGAAGAGCACGCCCGCGGCGACCAGCATCCACCGGCGGGGGGTTGGTGCCGGGCGCCCGGGCCGACGGGCGCCCGGCCTCGAAGGCACGCGTGTAGTCGGCAACGTCTTACTGCCCGACACCTTGTCCCGAGAAGGCGAGGACGACCCGTTGGGACGGGGGCCTGTCGTCGCCGGTCCGGGCTCGGGTGGCCGGGCGTCCTTGGGCTCCGTGGGCTCCGTGGGCTGCGTGGGCTCCTCGGGGTCTTGGCGCTCGGCCATCAATACGAGGTTCGGCTACGCAGATCGGAGAAGGCTGCGTCCAGGCGCCGGAGCGTGTCCTGATGCTCGACAAGGGTGGCGATGTCGCCCGTCAGGCGGATCTCGCCGGACATGAGAGCGGTCTGCACCCGTACGTCGCCCCTCACCACGCCGACCGCCGTGTCGTACGACTGGCTGATCACGGCGTCGGGCGACTCGGCTTCTCCGAGGCCAGCCGTAACCCTCCCGTGGTCCAACCGGACCCAGTAGCGCACGTCACCATCGGGGCTGTCGGTGACCACCTGCTGGAGGCTGAGACGAGCGAGCCGGCCCGGTGACTGGGGACCCTGCTGCTGCGTCGCAGCGTTGAGCTCGTCGAACCACTCGGGGCTCAGGTAGCGGGCCACGCCGAAGGTCTAGTACGCGCGGGACATGGTCTCGCCATCGTGGGAGCGCCGCCACCCGGGCCGGCGTGAGTTCTGGGGCTTCGACTTCTTCGCCACGGACGCCTCCCTCGGTGGCTTCGTGGGCCTCACCTTCGTTCCCGAGAGTCACCGGTGCTGGTACTGGGCCGCACTGGTGGGCGACCGGCGTCCTTACCTACTGGTGCGGGACCTGGAGGTCGCGCCGCCCCGCCTTCCCGCCTCCCGAGAGATCCGCTCCGAGGCCCTCTGGGCCGACATGAACTGCGAGACGCCGTTCGAGCACTGGTCGATCGGGCTGGAGGCGTTCGGCGTGTCCATGGACGATCCCGACGAGGCGCTCGGGGCCGAGCGAGGCGAACGCGTGGGTCTCGGCCTGGACGTGGAGTGGGAATCCGCCGGGGAGGTCGTCGGCGCCAGCGGCAGCTACGCCCAGCCCGGAGTGACCCACGGCGAGATCCTTGTGGGGGGCGGCGGCGTGGAGAGGATCGCCTTCGAGGGCCACGGCTGGCGGCGTCACGCCTGGCGCGAGCGGGAGGCGACGGGCGCCGACTGGATGACCCCGCCCAGGTCCTGGATTATATTAAACAACAACGACGGCACGCCCCACTGGCTGGACCACCTAGGCGAGGACGTCGTGGTGGAGCCTCTGCACCGAGCTCCGCTGACGGTGGAGGCGAGCAGTGGACGGGCGATCCTGGAGCGAAGCCTGTGCCGCTTCGTCGACCCGCTCGCCGGCCGCGGCCTCGGCTGGGTGGAGTGGCTGACGTCCTGACCCTGCCGTCGCGCTCGGAGTGGACCCGACCCCAGGCGCGTGAACGCCGCGCCGGCCACGTCCACCTGCAGCTGGTACTGGCCATGCTCCTGCCGCGGCATGATCCCCCGTGCCTGCGGCCGATGCAGCCTCAGATGCGGTCGAAGAGCGTCTTGCGCTTCACCTCCTGGATGGCCTGAGTGACCTTGATCCCGCGGGGGCAGGCCTCGGAGCAGCTGAACGCCGTGCGGCACTTCCAGACGCCTGAGCGTTGGCCGAGGAGGTCGAGGCGTTCGGTGCCGGCTTGGTCGCGGCTGTCGAAGATGAAGCGGTGGGCGTTCACGATGGCGGCTGGGCCCACGTACTGCGAGTTGCCCCAGTAGACGGGGCAAGCGGTGGTGCACGCAGCGCAGAGGATGCACTTGGTCGTGTCGTCGTAGCGGGCCCGGTCCTCGGGCGATTGAAGGCGCTCCGTGTAGCCCGGATCCTCGGTGTTGACGAGATAGGGCATCACGGATCGGTACTGGGCGAAGAACGGCTCCATGTCCACCACCAGGTCCTTGATCACGGGCAGTCCTCTGATGGGCTCCACGGTGATGGTGCCGCCATTGCCGCCGGCGGCATCCTTGACGAGGACGATGCACGCCAAGGCATTGGCGCCGTTGATGATCATGGCGTCGGACCCGCACACACCGTGGGCGCACGAGCGGCGGAAGCTGAGAGTGCCGTCCTGGTCCCAGCGGACGGTGTGCAGGGCGTCGAGCACTCGATCGGTGGGCTCGGCCTGCACGGTGAAGGTCTGCCAGTGCGGCTTGTGGTCGCTGTCGGGGTTGAAGCGCTTGACCTTCAGCGTGACGTCCATCAATGCCATCAGTACTTGCGCTCCATGGGGAGGTAGTCACCGCCCATGACGGGCTTGTAGGACAGATCCACCGTGCCGTCGTCATTCCTCGTGGCCAGAGTGTGGCGCATCCAGTTGGCGTCGTCGCGCAGAGGATGGTCGGTGCGGAACTGGGCGCCGCGGCTCTCCGTACGAGCCCGGGCGCTCACCACCAGGGCCTCGGACAGGTCCAGCAGGTATCCGAGCTCCAGCGCCTCGGTGAGGTCGTAGTTGAACGTGGGGCCCTTGTCGTCCACCGTGACCTCGCGGTAACGGCGGACCAGGTCGCCCAGAGTGTCGAGCATGGATGACAGCGTGTCCTCGGCTCGGTAGACGAACGCCTTCTCCGTCATCGCCGCCTGGAGGTCGGCCCGGACGGCGGCGACCTTCTCACCTCCGGAAGCACCGAGCAGATCTTCGATGCGGCGCTTCACGTCGGCCTCGGTGCCGGCGGGCAGGGGGGGTAGGTCGGTGGAGTGCACGAAGTCCACCATGGCCCGCCCACCGCGCTTGCCGAACACGACGATGTCGAGCAGCGAGTTGGTGCCGAGGCGATTGGATCCGTGGACGCTGACGCAGGCGCATTCGCCGGCGGCGTAGAGGCCCGGGAACACCGTGCCGTCGGGGTCCACCACCACCTCCGCGTCCACGTTGGTCGGTATACCTCCCATGGCGTAGTGGGCCGTGGGCTGGATGGGGATGGGCTCGGTCTTGGGCTCGATGCCGAGGTAGGTACGCACGAACTCGGTGATGTCGGGGAGCTTGGCGTCGATCTGCTCCGGGGGCAGGTGGGTGAGGTCGAGGTGTACGGCGTCGCCTGCCTCGCCGACGCCCCGGCCGTCCAGGATCTCGCTTTGAATGGCGCGCGACACCATGTCCCGGGGCGCCAGATCCTTCACCGTGGGGGCGTAGCGCTCCATGAAGCGCTCCCCGCTCTGGTTGCGCAGGATGCCACCCTCGCCCCTGGCTGCCTCGGAGAGCAGGATGCCGAGCTTGTATATGCCCGTGGGGTGGAACTGGAAGAACTCCATGTCCTGGAGCGGGATGCCCCGGCGGTAGAGGAGCCCCGGCCCGTCGCCCGTGAGCGTGTGGGCGTTGGACGAGACCTTGAACATCTTGCCGTAGCCGCCGGTGGCGAAGAGCACGGCCTTGGTGTTGAAGACGTGCAGGTCAGCGGTTGCCAGGTCGTAGGCGACGACGCCGCCCACCCGGCCGTCCACGAAGGCCACGTCGAGCACGTGCAGCTCGTTGAAGAAGTTGACGCCTCTGGCCACGCATTGCTGGAACAGCGTTTGCAGGATCATGTGGCCGGTGCGGTCGGCCGAATAGCAGGCCCTGCGGACCGGCGCCTCGCCGTGGTTGCTCGTGTGCCCGCCGAACCGGCGCTGGTCGATCTTTCCCTCCGGCGTGCGGTTGAAGGGCAACCCGAAGTGCTCGAGCTCGATGACGGCGTCGATGGCCTCGCGGCACATGACCTCGGCGGCGGGCTGGTCCACCAGGTAGTCGCCGCCCTTGATGGTGTCGAACAGGTGCCACTCCCAGGAGTCCTCCTCCACGTTGGCCAGCGCCGCGCACATGCCGCCCTGGGCGGCGCCGGTGTGCGACCGGGTGGGGTACAGCTTGGTGATCACCGCCGTGCGGCACTTGCCGGCGGCCTCGATGGCGGCCCGCAGGCCCGCCCCGCCGGCGCCCACGATCACCGCGTCGTAACTGTGGCGATGGACGTGCACACCCCGACAGTACGCTCCCCCGTGTGAGCTCACGGCCCGCCACCATCGGCCAGCTACGGGACTCGGGGTGGGAGTCGGTCCCCGTGAAGGAGGAGCTCCGGCGCAACGCGGCAGCCCGCTTGGCGCAAGGCCGGCCCCTCATCGACGGGGTCTTCGGCTACGACGACACCGTCCTCCTCCAGCTCCAGAACGCGCTGCTGGCCGGCCACGACCTGATATTCCTCGGTGAGCGGGGCCAGGCCAAGACCCGCATAATCCGGTCGCTCCCGTCGCTGCTCGACGAGGCCGTCCCCGTCATCGCCGGCTCCGAGGTGAACGACGACCCGTATCATCCCGTCTCCCGCCACGCCCGGGACCTGGTGGGCGAGAAGGGTGACGAGGCACCGATCGAGTGGATCGGCCGGGAGCATCGCTTCGGAGAGAAGCTGGCCACGCCCGACACTTCGGTGGCGGACCTCATCGGGGAGGTGGACCCGATTCGGGTGGCCGAGGGCCGTTACCTGTCCGACGAGCTGACCCTGCACTACGGCCTGGTCCCCCGCACCAACCGGGGCATCTTCGCCATCAACGAGCTGCCCGACCTGGCCGAGCGGATCCAGGTGAGCTTGCTCAACGTGCTGGAAGAGCGCGACGTACAGGTCCGCGGGTACAAGATCCGCCTCCCCCTCGACGTCTTGCTGGTGGCCTCGGCCAACCCCGAGGACTACACCAACCGGGGGCGCATCATCACTCCCCTGAAGGATCGCTTCGGTGCCCAGATCCGCACCCACTACCCGCTGGACGTGGCCACTGAGCTGCACGTGGTGGCCCAGGAGGCCGTCCCGCTGGACGTCCCGGGGCTCCGGGTGCAGGTGCCGGCGTTCATGAGCGAGGTCGTGGGCACCCTCACGCAGCTGGCTCGCGCCAGCCCCCACGTCAACCAGCGCTCGGGTGTCTCCGTGCGGCTCAGCATCGCCAATCACGAGACCCTGGTGGCAAATGCTGCCCGCCGGGCGCTGCGCCTGGGGGAGAGGGACGTGGTGCCGAGGGTCAGCGACCTCGAAGCGCTGGCCTCGTCGACCGCGGGCAAGGTGGAGCTCGAGGCGCTCGAGGAGGGCCGTGAGGAGCAGGTCATCGGTCGCCTGCTGAGCTCGGCCGTGCTCACCGTTTTCAAGCAGCGCTGCTCTCTGGGCCGACTCGCCGATGTGGTGCTGGGTTTCGACGAGGGCACCGTGGTCCATGCCGGTGAGGACGTCGCCTCCGCGGCCTACGCCGACCTGCTGGCGGCCATACCTGCCCTGCGGGGACCGGCCATGGAGCTGGCCGACATCGAGTCGCCCGCCGCCGTCGCAAGCGCAGCAGAGTTCCTGCTCGAAGGACTGCACCTGTGCAAGCGCCTGAACAAGGACACCCTCGCCGGGCGCAGCGCCTACCGCGGCCGCTGAGCCGCGGACGACGGGCAGGCCGGTCAGGTGGAGACGATCACCGAGTAGCCACCGACGGCGCGGCCTTCGTGCACAGCGACGAGTCGTAGGAGGTGGGCCAATCCACCTCCGAGACGGTCTGCCACCGCCCCGGCCGACATATCGTCCAGGTCGAGGCTGCGGCGGAGGAGCTCGGCGAGCACACCCGGCGGGGAGCCCTCGTCGCTTGGCTGACCCCGAGGGTCACGGGGATCGCGCTGGTGGCCGGTCCGGGCCAGTAGGCCCGCCGCCTCTTCACCCGGCAGGAAGTGGGGGTCCCCATGCTCGAGCGTCACCGCGCCCAGGTGGCCCTGCCCGTCCTCGAGCGGGTATGCCGGGGATGGCAGCTCGGGGGGAGGCCCCATGCCGAACTCCTCGGCGAAGTGGGGTCCTTGGGCACCGATAAGGGACGTGACGGAGCCCATCCCGTGCAGGAGGTGGACGTCGGCGTGCCACGGGATGGCTTCGGTCAGCATCTTGAGCAGTGGCTCGACCTCGTCGTCGGGCAGCAGCAGGTTGAGGTTGCGCTGGCCGACGTGGCGCTGGGTGCTCGCCTCCCATCCCGGTGCGGCCCGGTCGGCGTGGCACTCCACCTTGGCCAGCAGGCATTCGTGCCCGCCGTTCACCACCACCGGGTTCCACGGGACGGGGATACGGACCACCGCTCGGCACCCGGGGAAGTGGTACTGGTCCTCCAGGTCGACGAAGGCGCCACCGACGTACTCCGGTTCACCCGCAGAACCCGGGACGAAGGCGAACGCCGGGTTGGCCCACCAGAGACGCACTCTGGTGGAATAGGCGGGGAAGCGACCGAGGTTCCAGGTCCGCACGAAGATCGTGTGGTCCTGCTCGGCCCGAGGGGTGAGCGTGGGGACCTGACCCTCCAGCGTGTCCACCACCCCTGGGACCACGATCACGTCCGGGCTCTCCCAGAACCAGCCGACGGCTGGGCTGCGAACGCCCGTATCACCGGCGAAGGCGCGGACGAGGAGGAAGGGCCATAGCTCGTCCTGGCGGGGTGGACGCTCCCTGCGCGCCACGAACTCGCGCAGGCGCTCGCGCAGGTCCGGGTCACTGCCGAACGCAGGTTCCTCGGGCCGCGGCCCGGGATCACGCGGGTCCCCGCCGCGTTGTTCCTTGTCCTCGTCTTCGGTGAGGATCGGATGTTCTTGCTCCTCGGAGATGTCCAGCTCGTCGTCGGCCATGGTCAGCGTTGCCCGCCCTCGGGGCTCATGCCCGCCTGCTCGATCTCCTCCCCCGTTACCGGACGGCGGTCGCCGCACCCCGGATCACCGCCGGGCAGATAATGAGTCGCCAGGTGGAGGTTGGGGTCGTAGTGGACGGGGCGGGGCAGGTCGCAGAAGCCCTCGGGGACGGTGCAGGGCTGGTCGTAGCGGTACTTCTCGTCCAGTCCGGCGTCGCCGTTTATGGAGGGCACCACGGTCCTGTCGGGGTTGCGGTCCCAGTCCCAGCAGCGGTGGCCGTACCCACGGTCGGCGTCGAGATTGAAGTCGGGGACGTCATCGCCTCCGGCTATGCGCCCGGCGAGGTAGACGCCGTAGTCGACTGGGTCGCCGAGGTGACGACCAGCGGGGAGGTTCGAGTCGCTGACCGCCTCGGTGTCGTCCGGCGAGCCCGCCTCCTCGAATCCGGTCCTGGCCGCGTTGCTGCCGGGCGACTTGTCCATCAGCACCCGAGCGTCCTGACCCTGCAGGAACGGTCCCGGGTGAGTGAGGCCGGGCTCCCAGCCATTGCGGACCCCGGCGTTGTTGCGCTCCGGGTACATCCAGGGGCGGAGGAACTCGCTCGGCTGCAGCGGCTGGCCACAGAACAGGTCGGGGTTGAGGTAGCCGAGGACGGCCGCCATGCCGGTCGGGTCGTCTGCGATGATCGCCCGGGGGTAGGCAGGGTCGGCGCCGTAGGCACCGCCGGGCCGCCGCCCCGTTGGCTCGTCGAAGGAGATCGGCCCGGTCGGGCCGGTGCCGTCCGGGGCGGCCAGGGCGGCGGCGAGGGCCTGCTGGCTGCCCGTGGCGGAGATGCCGAGCTGGATCAGGCCCCGTGCCACCTCCTCCTGCTTGGGCATGAGGAACCCGGACATCACGAGCGGGCGGCGCGACGCCATGTACATGTTCCACATCGGCTCCACGGCGAGCTCGTACAGCAGCTCACGGGCCGGGTAGGTGAGCAGGTCGGCCGCCACTGCTGCCGGGAGTGTCGCCAGCCACACACCGAGCTCGGCGAGATAGGCGATCCACCCGAAGACCGCCAGGAGGAGGTCGAGGAAGTTGAAGTCGCTGTCGTCGACCTCACCGCCCCTGGAGGGGTCGTCGTGGACGCCGCCGGTGGAGCCCGGCGGCGACGGCGGGCTGTGGTCTCGGACGACTGGCGGTGACTCCGGCTTCTTGGGCGAGTAGCCGCGCGTGCTCGTGTACTTCACGTAGCTGAAGAGCGCCCAGTAGGTGTTCTGCAGAGTGCGCACGCTCGGACGTCCGGTTCCGCCCTCGCTGAACTCCGGGTCCTGATCGGTGAGGATGAGAGGTGCTGCGTCCCCGTAGACGTCTCGCATGGTGTCGATCAGGAGCTGGCACAGATCCTGGGGTAGTGGGCCGCTGTCGAGATCGAAGAAGTGGCGACGCTGCACCCGTCCGGCGGGCGTATCGGTGGTGTCGTAGGCGGGAAAGCCGGAGAAGTAGTCGTATGCGGGTGCGTCCCTGCGCCCCTGGTAGGGCGGGATCAGGCCTTCCCGGAAGGCCAGGCGGAAGTGCAGCATGGAGGTGTCGAGCTGGCCGTAGGGCTCGGTCCCGTGATGCTGGGCGGCGTAGACGTGGGCGTCCATGTGGTTCTCGATCAGGTGATGCCGCTGCCAATGCAGGCGGTAGGGCCCGCCGCATTTCTCGTTGACGAAGGCGTGTCCGGTCACGTCGGTGGCGCAGTGGCTGATCCAGCCGAGGGCAAACGCCACGTGCTCCGGCTTCCCGCTGGCCTCGGCCCGCTCCAGCAACCGCCTCGGGAACTCGTAGGTCGATCGGTAGTGCAGCATGTCGGACCAGTAGAAGGCGGTTTCGCCGAAGCCCTGTGGCACCCCGCTGGTGAGGAGGCCGAACCAGTCCCAAAGCTGGGCCAGCAGGTCGAGGAAGGCATTGAGCAAGGCGTTGGCCAGCTCCTCGAGAGCCTGGCCCAGCTCACCCAGGACGCCGCCGCTCATGTCGTCGATCACGTCGCCGACGCCATCGATGGCGGGCTGGGCCCACTTGGACCACTTCTCCATGAACTCCTCGTCGATGAACTCGTAGACGTCTCGCAGCCAATCGACGAAGGTGAGGAGGACGTTGCCCTTGGAGCCGGTGAAGTCGGGCAACAGGAAGAAGATGTCCGGGCCGATGGCACCTGCCGCCAGGTAGTTCCGCCAGAGGTGGGCGGCATCGCCGAGGTCCCTCGCTCGGGCAGTTCCCCCTGGGAAGTCGGCGGGAACCTCGCCCGCTCGGAGGCGCTCGACCGTCTTCTTGGCCGTCTCCATGTGGATGTACCACCCCGGCACCGGGCGCCTCCTCCGCTGCACGAGCGGAACGCCGCTCGTGCAGCGGTGGCAGGATGCTTCGCTCCGCCGAGCCTGTCAAGGAGCGAAACGGCAGCCTTCTGGACCGCTAATTCGTGTAGCCCGGGGCTCGATGCGGAGACGGCCTGCCCCGAGGATCCCGCCGCTTCCTGTGCCGGTCAGTCGCCCCGCAGGATGGAGAGCAGGCGAAGGATCTCGACGTAGAGCCAGACCAGCGTGACCATGATCCCGAAGGCTGCGAACCACCCGTAGCGGGCCGGCACGCCCTGACGGGCGCCCTTCTCGACCAGGTCGAAGTCGAGCACCAGGTTGAGCGAGGCCAGGCCGATGGCGAACAGGCCGACGCCGATTCCGAGTGGGCCCTCGCGCAAGCCCAGACCGCCATCGGTGAAGAAGCCGGCGATCAGATTCACCATCATCAGGAGGAAGAAGCCGATGGTGGCGCCCACCACCATCTTGGTGAACTGCGGCGTGACGCGGATCCTCCCGCTCCGGTAGAGCCCGAGCATGACCGCGGTGACGCCGGCCGTGCCCAGGACGGCCTGGACCACGATGCCGGGGTACTCGGCGTTGAAGAGCTGGCTCACCCCGCCGAGGAAGACGCCCTCGACGGCGGCGTAGGTGACGATGGCCGCCGGGTTCGTGACCTGCTTGAAGATGATGACCAGCGCGAGCACGAGGCCGACGATGGCGGCGGGGAAAGCCAGGCCACCCAGGTCGAGGATCCATGTGAGCGCACCGGTCGCGAAGGCCACCCCCAGCAGGAGCGCAGTACGGCCGATCACGTCCTCCACGGTCATCCGGCCGGTGTGCCTCGAGGTGGCGCTCGGAGCGGAGTACGCCTGCTCGAGGGGGTCGATGGTCTGAGCCCGCTCGCCTCCGGTGAAGACCGGGCTGCGGGTGAGGGCGGGGTTGCTGCTGGTACGCACGTGAGTCCTCCTCGTGAGGCGGACGCACTGTCCGTCTCATCGCTCAGGTTACGCCTGTCCGCGCCGTGTCCTGTCGCCGCGGGCGCAAAGGAGAGGGAGCCGCGGCGCTGACCGAAGGTGTACGTTTTCTCGTGCCCCGGCGTTTCGGCTACTCCCGCTGGGACGGCACCCAGGCGGGCTTCGAGCTCGATGCCGAAGAGGTGCTGGCGGAGATCACCGATGACGTGCTGTACCACGGTGACCTCAACGCCGCCCTACGGCGCCTCCTCCAGAGCGGGATGCCCGATCGAGACGTCGCCGGCATCCGTGAGCTGCTGGAGCAGCTGCGCCGCCGCCGCCGGGAGGACCTCGAACGCTACGACCTCGGAGGGCCATACCGCGATCTGACGAACGCCCTCAGAGACGTGGTCGACGCCGAGCGGGCCGCGCTGGAGACTCTGCCCGAGGCGGACGCCGCCGAGCGCCGGCTGGAGCTCGACCTGCTCCCGCCCGACCTGGCCGGGCGGATCAATGCCCTCCAGGACTACGACTTCGCCTCCGAGGAGGCTCGGCGGCGGTTTGAGGCGCTGCTCGACGACCTGCGCCGCGAGTTGGTCCAAAGCCAGTTCAACCGCATGGCCGGCGCCATGTCCGACCTCGACCCGGCGCAGCTCCAGCGGGTGAAGGACATGGTCGACGACTTGAACCGGCTCCTCGAGACGGGCCAGGCGGGGCAGGACACCACGAGCGCGTTCGACGACTTCATGAGCCGCCACGGTGACCTCTTCGCGGGGAATCCTCGGACGCTCGACGAGCTGCTCGAGCAGATGGCGGCCCAGATGGTGGCGGCGCAGGCCCTGTTCAACTCGATGACGCCGGAGCAGCGATCCCAGCTCCGGGCGCTCTCCCAGCAGCTACTCGCGGACATGGACCTGCAGTGGCAGCTGGACCGGCTTGGTCACAACCTGCGCCAAGCCGTCCCCGCCGCCGGTTGGGACCGTGGTTACCACTTCGCCGGGGAGGACCCCTTGGGCCTGGCGGAGGGGGCCGGGGTGCTCGACCGCCTGGGCGAGCTCGACGACCTGGAGAACCTGCTGCGCTCCGCCGTCAATCCTGGAGCGCTGGCCGACGTCGACCTCGACCGGGCCGGGGAGCTCCTTGGCGAGGACGCCGCTCGTTCGCTGGAGCGCCTGGCCGAGCTGTCGAGGCTGTTGGCCGAGTCCGGGCTGGTGGAGAACCGAGAGGGCCGGCTGGAGCTGACGCCCAAGGGTCTGCGCCGCATCGGGCGCAATGCCCTCGCCGACCTGTTCACCCGGCTGTCCAAGGACCGCCTCGGGCGCCACACGGTCGATGCCCCCGGCTCCGGGCACGAGCGGAGCGACGAGACCAAGCCCTACCAGTTCGGCGACCCCTTCAACCTCAACATCGAACGCACCGTTCGCAACGCGCTGGCCGCACGAGGGGGCGGGACCCCGGTGATCCTGTCACCGGACGACTTCGAGGTGGACCGCACCGAGACCCTCACCCGGACTTCAACCGTCTTGATGCTCGACCTGTCGCTGTCCATGCCCATGCGGGACAACTTCCTCGCCGCCAAGAAGGTGGCGATGGCCCTGCACTCGCTCATCTCCACGCAGTACCCGAGGGACTACCTGGGCATCGTGGGCTTTAGCGAGCTGGCCCGGGAGATGAAGCCCCAGGACCTGCCCGAGGTCTCGTGGGACTTCGTCTACGGGACGAACATGCACCATGGCCTAACCCTGAGCCGGAAGATGCTCGCCCGACAGCCGGGGACCAAGCAGATCGTCATGATCACCGACGGCGAGCCCACCGCTCACCTGCGGGAGGACGGCGGGGTGTTCTTCCACTACCCACCGGTGCGCCAGACCGTCGACGCCACTCTCGCCGAGGTCGTCCGGTGCACGAGGGAAGGCATCTGCATCAACACGTTCATGCTCGACGCCACCACCTACCTCAAAGCATTCGTGGACGAGCTCACCCGGCTCAACCGCGGCCGGGCGTTCTTCACCACCCCGGAGACGCTCGGCGACTACGTGCTCGTGGACTTCATCGAGCAGAAGAGGGCCCGCCGGTCGGCGTCCTGAGTCAGCTGGAAAGGCGGTCCTCGAACAGCCGCAGCGCCTGCTCGTCGAAGGCCACCAGGCGCACCAGCTCCACGTTGGCGGGCGTGGAGCGGATCGTGTCGACGGCGACGCTGGCCGCCTCCTCCTTGGGATAGCCGTAGACGCCGGTGGAGATGGCGGGGAAAGCCACCGAGCGGGCGCCCAACTCGTCTGCCACCTCAAGGCTGCGGCGGTAACAGGATGCCAGCAACGCCTCTTCGCCGCTGTCCCCACCCCGCCAGACTGGCCCCACGGTGTGGATGACCCACCGAGCGGCGAGGCGGTAGCCGGACGTGGCCTTGGCGTCCCCGGTCGGGCAACCACCCAGGGTCCGGCACTCGGCGAGCAGCTCCGGGCCTGCGGCGCGATGGATGGCGCCGTCCACGCCGGCCCCTCCCAGGAGGGACTGGTTGGCAGCGTTGACGATGGCGTCCACGTTCTGCCGGGTGATGTCTTCGTGCACGGCTTCGATCCTCATGGCGCCCAGCTTCTCCCGGCCCGAGCCCCCTTGCGCAGGTGGCGGGGAGAGGCCATGATGACAACGTTGTAATTACATCGGTGCTTCTATGAGGTGGCTTGCATCGGCTGCCAATGGCAGGGAGGTTGCTGTGAGGGGATCCGAAATGCTCGTCGAGCTGCTGGGTGCGGCTCCCGAGCGGACCTGGCAGCGCCAGGCCAACTGCATGGGAGTCGACCCTGATCTCTTCTTCCCGGAGCGGGGCGCCTCGACGCGGGAGGCCAAGGAGGTCTGCCGCGGCTGCGTCGTGCGGGAGGACTGTCTCGAGTACGCCCTCGCCAACAGCGAGAAGTTCGGCATATGGGGCGGGTTGAGCGAACGTGAGCGCCGCCGCATCCGCCGAGCCCGGTCCGTGGCCGGGCGGTCCCGGGGGACCGCCTCGGCCTCCTGAGCTTGCGGCCCGCCATCTACGGCGCAGGGCCCGGACACTGATCACTGCCCCCCACGACCGGCAACGTCGAGGCCCGCCTTCTGCAGGCGGGCCTCGATCGTCCGGGAGGGGCTCAGGTCGAGTGTCCTCCAGCGTGAGGGAGGGATGGCGTCGAGCACCCGTGCAGGCACCAGCCCCACCAGCTCGGCCCGCGCGATCGCAACATGTTCCTCTACTGCGTCGTAGGCCGCGTGGGGGCCAACGCTGAGGGGCTCGATGAGATTGCACGAGACCTGCGCCAACCCGTCGAGATCCAGGCCGAGGGCACGGATCCCGGGGCCACGGATGGCCGCAGCCACCTTCCGGGCCAACTGCACGTCCGACCCGGGACCCAGCCAGAGGTTGTAGGCCACCAGCACGCCGCGCGCGCCCACGCTCAGCGCCCCGGCGCTCGGATGGGGCCGGTCGGGGCCCGTGGTCGGCGCCAACGAGGTGAAGGCGTCACGGCGGATTTCGGGAAGAGACCGCTCGGGCCCGAACACGAAGCAGGGAAGGCCCAACGATTCGGCCGCCCAGCGGGCGAATCGGTCCCGTGCGGCGAGAGCGTCTTCGAACGAGGAGCCCTCGAGCGGCGTGAAGGGAACCACGTCGACCGCACCCAGGCGCGGATGGCTGCCGCGATGGGCCCTCAGGTCGATGCGGGCCACGGCCTCGCTCACCACCCGCTCGGCTGCATGCTGCACATGGGGCCCGGCCAGGGTCAGCACGCTGCGGTTGTGGTCGGGATCGGAGTGCTCGTCGAGCAGGTGGTAGCCGGCGGCGAGGCGAAGGGCTCGGAGGACCGATGCGTCCCGCCCCTCGCTCACGTTCACCACGCACTCGAGCACGCGCTCAGGATCGCGCTTCTAGCATCGGCCGGTGCAGATAGGGCTGGTGCTCCCCGACCGCGGAAGGTGGGAGGACGTCGTCGAGCTGGCGTCGGGGGCGGAGACGCTGGGCGTGGGGTCGCTGTGGCTCTGTGACCCCCAGGGGCTCGGGACGGACGCCGGGGACGGCGCCTTGGAGCCGTTGACGGCGTCGGCGGGTCTGACCCGGGTCACCACGAGGGCGCGCCTGGGGGTGCTCCTCCGGGCCGGTGCGCGTCGGCCGGCGGTGGCGGCCAAGGCCCTCGCCACCATCGACGTCCTGAGCGGGGGCCGGGTGATCGTTGGACTGGAGGAGCGCCCGGGCGCCGCCACCGCCGAGGTGGATGCCCTGGCCGAGGGCGTGCACGTGATGAGGGGCGCCTTCGGAGGCGGACCCTTCACCTTCCACGGCCAACATCATCACTGCGAGGGGCTGCGCTGCCGGCCAAGACCTCTGCAGCGGCCTGCTCCCCCAATATGGGTCAGCGGCAGCGACCGGGGTCTGGTTTCCTTTGCTGCCCGCTACGCCGACGGCTGGGGGCCCTCCGGACGGGGGTGCAGTGTGGAGGAGTACCGTGGCCTGTCCGAGGCACTCGATGAGGAGTGTGAGGAGTCTGGCAGGGACCCGTCCCAGGTCCACCGGTTCGTCCGCCTCGAGGTGCCGGCGGGTGGGCCCGGGCGACTCGGCGAGGAGGTGGCGGCCTGGGGTGAGCTTGGCGTGGCGACCCTCGTAGTCGACCGCAGGGGGGTAGCCTTTGCTGCGGCGAGCGGTGCCATCCTCGAGCACGAGCTCGAGATCGTGGAATCCGCCGTCTCGTCGGCTACGTAAGGAGTGTCATGGGTATCGGAGCACCGGAACTGATCATCGTCCTCGTCGTGGTCCTGCTGCTCTTCGGGACCACCCGCCTGCCCAAGCTGGCCAGGTCGCTGGGCCAGGCCTCGAAGGAGTTCAAGCAGGGAGTGTCGGACAGCAGGGAAGACGGCGACCCAAAGGCGACCGAGCCCGAGGCCATCGAGGCCAAGGACACCAAGAAGCCGGCCTAGCCGCCTTTGGTTCCGCGGTCGGGGCCCGCCCTGACCGGGTCCTTACTTGGCGGCCGCCTCGCGGCGGCGACGGCGGGCGATGCGGCGGCGTTCGCGTTCCGAGGCCCCTCCCCACACACCGTGGACGATGTGGTTGCGAAGGGCGTACTCCAGGCACGGTGACTTGACGGGACAGGTGGCACATATGCGGCGGGCCGCCTCTACGCCGACGCCGTCGCTGGGAAAGAAGGTCGAGGAGGGCTCGTGGCGACACTTCCCTGCAGCCATCCAATCGGACTCCGTGACCTCCTCGCTGACCTCTCTCACCTGCATGCTGCCTCCCAACCCGGCCGGCGCTCCGGGTACCTTTGTGCCTGACGAATATCCGTAGAGACCCACCTTTTCGGATGAAGCTGATAGCGCCCTGTGACCTGGCTGTAGGCCGACTGTAAGGAGCTGGGACGGTGGACGAGACCCGGTCAGGCGGGACATGGCTCTGGGGACGCCCCGACCCTTCGGAGGACGAAGGAGCCGGAGATGAGGCGGGCGGTGCACCGGTGGCGTCCCCCGCGGACCCACAGTCGCCTCCTCAATCTCCCCCGCTCGGACCGCCCACACAAGGGCAGGGGCCGCCCTATGTGGGCGATGCCTCGACACCTCCGCTCCCAGCCAGCGGGCCGGACACGCCACCACACCGCGCGCCGTCGCCGCCGTCCAGTGGCGGCCCGCGGCGCTGGGTAGGGGTGGCTGTCCTCGCTGGTCTGATCGGCGCCGTCACGGGCGGCGGCATCGGGGCGCTCGTCGCCGGCGACGATGAGTCCCGGGAGCCGCCCGCCGGCAACACCAGTGTGATCGTGCGGCCCCAGGACATCCAGCAGATCCTGGCCAAGGTGCAGCCCGGGGTGGTGTCGATCCGCACCCAGGCATTCCAGGGTGGCGGCGGCCCGTTCGACCTCGATCCCACTCCGACCCGCGGGGCGGGGACGGGGGTCATCCTCACGCCGGGGGGCGAGATACTCACCAACGCCCACGTAGTCAGTGGCGCCACCTCGATCAAGGTCACGCTGGACCGGGAGACAGCAGCTCGCGACGCCGACCTCCTCGGGCTGGACTCCCCGTCCGACATCGCCATCATCAAGCTGCGGGACACCAAGGGTCTGGAGGGAAGGCCGGTCAGCCTGGGTTCGTCGGCACGCCTGAAGGTCGGCGACTCGGTGGTGGCTATCGGAAACGCCCTGGCCCTGCCCGGCGGG
Source organism: Actinomycetota bacterium (assembly GCA_030777325.1). Taxonomy (GTDB): domain Bacteria; phylum Actinomycetota; class Acidimicrobiia; order Acidimicrobiales; genus YB1-3. The sequence continues at coordinate 3,657 of JALYGF010000023.1, read as the reverse complement.
CCCACCGTCACCCAAGGGATCGTGTCCGCCCTCGACCGCTCCCTGGGCGACGGCGACCAGCAGCTCTCTGGCCTGATCCAGACCGACGCCGCCATCAACCCGGGCAACTCGGGCGGACCACTGGTGAACGCCGAGGGCGAGGTCATCGGCATCAACACCGCCGTGATCCAGAGCACCGGCAGGACGATCGCCCAGAACATCGGCTTCGCCATCGCCATCGACAGCGTGAAGCCCATGCTCGACCGCCTGCGCAGGGGCGAAGCAGGCGCTCCCCAGGGCTTTCTGGGCGTTAGCGCGGTCACCCTCACGCCCGAGATCAGGGCGCGGCTGGGCGTCACCGTCGAAGAGGGGGCTCTCATCGACGATGTCACTTTGGGATCCCCGGCTGCGGCCGCCGGGCTGCAGCGCTACGACATCGTCACCAGGGTCGGCGACAAGGAGATCACCACCAGTGCCGACCTCCAGTCAGCCGTGCGGGCTCTGGCCCCCGGGACTCGAGTGGAGGTCCAGTGGAAGCGGGGTGAAGAGGATCGCAAGGCCACGGTCGCCCTCGCCGCCCGACCGACCGGGGGAGGTTAGGCTCCTCCTTCCCTTCGGCAGCCTGCCGCCCCAGGAGTCTCCATGTCGATCCCGTCCGAACAGCTCTCACAGCAGCCTCCCAGAGGTCACGTGAGGATCGTGTACCTCGGCCCCGTGGCGCCTCACTGGGACCTGCAGTCCGAGTTCGGCGAGCGATCCCTGATCGAGGAGTTCCGCCAGCGGGCACTCGCCCGGCTCGTGCTCCTTCCTCCCCACGACCCGCAGTTCCGCCGTAACCGCGAGCGGGTGGCGCGCGACGCGGAGCGGGAGAACCTGGTGCTCGAGTGGAACTTGGGCGTTCCCGACGAAGAGGAGCTGGGACAGCCCTAGTAGCGCTCTGGTCGCCTCTCGTGGGGCGAGCGAGGGTCCACCGGTGCGGGAAGGGCCACCCGTACAGTGGCAACGTGTCCGACGTCCCGGTACTCGCCCAACTGGCAGCGCTGGGGGCCGCCGGCCTGTTGCTGGTGACGATGCTGGCGGCTCTCCTGCTGTCGGTTCGCCGTCGCCGGGCCATGTCCCGCCGCCTGAACGTGGTGCTGGCCCGTCTCGACCTCCCGGGCGCCTCCGACGAGAGCGACGGGGAGGACGGCATGGGCCGGCTGGAGCGATTGGCAGAGTCGGCCGTGCTTCGGGTGAGCGAGGCCGAGGCCGCCACAGACCGCATGAGCCAGACCCTGGAGGAGATGTCCCAGGGCGTGGTGATCTGCGACGAGCGGTCGTGCATCGTCTACCGCAACCAGGCGGCCACGGACCTGTGCCAGATGGACGCCGGGGACGGCGAGACCGAGGAGACCGTCAACGAGCTGCTGCGAGGAGGCGTGGGCGGAGACCGCCGGTCCTGCACCATCGAGCTGCTGGGGCCGCCGCAGCGCACGATCACCGTCTCGGCCCGGCCCTTGGACGACGGCCGGCGGACGCTGGGTGCCGTCGCCGTCATCGAGGACATGTCGGACCGGCGGCGCTTCGACATGGTCCGCCAGGACTTCGTGGACAACGTGACGGCCGAGTTGCGCAACCCGCTGGGAGCGCTGGGGCTGCTGGCCGCCACGCTGGTGGCCGAGAGCGAGCCCAAGCTCGTCCGGCGCCTGGCCCACCGCCTTCGAGACGACGCCATTCGAATGGGGCGGATCGTCGACGACGTGGCCGAGCTCAGCCGCATCGGCACCGGGGTTGCGCCGGAGCGTCAGCTCGTGCCCATCCACCTGGTGGTGGCCCAGGCCGTGGAGGAGGTGCGATCGCACACCACACGTGGCGACGTCACCATCGATGCCACCGAGGCGCCGAGACGCCTGGTCGTGCTCGGAGAGCGCCGCCAGCTCGTATCCGCTGTCCGCCACCTGCTGGAGAACGCCGTGGCCTTCTCCGCCGAGGGCTCCTCCGTTCGAATCGCCGTTCGCAAGCAGGCGTCGTGGGTGGAGATCGACGTGGTGGACCAGGGGCCCGGCATCCCTCCAACAGAGCTCGATCGCATCTTCGAGTCGTTCTACCGCGTCGGTGCCGGCGGGTCCCGAGACTCGGCGGGGATCGGGCTAGGGCTCGCCATCGCGTCCCAGGTCGCCAGTGGCCACGGGGGTGAGGTGCAAGTGACCTCCAACAGCGAGAAGGGCTCCACCTTCACCCTGCGCCTTCCCGTGCGCACCTCGGCCGGGCTACGCAGGCCGCGGGTGCGCGCCCGCCACCTTTCCTCTCAGACGCTCAGCGACGTCGCAGGCTGAACCGTCGCGCTCGTCGGCCGCCCCGGCGGTTGGGGAGAACGTCGTCGTTCGCTCTGCTCCACACGGGCGATGGACCGGTGAGCGGGTCGTCGGCATCCACGTCCGGCTCGCCCGCCTTGACCGGCTCGGGGACGACCCCGTCGGCCGCGGGCTGGTACTCGGTTTCCACCTGGTCGTCAGAGCCCTGCTCTTCGGGGACGAGCTGGTTCGGATCCAGGCCGCTCGGAACGAGGTCGTTCAGATCAAGGTCCTTCAGCTCGTGGAATTCGGAACCGGGGTCGTACTCGCCGGCGCCGTTCATACGGTCGCCGTTCAAAACGTCGCCGTCCAGCTGAGCGTCACTCGGGAGGGCGGCCTGGAGCTGGGAGGGAGAAGTGTCCTGGTAGTGGTCCGCCATCTCCCGTTCTGCGGCCGGGGCATCGTCGGGAGGGCCTGGCTTCCACGAGGCGAAGGCTTCGTCGAGTCGGGCCTCGTTCGCCCATTCCGGGCCCGGCGCCGGCTGGCTGGACGGTGCTTCCGACATGCCGTCGGGCGGGGAGTCGGTCTCGTCGGTGTGGTCGGTCTCGTATAGGTCACCGAGCAGCTTGGAGAGGTCCATGCGTACAGATCGGTAGCCGAGTCTCCGCCCTTGAGCGTCCCGTAGCATTGGCGCTGGTGCGGACGGACCCCGAAGGGCGGGATCTCGGAAGCCCGGCGCCGCACACCGAGCCGAAGCGGCCGGCATCGCCGTTCTCCCGGCTGGTCGTGGCCCACGCCCTGGCGGTTGCCGGCGACGCCCTGGTGACGACGGCGCTGGCCGGATCGCTCTTCTTCGACATCTCGCCTACTGCCGCACGTGGCCGGGTGGCGCTGTCCCTCGTGCTTACGATCGCGCCCTTCGCGCTGGTGGCTCCCTTCCTCGGACCGGCTATCGACCGGGTGCGCGGCGGGCGCCGCCTGATGGTCTTCCTCGCTGCCGCCGGGCGGGCGGTGGCCGCATGGCTCATGGCGGGCGTCCTGGACGGCCTGCTGCTGTTCCCAGTCACCTTCGCCCTGCTCGTGCTCTCCAAGACCCACTCCGTGGCCAAGAGCTCGCTAGTGCCCACGGTGGTGAGGTCCGACGAGGAGCTCGTGCAGGCCAACTCCAAGCTCGTCCTGATGAGCGCCGTCACCGGCCTGGTGGCAGCGGGACCGGCCGTGGCTGTGCTCGAGCTGGCCGGGGCCGAATGGGTGGTCCGTCTGGCCGCCGTGGTGTTCGTGGCAGCGGCCGTCGCCTCCTTGCGCATCAAGCAGGTGCGCCTCGACGATCCCGCGGCGCGCCCTCTTGCCCGTCAGGAGCTGCAGGACGCGGGCATCCGTCTGGCGGCCACCGCCATGAGGGTAC
>JALYGF010000022.1 GCA_030777325.1 Actinomycetota bacterium | reverse complement strand
GCCTGGCGCTCGGTGCCTGGCTCTCCTTCAGCGGCATCGTGACGTTCAAGTCGGCGGACGACGTACGAGCGGCGGCGGCGCTGTGCCCGCAGGACCGGCTCCTTCTGGAGACGGACTCGCCGTATCTCGCCCCGGTGCCACACCGGGGCCGGCCCAACGCGCCCGCGCTCGTGCCCCTCGTCGGCGCCGCTGTCGCCGAAGCGCGGGGCGTCGACGCCGAGGTCGTGGAACAGGCGTCATGGCGGGGAGCGCACGTGGCCTTCGGCCTTACCGGGATCCCGGACTCCCAACCGAGCTCCTAGCGTGGCCTCCCAATCTCCCCTGCCCCTCTGCGCGCCGGGGTGACGCTCACCCGCAAGGACGTGCTCGAACTCCTGCACCGGCACGACCTGCGGCCCAGCCGAGCGCTGGGCCAGAACTTCGTGGTCGACCCGAACACCGTACGGCGCATCGCCCGTCTGGCGGGCGTCGGACCCGGGGACCGGGTGCTGGAGGTGGGTGCCGGCCTCGGCTCCCTGACCCTGGCCCTGGCCGAGACCGGCGCCGAGGTCGTCGCCGTGGAACGCGACCGTCAGCTCCTGCCGCTGCTGCGTCGCCTCGTCGAGCCGAAGGGGGTGCGAGTGGTGCGGGGCGACGCACTCGATCTGGACTGGCACGCCCTGCTCGGTTGCAGCGGCGGCTGGGTCATGGTCTCCAACCTCCCCTACAACGTTGCCGTGCCTCTGGTGATGGAGCTGCTGGAGAAGGCCGAGGGCATCTCGAGGATGCTGGTGATGGTGCAGCGCGAGGTTGCCGCCCGGCTCGCCGCCGAAGCCGGGGAGGAGGCCTACGGCGCGGTGTCGGTCAAGGTCGCCTACCGGGCACGAGCGTCGGTGGTCGGTCGGGTGCCGTCGACGGTGTTCGTTCCCCGGCCACGTGTGGAGTCGGCGCTGGTGGCAATCGAACGCCGGGGTGAGCCCGCCGTAAGTGTCGACGAGGAGCGGCTCTTCACGCTGGTGAACGCCGGGTTCGCCCACCGGCGCAAGATGCTCCGTCGAGCGCTGGCCGGACTGGTGGAGGAAGAGGTCCTGGTGGCCGCCGGAGTGAAGCCGGAGGCGCGGGCCGAGGAGCTGGACATCGAGGCATGGGGCAGGCTGGCCCGATGCGCGACACACAACGAGCCCTCGCCAAGCTGACGTTGTCGCTGCGCGTCACAGGCGTGCGCGGCGACGGCTACCACATGCTCGACGCCGAGATGGTCACCGTCGACCTGGCGGACGTCCTCACCTTCGGGGCCGGAGACGGGCTCCAAGTGATCGGGGCCACCGGGCTAGACGCGGGTGATTCGAACCTGGTTCGCCGGGCCCTGCGAGCGGTGGGGCGGGCGGCCGCCGTCCGCCTGGAGAAGCACATCCCGGTGGGAGCAGGTCTCGGTGGAGGCTCGGCCGACGCCGCAGCCGTGCTGCGGTGGGCCGGCTGCACGGACACCGCGCTGGCAGCGGGGCTCGGTGCCGACGTTCCCTTCTGCCTGATCGGTGGGCGGGCCCGGGTAACCGGCATCGGTGACGAGATCGAGGCCCTCCCGTTCGAGGAGCGCACCTTCACGCTCCTGCCGTACTCGGGCCGGGTGTCGACGGTGGCGGTCTACGAGACCTGGGACCGCCTGGGTGGGCCCACCTTCGACGGTTCCAACGACTTGGAGCCGGCTGCACTGAAGGTCGAGCCCGGGCTGGCCGAGTGGCGCGACCGGCTCGGCGACGCCACCGGCTGCACACCGATGCTGGCCGGCAGCGGCGGCACCTGGTTCGTGGAGGGAGAGTTCCCAGACGTGCCTGGTGCCGTGGTCACTCACACCGAGAGCCCGTAGGCCGAAGCCTCTACTTACCGGCCCGGCGTTGCCAGCGGGTCGCCTTCAGCATCTTCTTGTGCTTCTTCTTGCGCATCCGCTTGCGCCGCTTCTTGATGAGGGAGCCCATGCCGGGCGACAGGGTAGCGGGGAAGCCCCCTGGCTGCGACCGGGGGCGGTCGGGCCACAGCTCCCCAGGTAGCGTTGTCGGCGTCCGTCGGGGGTCGTCTAACGGCAGGACAGCACACTTTGGATGTGCGAGTGGAGGTTCGATTCCTCCCCCCCGAGCGTCGAGCGCCGGCGTCGCGGGTAGAAAGGAAGCGATGAGCAATCGCCCACTGTCGGCCGTGGTCCTGGCTGCGGGGGAAGGCACTCGTATGCGCTCGGCCCGGCCCAAGCCGCTTCACGTTCTGTGCGGTCGGACCATGGTGATGCACGTCATCCAGGCTCTGGGCGACCTCGGCGTCGCCCGAGTGGTCGTGGTGGTCGGGCACGGCGGCGAGCAGGTGACGAAGGCGGTCGTCGAGGACGCGCCCCCCGGCCTCGGCATCGAGTTCGTCGAACAGCGGGTGCGCCGGGGAACCGGCGACGCCATGGCGGTGGCGTTGGAGGCCTTCGCCGACGACGAAGTGGACGGCGACGACATCCTGGTCCTACCCGGCGACACCCCTCTCCTCACCTCGGCCACGTTGCGGGCCCTGGTCGAGGAGCAACGGGCGACCGATGCCGCCGCGGCCATGCTCACGGCGCAGCTCCCCGACCCCACGGGCTACGGCAGGGTGGTGCGAAACCGCGGTGGGAACGTGGCACGCGTCGTGGAGGAGGCCGACGCCTCGGACCTGGAGCGGATGATCGACGAGGTCAACACCTCGATCTACTGCTTCCGCAGGAGCGAGCTCGCCCCCGCCCTCCGCCGGCTGAGCCCCCAGAACGCCCAGGGGGAGTACTACCTGACCGACGTCCTGGGCGTCCTCCACGACGCCGGATACCCCGTGGTGTCTCTGGTGGCCGCGGATCCCCTGGAAGCGACCGGAGTCAACGACCGGTCCCAGCTGGCTGCGGTCGAGGCCGAGCTCCGCCGGCGCGTCAACCGGCGCTGGATGGACCTTGGCGTGGGCATGGTCGACCCCGCCCACACCTACGTCGACGTCACCGTCGAGCTGGCTCCCGACGTCACCCTGTTCCCGGGCACGCTCCTGGCCGGTTCGACACGGGTCGGGGGCGCCGCCCGGATCGGACCCCACAGCCGGCTGGTGGATTGCCTTGTGGGCGAGCGGGCCGTGGTGGAGCAGGCCGATGGCCGCCAGGCCGAGATAGGAGCCGACGCCCGAGTGGGCCCGTTCGCCGCGCTGGGCCCGGGTTCGCGGGTGGCACCCGCCACGGTGACAGGTCCGTTCTTCACCACCGGGGTCGACGACTGATGAAGTCACGCCCCGAAGGCCTGCCCGAGGGGAGCAACGCATGGAAGTAGTGCCGAAGAAGCGCCTGGAGCTGTACTCGGGGCGCTCCCATCCCGAGCTGGCCGGGGCGATCGCCCAGCACCTGGGCGTCGGGCTCGGGCACGCCAACATCACCGCCTTTGCCAACGGCGAGATCCACTGCCGCTTCGGGGAGTCGGTACGGGGCGCCGACGTCTTCGTAGTGCAGACCCACGCCGGTGCGGTGAACGACTGGGTGTTCGAGCACTGCATCATGATCGACGCCGCCAAGCGGGCCTCCGCCAAGCGCATCACCGCTGTGTGCCCGTACTACGGATACTCACGGCAGGACCGCAAGGCCGAGGGCAGGGAGCCCATCACCGCCAAGCTGGTGGCCAACATGTTGCGCGTCGCGGGGGCGGACCGCATCGTCAGCGTCGACCTGCACTCCGGACAGATCCAGGGCTTCTTCGACGGCCCGTTCGACCACCTCACCGCGGGCAGGGTGCTCGTCGAGTACCTCGAGCGGAACCTCGCGTACCCACCCGTGGTCGTGGCGCCCGACGCCGGGCGGTTGCGGGTTGCCGAGCGCTACGCCCAGTACCTCGACGCCGAGTTGGCCAGCGTTTACAAGAAGCGGGCCCGGGGCCAGGTGAGGGCCCTGGGTGTCATGGGTGTCAAGGAGGTCGAGGGCCGCCAGTGCGTGCTCATCGACGACATGATCGACACGGCGGGGACCATCGTGGCCGCCGCCGAGATCCTGATGGCCACCGGGGCCAGCGAGGTCTGGGCCATGGCCACCCATGCGCTCCTGTCCGACCCCGCCGTCGACCGGCTCAAGAACTCGGCCATCACCAAGGTCGTGGTCACCGACACCGTCCCCCTGGCGTCGGAGAAGCGCATCGACAAGATCGAGGTCCTCTCCGTGGCCCCCGTGATCGCCGACGCCATCGACGCCGTGTTCGAGGACACCTCCGTCTCCGAGATATTCGACGGCGAGAACCAGCCGTAGTCGGCCGTCGTCAGTGGGCCGCCTGCGGCTATGGCGAGAGGTGCACGTTGGAGTTGCGGATGCGGCGGCTGACTAGTCTTGTTCGCCGTGCCTGACGAGATCACTCTTCCTGTCGAGGTTGGCCGTGTCACCGGGTCGCGGGCATCCGGGCGTCTCCGCGCTGCCGGGAAGATCCCCGCTGTCATCTACGGTCACGGCACCGAGCCCGTGTCCGTGGCGGTCGACGGTCGAGCCCTGCGCTCGGCCCTCACAACCGACGCCGGCCTGAACGCCCTCCTCGACCTCCAGGTGGACGGAACCTCCCATCTCACCGTGGCCCGTGACATCCAGCGTGACCCGGTGCGGGGGACGGTCATCCACGTGGACTTCCAGATCGTTCGCCGGGACGAGGTCATCGCCGCCGAGGTGCCGGTGAACCTGGTCGGCGAGCCGGTGGAGCTGCACCGCTCGGACGGTGTCGTCGACCACCAGCTCTTCACCCTCACCGTGCACGCCACGCCGGGCCGCATCCCGAACGACATCGAGATCGACATCAGCACCCTCCTAGTGGGAGACACCATCCGGGTGGGCGACATCGATCTCCCCGAAGGCGTGACCACCGACGTTGACCCCGAGGCGCCGGTCGTGGTGGGCCAGCCGCCGCAGGTGTCGGAGGAGGACCTGGTCACGGAGGCCGAGGCCGAGGCGGCGGCGACCCTGGAGGCCGAGGAAGCCGATGCCGACGCCCAGGCCGGCGCGGAGACGGTGGCCGAGGGGGGCGACGCGGATACCGAGGGCTGAGACCCTGCTCCGTCCCCGCATAGGGACGCCGGCGGACCTGCTCGTCGTCGGGCTCGGAAACCCAGGCAAGGAGTACGAGCGCACCCGCCACAACGTGGGCGCCGAGGTGGTGGCCCTGCTGGCCGACCGCCACGGGGGGCGGCTGCGACGCTCGAAGGAGCGTTCGCTGGTCGACGAGGCGCGGGTGGCCGGCCGTCGCCTGGCCCTGGCCTTCCCCCAGACGTACATGAACGACTCGGGTATGGCGGTGGCGCCACTGGTCCGGCGGTTCGGCATCGCGGACCTGGAGCGCCTGGTGGTGGTGCACGACGAGCTCGACCTGCCAGTGGGACGGCTCCGGGTGAAGGTGGGAGGCGGACTGGCCGGTCACAACGGCCTGCGCTCGATCAAGGCTCACCTCCACAGCGACGGGTTCTGCCGGGTTCGCATTGGCATCGGCAAGCCGCCGGGACGCCAGCAGGGCGTCGATCACGTGCTCAAGCCTCCGGGCAAGGGGGAGCGCGCCGAGCTGGCCGCGGTGGTGGAGGAGGCGGCCGACGCCGTCGAGCTGATCCTGAGCGACGGACCGGCGGCGGCCATGGATCGCTACAACTGACGATGAAGACCCCACCGACGCTTCTGGTAGCCGTAACGGTGCCGCTGGAGGGCTTTGCACCCTAAGTCGCCTCTGCCTCAGAAGTAGGTGAGGCTGCACCAAAAGTAGACACGGCCAGGAGCGGCTTTGCACTCAAACGGCCTCCTGCACGCCCAGGGCTGCACACGAACTCACTTAGTTGGCTGCCCAGGGTGAGGAGTCGGCTTCAGTTCCCGCCACGCCGGTTCGCTGTGGCCACCCCAGCAAGCCTTCTTCACGCGCCTTGCGGACCCATTTCGAGGCTGTCGGACGTGCGACGTGCCACCGAGCCATGATGGCGGGGAGCGGAGGGTCACCCGCCTCAACGGCCTCTCTGTAGACATCGGCGACCCGCTCAAAGTGGCCGGGAGCGAAGGGTTGCGCTGGTCGACGGACATCGGGTCGCAACGCTGCGAGAGCTTGTTGAAGGTCGAGAGCACGCATCCTGCTCGCGGCCTTCCGAAGGTGGCCGAGCCGAAGCCGACGAAGCGCGGCGTTGTCGATGATCAGGTCACGCACTCGCCACTGCGGCTCCATCGCTTCCCCTTCTTTGGGAGGCTCCAGCCGTAAGCCAAGAACCTGCGGGGACCCATCGACGGTCCTCACGTAGACCTCCACGTGCCATGGAAGCTCAGACGTGTCAATGGACACCCATCCGTCGCCCTTCACGCCCAGCACCGTCGATCCCATCGAGCCTCCGTTCCGGGTGTATCTAACGGAGATTGTAAAAGCTTGAAAGGGAGCGGTCCAGCGGTATCTACTACAAGGTGTCTACAAGAAGCGACGGAGCGAGAAAGGAGAAAGAACCCGACTAAGTAGTTGGCCTCGGGGGGTCGGCTCGTACACCTAACCCCCCAAGGCCTCCATGCCCCCGTAGTGAAGTTGGCCTATCACGTTGGACTCTGGTTCCAGAGACGCCGGTTCGAATCCGGCCGGGGGCACGCTTGTTGCAACACCAGGCTACGCCTTTGCTTCCCCCGCCGCCTTCGGGGCCGCATCTCGACGGGGCCGGTCCCAGTACGGGCTCTTGCACTTTGGGCAGACCCTCGGTTGGTGGTCCTTGTCCCGCGGTAGCCACTCGTGCTGACACCGCTCGCAGCGGTAGCCCCACAACTGCACCTTCACCATACCCGGCAGTATCTTCTCTTTGGTATGTACCGTCAAGGGTTTCCCTCCTAGGTGTAGACCTACAGCCTACCTTCTGGTATATTCCTAATAGGTACATAGGAGGTAGGTCATGGACAAGCGAGAGATGCGAGCCCTCACCATCACAGCGACGACGCGGCTCCAGCCCGACAACGGCTGTTGGAAGGTCCCGTCGCAAACCGGAGAGGGCAGCTACAAGGTCGTCGTCACCAACGCGGGCTCCTGGTCCTGCACCTGCCCTGACCATGAGGAACGCCTGGCCGACTGCAAACACATCCTCGCCGTCGAGATCACCGCGCAGCGGGAAGCAGGCAAGCAGAAGGTCACCTACACGGAGATGGTGAAGGTCACCTACTCGCAGAACTGGAGCGCCTACAACGCCGCGCAGACCGGGGAGAAGGAGATGTTCCTTCGCCTGCTGGCCGAGCTGTGCAGCACGATCCCCCAGCCGCCCCAGGCCATCGGACGACCCCGCCTGCTTCTGTCCGATATGGCCTTCGCCGTCGTGAGCAAGGTCTACGCCTGCTTCTCCGCTCGCCGGTTCGCCAGCGACCTTCGCACGGCCGAGGCGGCGGGACTGGTGGACAAGGCCCCCAGCTTCAACTCGGTCCTCCGCTACATGCGCGCCCCCGAGATCAACGCCGCCCTCTCGCATCTCGTAGAGGTGTCCAGCCTGCCTTTGAAGGCCGTGGAGACGGACTTCGCCGCGGATTCGACCGGCTTCGGCACGTCGCAGATGCGCTCCTGGTACTCGCAGAAGCACGGCCGAGTCATCGAGGGACGGGACTGGCGCAAGGTCCACGCGATGGCGGGCACCCGGACCCACATCGTCACCGCTGTCGAGGTCGGCCCCTACGCATCGGGTGACGCTCCCTACCTGCCCGGTCTCGCAGCCACCACGGCGGCGAACTTCCAACTGCGGGAGGTCTCGGCCGACAAGGGCTACCTCACTAAGAACAACGCCGCCGCCATCGAGCGTCTCGGCGCGACCCCTTATATCCCCTTCAAGTCGAACAGCGTTGAGCCCGTCGAGAGCACGGCCTGGGCTCGCATGTACCACCTGTTCGCCTACCGGCGCGACGAGTTCCTGGAGCACTACCACAAGCGATCCAACGTGGAGACGGTGTTCGCCATGATGAAGGCGAAGTTCGGGGACAACCTGCTTAGTAAGACGGAGGATGCCCAAGTGAACGAGGTGCTAGGCAAGGTCATCGCCCACAACCTGTGCGTGCTGATCCAGAGCTTCTACGAACTCGGCATCGAACCCACTTTCGGTGCAGCTTCCGCCCCTGCACCAGAACTGCACTCAAAAGTGGCCTTCTGATGCAAAGCCCCGCTGGAGCACCGAATTGGCTACCAGAACCAGCCGGGGATGCCATTACCCTCGGGGCCGTGAGCCTCGGCTCGCTCTCCCCGCTGCTCCGCCAGGACGGCACGCTCACGTCGTTGGCCGGTCGGGCGACGGCCACCGTGGCCGTGCCCGAGGCGGCGCGCGCCTTCGTGGTGGCCGGCATGGCCCGGCTGCTGGAGCGCCATCCGCTGGTGGTGGCCACGCCAACGACCGCCGATGGCGATCACCTGGCTCAGGACCTCCGGGCCTTTCTCGGCGACACGGAGGTGGAGACCTTCCCCGCCTGGGAGACCCTGCCCTTCGAGCGCATCAGCCCGAGCATCGAGACCATGGGCCGGCGGCTGCGCGCCATGTGGCGCCTGCGCAATCCCGACCGCATGCCCCGAGTGCTCGTGGCTCCGGTGAAGGCTCTGGTGCAGCGGCTGGGTCCCCACGTGGAGGACGTGGAGCCGGTGGTGGTGGTGCCAGGGGACCGGCTGGATTCCGACCAGCTGGTGAGCCGTCTGGTGCGCGCCGGTTACCGGCGCGAATACCAAGTCGAGCACCGGGGCGAGGTTGCGGTGCGGGGCTCGATCGTCGACGTGTACCCGTCGACCGCCGACGAGCCGGTGCGTATCGACCTCTGGGGCGACGACGTCGACCGTCTGAGCCACTTCTCCGTCGCCGACCAGCGGTCCACCGAGGACCTGGCCTGCGCCGAGATCTTCCCCTGTCGCGAGCTGTTGCCCACGGCCGAGGTTCGGGCCCGGGCCCGCCGGCTGGTGGGTGACGAACCCTGGGGCCGCGACCAGTGGGAGCGGGTCTCGGAGGGCATGGTCTTCGACGGCATGGAGTCGTGGCTGCCGTGGCTCACCGAGGGCGAGCACGTCCTTCCCGACCTGATCGGCTCCGACGCCCAGGTGCTGCTGGTGGAGCCCCGCCGCATGCGGGACAGGGCTGCCGAGCTCCTCGACGAGGAAGCCGCTCTGGCCGGCACGCTTGCTGGCACGTGGGGCGCCGGCGATCGGGCCTTCCCTCGCCTCCACCTGCCCTTCGACCGGCTGCTGGCCCACACCCGGGCGCCCTCGTGGTTCCTCACCGCCGTGCCGGAGGGGCCCGGATCTCCGGCCGTCGAGGCCCAGGGCTGGGAGCCGGTGGTGGGTGACGGCGGTCGCCTGGCCAAGCGGCTCATAGAGCTCACGTCCGACGACTACCGGGTGGTGGTGTGCGCCGAGGGCCGCGGCACTGGCGCTCGCATGGCCGAGGCCCTCCGGGAGGAGGGCGTGCTGGTGGAGAGCGGGGGTGAGCTCACCACTCCCGGTGCCCACCTAGTGGTCCAGTCGCTGGAGCGCGGGTTCGTCCTGCCGTCGGTGAAGCTGGCCGTGCTGGCCGAGAGCGACGTCAGCGGCCGTCGCCGCCCGCATCGCCGCCCCCGTCCGCGCCGGGCGCCGAGCGAGGGCTTCTTCGACGACTTGAAGGTCGGCGACTACGTGGTGCACCACCACCACGGCGTTGGGCGCTACGGCGGGATGGTCACCCGCGCCATCGGTGGAGCGGCCCGCGACTACCTCCTCCTCGAGTACCGCGGCGGCGACAAGCTCTACGTGCCCTCCGACCAGATCGACGCCATACGCCCGTACACGGGTGGCGAGTCCCCGAGGGTGCACAAGCTCGGTGGCTCCGACTGGCGCAAGACCAAGGCCCGGGTGCGTGCCGCCGTGCGCGAGATCGCCCAGGAGCTGGTGGTCCTGTACCGGAAGCGGATCACGAGCGCCGGCCATCCCTTCGGTGGTGACACGCCGTGGCAGCGTGAGCTCGAGGATGGGTTCCCCTATACCGAGACTCCGGACCAGGCCAAGGCCATCGTCGAGGTGAAGGCCGACATGGAGCAGCCGGTGCCCATGGACCGCCTGGTGTGCGGCGACGTTGGCTTCGGCAAGACGGAGGTGGCGATCCGGGCCGTGTTCAAGGCCGTGCAGGACGGCAAGCAGGCGGCGGTGCTCGTACCCACCACCCTCCTTGCCCAGCAGCACTTCACCACTTTCTCGGACCGCTTCGCCGGCTACCCGGTTCGCGTCGAGGTGCTCTCTCGCTTCCTCACGCCGGCCCAGGCGAAGAAGGTGGCCCGGGACGTGAAGGAGGGGGTGGTCGACGTGGTCATCGGCACCCATCGCCTGCTGAGCGGCGACATCGCGTTCAAGGACCTCGGCTTGCTCGTCGTCGACGAGGAGCACCGCTTCGGCGTGATCCACAAGGAGGCCATCAAGAAGCTGCGGGCAAACGTCGACGTGCTCACGCTCACGGCGACGCCCATTCCCCGGACCTTGGAGATGAGCCTCACGGGACTGCGTGACCTGACGCTGCTCAACACGCCCCCCGCCGAGCGCCAGCCCATCCTCACCTACGTCGGCGAGTACGACGAGCGAGCCGTGGCCGAGGCCATCAGGCGGGAGCTGCTGCGGGAGGGGCAGGTGTTCTTCGTGCACAACCGCGTAGCCGACATCGACCATGTGGCCGACGGGCTGCGCCAGCTCGTGCCCGAGGCCCGCGTGGCCGTCGCCCACGGCCAGATGGACGAGGGAACGCTGGAGACCGTCGTCCTCGACTTCTGGGCCGGTGCCTACGACGTGCTGCTTTGCACCACGATCATCGAGTCGGGCATCGACATGCCCTCGGTGAACACCCTGGTAGTCGACCGGGCCGACCTGCTGGGCCTGGGCCAGCTCCATCAGCTCCGGGGCCGGGTGGGTAGGGCCGGCCAGCGCGCCTATGCCTACATGTTCTTCCCTCCCCACGTCTCGCTCTCCGAGGAGGCGTACGAGCGGCTGCGAACCATCGGTGAGCACACCGAGCTGGGATCCGGATTCAAGATCGCAATGCGCGACCTGCAGATCCGTGGGGCGGGCAACCTGTTGGGCGCCGACCAGTCGGGCCACATCGCCGCAGTGGGCTACGACCTCTACGTCCAGATGGTGAGCGAGGCGGTGGCCGAGCTCAAGGGAGAGGAGCCCCGCGAGCCGGCGGAGATCAAGCTCGACCTGCCGGTGGCGGCCAGCCTGCCCGCCGACTACGTGGAGAGGGAGGACCTGAGGCTCGAGGCCTACCGCCGGCTGGCCACCATCACCACCGATGCCCAGGTGGACGACGTCCGCGCCGAGTGGCTGGACCGCTACGGCCCGCCGCCGCCGCCGGCCGAGGCGCTCCTGGCCGTCGGCCGCCTGCGGGCGGCCTGCGCCCGAACCGGCGTGCGGGAGGTGGCGGTGGCACGCGACACGGCCAGGATCTCGCCGGTGACCCTGCTGGCGAGCCAGACGATCCGCCTGCGGCGGCTCCACCCGAGGGCGGTGTACAAGCAGGAGGCGGAGCAGCTCGTGCTCCCCCTCGGCCCCAAGGCGACCAGGGGCGTGGCAGTCGTCGACGCGGTGCGCGAGCTGCTCGACGCGCTGTTCCCCGGCGCGGGAGCTGTCACCGATCCCTTAGCATCGGCGACGCCATGAAATCCCCAAAACGGCTCCGCTTCCTCGCCGTCCCATTGGTGGCGGTGCTCGCCCTCTCCGGGTGCGGCTCCCTTACTTCCTATGCAGCCAAGGTCAACGGCCAGCGCATCACCCAGAACGAGCTCGACCGTGAGCTCAACGCCGTCCTCAACAACAAGACGTACCTCGACCGGATCGACCAGAGCTTCGCCAGCCAGGCCCAGCAGAGTGTCCGCGGGGCCGGCGAGGGCACTCTCAACAGCGCCTTCGTGGCTCGCCTCCTCGAACGGCGCATCGCCTTCGAGCTGGTCCGTCAAGAGGTGAAGAAGAGGGACCTCGAGGTGACGCCCCAGGACCTGGAGGCGGCGAGGACCGAGATCCTGGCCTCCTTCGAGAACGACGAGCGGGTCCTGAACGCCTTCCCACAGAGCTACCGCGACGAGCTCGTGCGATCCACCGCCGAGGTGGCGGTGCTAGAGCGTTCGTTCTCCCAGGCCCCCATGGACGATGCCGCCATCAAGGCCTACTACGAGGCCAACAAGGGCACCTTCGAGACCTTCTGCCTCCGAGGCATCATCGTGAACGACAGGCCGCAGGCGGACCGGGTCAAGAACCGTGTTGCAGGTGGGGCCGACTTCGCCGCCATCGCCAGGGCCGAGTCCAAGGACAACCAGGGGCCGGAAGGGGGCAGCGCGGCGAAGGGCGGTGACCTCGGCTGCGCCGCCCGCTCGGCGCTCGGAGAGTACGAAGCGGCCACCTCGAACCTTCAGCCCGGGCAGCTCAGTGACCCCGTGCAGACGCCCGCCGGTTTCGTGGTGCTGCAGATGGTGGACCGCAAGGTCAAGTCCCTCGAGGAGGCAACGCCGGAGATCCGCCAGCGGCTCGGCCAGCAGTCCGTGGAGGGGCTGCGCAACTTCGTGAACGAGTCTTTCGCCAAGGCCAAGATCACGGTGAACCCCCGCTACGGCGAGTTCGTGCAGTCAGGCCCGCAGATCGGGCTCAAGGCGCCCTCCGAACTCGAGTCCAGCACACCGGCTCCCGACGCCGCGCCGTAGTAGTGGCCGGGCGGGTCGTCGTGGCCGGGCTGGGCCCGGCCGGGCCGGAACTGATCACCGCCGGCACCCTTGCCTGCATCGAGCGGATCCCTCATCGCCACCTGCGCACGTCCCGGCACCCGGCGGCGGCGTCGGTCCCCGGCGCGGCCAGCTTCGACTACCTCTACGAGGAGGCGGCCACGCTAGAAGAGGTGTACTCCGCCATCGTCGAGCGGCTGGTTTCGGCCGCCGACGAGCACGGCGAGGTGCTGTACCTGGTGCCCGGCTCGCCCACCGTCGCCGAGCGCAGCGTGGAGCTGCTGCGACGCGACGGGCGGTCAACGGTACAGGTGCTTCCGGCGGCGTCGTTCCTCGACCTGGCTTGGGCCCACGCCGGTGACCCCGCCGCCACCAGTCCTCGGCTTGTGGACGGTCACCGCTTCGCCAAGGAGGCGGCCGGCGAGCGGGGCCCGCTGCTGGTGCTGCAGTGCGATTCTCGCCGGGTGCTGTCCGACATAAAGCTGGCCGTGGAGGACGGTCCTGCGTCGGTCACGGTCCTGCAGCGCCTGGGCCTGCCCGAAGAGGCTGTCTTCGAGGTTCCCTGGGACGAGCTCGACCGCTCCGTCGTCCCCGACCATCTCACGTCGATCTGGATCCCCGTCCTCGCGGCGCCCGTGGCGATGGAGCTCGCTCGCTTCGTCGAGCTGGTCGCCGAGCTGCGCCGGCGCTGCCCATGGGACCGCGAGCAGACTCACCAGAGCCTCGCACGCCACCTCCTTGAGGAAACCTACGAGACGCTGGAGGCCATCGAGGGCCTCACCGGTCCGGACGGGCCCGCACACCTCGAGGAGGAACTGGGCGACCTGCTCTTCCAGGTCTGCTTCCACGCCACGCTGGCTGCCGAGGAGGGCTGGTTCACCCTGTCCGACGTGGCAGGTTCGGTGCACGAGAAGCTGGTGGGCCGCCATTCCCACGTCTTCGGCTCGCCTGGAGACGACACCTCAGGGGCCCGTACCGCGGGCGAAGTCATGGCCAACTGGGAGCGAGCCAAGGTGGAGGAGAAGGGCCGCCACAGCATCATGGAAGGCGTCCCTTCGGCACTGCCGGCACTGCTGCACGCGCTGAAGGTCCAGCGCCGGGCCGCCGGCGAGGGCTTCGACTGGGACTGCGTGGAGGGCGCCTACGAGAAGGTGAGCGAGGAGCTGGCCGAGGTACGTGCCGACCCCTCCGACAAGGAGCTCGGGGACCTCCTGTTCGCCGTGGTCAACGTGGCCCGCCATCTCGACCTCGACCCCGAGGCCGCCCTCAGGGGGGCCAGCGCCAAGTTCCGCGACCGCTTCATGGCCGTCGAGCGCCTCGCCGCCCGCCAGGGGGCGGACCTGCGTTCCCTCGGGCTGGCCTGCCTGGACCGGCTCTGGGACGAGGTCAAGCGGGACGAGCTCGAGCGGGACGAGCTCGACCTCGCCGTGGGCCAGCAGGATGTCGCCGTGGGGCCGCAGTGATGCCCGACCGGCAGGCCGCGTGCTGGTACGCCGCCACCCGGGTCGGGCTGGGCGTGGCGCTGCTGGCGGCCCCCAGGGTCATGCAGGGCTGGGTGGGGCCCGCCGCCCGCTGGCCCGAGGCCAAGGTGCTCACCCGCGTCGCCGGCGCCCGGGACCTCGCTCTGGGCGTGGGTACCTTGCTGGCCCTGGGCGAGGGGACGCCGGTACGCCGCTGGCTCCAGGTGGCTGCCGCAGTGGATGCCGCCGACGCCCTTGTGTCGGTGGCGGCCGTTCGCCAGCTCACGGCCCGCCGGAGCCTTCCGGCAGCATCCCTCGCTACCGGCGGCGCGGCGACGGGGATCTGGCTCTCGGGTCGTCTGAAGTAACCGATCCCTGGTACGTGACGGCCCAGCGTTGTAACTTCTGCAACACCAACCACAGGAGTCACACAAGTAATGAGCGTCATCGAGCACGTGGTGGGCCGTGAGGTACTGGACTCCCGTGGCAACCCCACCGTGGAGGTCGAGGTCTTCCTGGCGTCGGGGGCCAAGGGCCGGGCGATCGTCCCGTCGGGCGCGTCCACCGGTACCTTCGAGGCCGCAGAGCTGCGCGACGGAGGGGACCGCTTCGGAGGCGCGGGCGTCCGGCGGGCCGTCGGACACGTCAACGGCGAGATCCGCGAAGCCGTCGGCGGCATGGAGGCACTGGACCAGCGGGGCGTGGACCGGGCCCTGGTCGAACTCGACGGCACGGACTACAAGTCCCGCCTCGGCGCCAACGCCGTCCTCGGCGTCTCTCTCGCCGTGGCCAAGGCCGCCGCCGACGACCTGGAGCTGCCCCTCTACCGCTACGTGGGCGGTGCCAACGCCCATGTGCTGCCGGTTCCCATGTTGAACGTGATCAACGGGGGTGTTCACGCCTACAACACCATCGACCTCCAGGAGTTCATGGTGGTGCCCGTCGGTGCGGCGTCGTTCTCCGAGGCCCTCCGGTGGGCCACCGAGACCTACCACGTGCTGAACCGCACCCTCCAGGAGCGAGGCCTGGCCACCGCGGTGGGCGACGAGGGGGGTTTCGCCCCCGACCTCGGACGCAACGAGGACGCCGTCAAACTGCTGGTCGAGGGCATCGAGCGGGCGGGGCGGGTGCCGGGCGAGGAGATGACCATCGCCATCGACGCCGCCGCCAGCGAGCTGTACGGCGACGGCACCTACCAGATGGCCGGCGAGGGACGCTCCATGTCCTCCGAGGACCTAGTGGGCTATTGGGTGGACCTCTGCGACCGCTACCCCATCGTGTCGTTGGAGGACGGTATGGCAGAGGAGGATTGGGACGGCTGGTCCGCTCTGACCAAGGCGCTGGCGGACAGAGTCCAGCTGGTGGGCGACGACCTGTTCGTCACCAACGTCGATCGGCTGTCGCGAGGCATCAGGTCGGGCGTGGCTAACTCCATCCTGATCAAGGTCAACCAGATCGGCACCCTGAGCGAGACCCTCGACACCGTGGGGCTGGCCACCCGCTTCGGCTACACGAGCGTCATCTCCCACCGCTCGGGGGAGACGGAGGACGTCACCATCGCCGACCTGGCCATCGCCACCAACTGCGGCCAGATCAAGACCGGCGCGCCGGCCCGCAGCGACCGGGTGGCGAAGTACAACCAGCTCCTCCGCATCGAGGCCGACCTCGGCGAGGGAGCGGCCTATTGGGGGGCGGTGGCCCTGGCCGGCCCACGGACGGCCGAGCAGTGATGCGAGCCGATCCATGAGACGGGTCTGGCCCCTCGTGGCGACGGTGGCCGTGGTCGGCCTGGTGTTCCTCGCCGTGTTGCCGACGCGCACCTATCTGTCGCAGCGCCGGGACCTCGCCAACACCGAGCGGCGCCTGGCCGTGCTGTCCGCTCAGAACCAGGAGCTGAGCGGCCGGGTGGCCCGGCTCAACACCGACGCCGAGATCGAGCGGCTGGCACGCGAGCAGTACAACCTCGTCCGCCCCGGCGAGGAGGCCTTCGCCATCCTGCCCCCGCCCGGGCCACCGGTGCTCGCCGGCGAAGAGCAGGGTGCTGCGCCGGAGCGGGACGGCTTCTGGGGCGACCTCTGGGCCCGCATCACCTTCTGGTCCTGATCAAACCGAGCCGGATTCAGCTGCGGATCCGGTGAGTAGGCCGCCTCGCTTCAGAGGCCTCAGAGGTTCAGAGGATCGAGAAGCGCTGCAGCTGCCACACCCACATCAGCACCAGAGCGGTGACGGTGATCCATGTGGGCGGCAACCGAAGCCGGGTGGGCCGGGCCAGGAGCACAACTATGGTGAGCACTACCAGGACGATGCCACCCGGGTTGGCGGCCAGCGCGTCCCCCAGGCGAAGACGCATGGTGGCCACCACGCTGGTGGTCATCCCGCACAGCGGGCAGGGGATGCCGGTGAGGGCGCGCAAGGGGCACGGCAGCCCGAGGTTTCCCGGCAGGGCGGGCAGCAGCGCACCGGTGGCCAGCATGGCGCCGCCCATCCAGCGCAGCGGGCGGGTGTCGACAACCTGCACCTGCGCCGGCATGCGGGCAGCGTAGGCCCGCCGGGCTCAGCCGCGCGCCGACTTGGCCGCGGTCACCTTGCCCAGGAAGTCCTCGGGATGGAGGTCCTCCGGTGGCCCTGACACCTTCGTACGCAGGAGTGCGGCCAGGTCGGAGGCCAGGCGGCTGCGTGCCTCTTCGGTCAGGAACGCCCGGCGCTCCAGGAAACGACGCACCGTACCCAGGTCCTCGGCGCTGACCGCGCTCAGGTCCCAGGACAGCCAGTCAGGGGGGAGGAGCTCCGAGGGTGAGGCCGGGGCCGGGGCAGAGGCCGCGTAGCCCGGGCCAGCCACAGAAGCTGCCGGGCGAGGAGACTTCGACTCACGGACCACGAGGGTGCCGGCGGCCAGGTCGCCCAGGCGCTGGTTCCGGCTGTTGGCCAGCATGGTCACGACGCCCACGCCGTAAGCGGTGGGAAGGAAGTCCACCAGACGGACGAGGTTGCGCACGGCGCTCGGGAGGAAGCTCACCGGAGCACCGCCCACCCGCACCACCCGGAGCCCGGTCCACCGCTTTCCCGGGGTGCGTCCCGATGCCCAGACCTCGAACGCGACCGGGTAGCCGAAGAAGATCAGGAACATGGCGACGACGATCAGCGCCAGGGCGATACCCGCCGCCAAGCCGCCTTCCAGTTCCTCGATGCCTCCTCCAGCGGCCGACAGGAAGCCGGCCAGGACGGCCAGGGCGACGAAGACCGCGCCCTGGATCATGGCGTCGATGAAGGCGGCCACGAAGCGGGAGCCGAGGCCGGCCAGCGTGAGGTCGAGGTCGACGCCCTCCGGGGTGGCTATGGAAATGCGATCCTCGTAGCTCACGACGATGAACCTAGAGCGATTCCTACACGACCGTAAGCCCTCCTGGGACGAGCTGGAGGCCATGCTCGTCGAGGCCAAGCGGCGACCCGAGCGCCTGGGCGCCAGCGGCGTGCGGCGGATGGGGGCGCTGTACAGAAAGGGCGCGGCCGACCTCGCTCTGGCCCGCCGCCGGTTTCCTCTCGACCCGGTGGTGCCCGCGCTGGAGGATCTGGTGGGACGGGCCCGCAACCTGGTGTACGACACGGAGGCCCGGCGCGAGTCGCTCGTCGAGTTCTTCACCACCGGGTACTGGAGGCGGGTGCGGGAACGGCCAGTGCCGCTGCTCGTGGCCGCAGGGCTGCTCTTCGGTGCCGGCGCACTGTGCTTCGGATGGGCCGCCGCCGACCCCGCTTCCGCCGGAGGGCTGGTGCCAGCCAACCTCCGCTCGGTGACCGAGCCCCGCCCCGAGGGTGGCCTGGGCATCTCGGCCGCCGAGGGCACGGCGCTGTCCAGCTACATCTTCACCAACAACATCAGGGTGTCGTTCCTCGCCTTCGCCGGGGGGATCCTGGCTGCCCTGGGGCCCGCGGCCCTGCTCGCCTACAACGGCCTCATTCTCGGCGCGGTGGGGGGGCTGGCCGTCGGCTCGGGAAACGGGCCCGTGTTCTTCGAGTTGGTCGCGCCTCACGGCGTGCTCGAGCTCTCCTGCATCGTCGTGGCCGGGGCGGCCGGCATCCGGTTGGGCTGGTCCATCGTCGATCCTGGCCACAGGCCCCGAAGCGTCGCCGTGGTCAGCGAGGCCCGTCGAGCCGTGGAGCTCGTCCTCGGCACGCTGCCGTGGTTCGTGCTGGCCGGCCTTGTGGAAGGCCTGGTGACGCCGCGGCGGCCCGGCTTGGCCAGCGCCCTGGTCCTCGGATTCGCCCTCGCGGTCCTCTACTGGTTGCTGGTGCTGTGGCGAGGCGGCGTTCGCGATGCAGCCCGAGCGCTGTCCACGGAGAGCGCCCCGACGACTACAGCCGCGCTCGGGCCTTCATCCTGAGATAGGCGCCCACGCAGGCCGCCCCCAACTGCTTGGAGTCGGCCTCTATGACCTCGGCTCCCGCCCGTCGCAGCAGGTGCGCGACGTGGGCCCGGGCCTCCAGGAACTCGACGGCCACAGCGGCGGTGTACACGTCCAGCGGTGTGCGGGGCGGGGTGGCGACGACCGTCTCGAGGTCGGGGTCGGAGACGCTGGCCACGACCACGGCGTGCTTGCGAGCCAATACGGGGACGGCCTCCACCAGGGGCCCGGCCGCGGTCTCCTCCAAGAGGTCGGTGAGGACCAGTACGAGGGCCCGCTTGGTTCCCCCCACCGTGCGAAAGGCCAGCTCGTAGTCGCTGTCCGCCGGAGTGGGCTCCAGGTCGAAGAGCGCCCTGACCACGGCTGGACCACCGCTCCGCCGGGGCCGCAGATGGCGGCGGACCCGGTGGTCGAAGGCCAGCGCGCCGCAACGGTCGCCCACCTCGTCGGCCACCATGGCCACCGCCACGGCGGCGTCCAAGGCGGCGTCAAGGCGGGTCAAGGTCGTGCCGAGGGGAGCGGCCATGAGCCGGCCGGTGTCCACCACGCACATCACCTCCCGGTCCTGCTCGACCCGGTACTGGTTGCTCATGGGCCGGTCGAGCCGGGCGGTGACCAGCCAGTTGACCTGGCGGATGTCGTCGTCGGGGGTGTACTCGCGTACCGACTCGAAGTCGGTGCCCAGCCCGAGCGGCCCCCGCGTGAGGCGGCCCGGGTCCCGAAAGCGGCCGGTGCGCACGGCCAGGGCGAGGGAGCGCGCCGCGGGCAGGTCGGGGTAGACGAGGATCTCGGCCGCGTCACCGCAGCTGTGGTCGCAGCGACCGAGCCC
Organism: Actinomycetota bacterium; assembly: GCA_030777325.1. Taxonomy (GTDB): domain Bacteria; phylum Actinomycetota; class Acidimicrobiia; order Acidimicrobiales; genus YB1-3. The sequence continues at coordinate 17,670 of JALYGF010000022.1, read as the reverse complement.
CAGCGGGCCGACCAGGCGGGTCGTGGGGGAGGGCAGCGTGTGGCGGCCCCGGCGCCGAGGGACGAGGGTGGCGTGCAGTCGGTCGTCGGCCTCGCTGTGGTCCAGGAACAGGTCCGGGTTGAGCGGTTGGCGGACGCGCACGCTGCTGGAGGCGGGCGCTTGGGCTTCCACGACGAGGGGCGTGCCGACGCCCCTCGAAAGGGTGGTGGCGAGCCGGCGGCTGACCACCGGTGGCCGCCGGGCGAAGCGGGCGTCGACGAGGGCAGCGGCCACCAGGGCCAGCGCCGCCAGGAGGGACAGGGTAGGCGGGACCACGAGGGCGGCCAGGGCACACGCGCCCAGGCCCACTGCTGTTCGGGCGGTCGGGCTCAACCCGCCCCTTGGCCTCGACCGGGTGGGAAAACGAAGGTCAACGGGGGACCGGCACGGCCGCGATGGCGGCGGCCACGGCATCGTCCGGGCGGTAGCGCTCCAGCTCCGCCTCGGCGCGCAGCAGCAGGCGGTGGCGCAGGACGGGAGGCGCCATGGACACCACGTCGTCGGGCGTCACGAAGCCCCGTCCGCCTAGAGCGGCGGCGGCCCTGGCCGCGGCCAGCAGGTGCACCGAGGCGCGGGGGCTGGCCCCCAGGGCCACGCTCGGCAGCTCGCGGGTACGCCGGACCACGGATGCCACGTAGGCGGCCACCTCGTCGGCCACCGTTACGGCGTCCACCTGCGCCCGCGCCGCCACGAGGTCGCCGGCGCTGGCCACGACTGCCACGTCGTCCAATGTGGCGGGCATCACTCCCCGGTGAGACAGCCGGAGCAGGGCCAGCTCGTCGGCCTCAGTGGGGTACCCCACGTCGATCTTGGCCAGGAAGCGGTCGAGCTGCGCCTCCGGGAGCGGGTAGGTCCCCTCGTACTCGATGGGGTTCTGGGTCGCCACCACCAGGAACGGGTCGGGCAGCGGGCGGGGCTCCCCCTCCACGGTGACCTGCCGCTCCTGCATGGCCTCCAGCAGCGCAGCCTGGGTCTTCGGCGGTGTGCGGTTGACCTCGTCGGCGAGCAGCACGTTGGTGAACACCGGGCCCGGGCGGAAGGTGAGCGAGCGTCCTTGGAGGGTCATGGTGCCGCTCACGTCGGAGGGCAGCATGTCGGGCGTGAACTGCACCCGGCGGAACTGCACGCCCAGCGCTCGGGCGGTGGCGTTGGCCAGAAGGGTCTTGGCCACTCCGGGCACGCCCTCGAGCAGCACGTGGCCCCCCACGGCGAAGCCCGCCAGCAGGACGTCGAGGACCTGGTCCTGGCCCACCACGACCTTGCCCACCTCGGCGCGTACGCGCTCGCGTAGGTCCCGGAGCGAGACGCCCGGCGTGGGAGAGCTCACGGGCGCTTCGCCAGCACCCAGGCCGCCGCCCTGCCGGCGCCAACCAGGTCGTCGTCGTCGGTGATGGGACCCAGCAGCCGGGCCACGTCAACGGGGTCCCCGCCCAGGCGCCGGGCGGCGTCGACCAATTCGGTGGCGCCGGCATCGGGCGAGAGGCCGGCTCGCCGAGCCAGGCGGCCGAAGGCGGCCGTGCGCAGCGGCTCGACTCCGGCGTCGGGCTGCTTTGCCCGGGCCACGCTCGCGGCCACCGCGTCCACGTAGGCCCTGCGCGGCGGCGGGAGGGGACGAGCTGCTTCCTCGGCAGGGCCGAACCGTCTTGCCCTCGACCACATCCACACCAGGGCGGCCACCACCAGGCCACCGATCGCCCATCGCCACCGAGAGGGCACGGCCGCCAGGCCCTCACTCTCCCGATAGCCGTGGGTGGCCTCGGCGAAGTCGACAGGGCGACCGCGCGCCCCTACCGCGGCCACTGCGAACTCGGCGTTGTCCTCCTCGGCGAGGAGCCGGTTCTGGAAGAGGCCGGCGTCGGCAACCAGCACCACCCTTCCCTCGCCCACGGCCGCGACCGCGGCGAGGAGGGGTTCGCTGTCATCCGGGGAGGGGCCGGTGTCGGAGGGACGTCCCGCCAGCACGGGCAGCGCCGAACCCACGCTGTTCCAGGAGCCCTCGCCCGACGCTCGGACCGAGGCGACCCGGCTCACCTCGGGACTTGGCACCAGCGGCCTGGCCCGATCCATGCCCGAGGGCGACCACACCGGTCCCTCGGGAAGGAGCCTTTGCAGGACGGGCGCCGTCTCCCGGCCCGCCAGCACCAACCGGCCGCCGGAGCGCACGAAGCGCTCCAGGGCGGCGGACTCGGCTTCCTCGAGCGGGCGGGGGTCGAGCACCACGAGCGTGCTGCCGGCCCTGAGTGGGGCCCGGTCGAGAGCCGACCGCAGGCGTTCCACCGGATGACCCCTGCGGACCAGGAGCTCGGCGTAGGCGGCCGCCCCATCGCGGGCGGTGGCGTACGACGATGACGGCTTACCGCCGGGTGCGGCCCCACCCGTGACCTGGCGGACACCGGCCAGCAGGACGTTGACGCCGACGACCAGGGCGACCACCACTAGGGCCGCTCTCCACCCGGCGCCCAGGGCCTGCCAGCGCTCGGCATGGCTGCGCGGCCCGCTGGCGGGCACAGGCTGCGTCACGGGCGGGCTTCCTCAAGCACTCGGGCCCAACCCGTGCGGGCGGCAGCGAGGTCCGGCGCCTGGGCGGGGCGACCCCCGTAGACGATCTCCTCCAAGGTCGTGACAAGCTGCCCCAGCGCCGGTGAGGGCACCGTCCTGAGGACCTCGCCCGTAGTCGTCGAGGCCTTGAGGCGGAGCCGGCCGGCGTCGTGCAGGCGGATGAGGCCGGCCTCGAAGCGGAGGCGGAAGGCCAGCTCGAGGTCGTCGTCCCGCTCGGCCGCGTCGGCCCGTCGCTCCAGCTCGGCGGGGTCCACCGGCGTCGGTCGTCGGGACGAGCGCCCGGCGGCAAGGTTCCTCGTCGTGCGCCGGCGGGCCACGCGCACGCATACCAGCGTGGCCACCAGGACCACGGCACCGGCCACCACGGCAAAGCCCAGCGGGTTGTCGAAGGCCTTCTCGGCCACCCGACCGACGGGATCGCCTATGGGGCGGAACCAGCCACCGATTCGCTCCAGGACCCCGGCGAGTGGTCGGGGGTCCTTGCGGGGGTGAAAGCGGCGTTCGGCCAGGGTCGTCCGCGCATCGTCGGCGGCACTTCTGGCGCCGGCCCCGCGCTCGGTGGCGGTGGACGACCCCGAGCCCGAGCTCAGCACCCGGGCCCTCTCGGCGGCTCGGGGCGCCGGGGCGTCCAGGGCCCGGCGGAGGTCCACGGACCGGCCGTCGACGCGGTCGACGCGGCGCAGCCGATCGAGGGCGGCGGGCTCGTCGCCGGCGCGCCTGGCCAGGGACTCCAGCTCCATCCCGCTCACCTCCTCGGCGCCGGCGCCGGAGCCGGCGGCAGGGATGCCCACTCCGATCACCGTGGCCAGGGCTACCAGGGCCAAGGCCCCGCCACCCAGTCGTATCGGTTGCCCGCCTCCCGAGGAGCGGTCAGGCACGGGGCGCACCGTCCGGAGGCGGTGTCCAACCCGGCGGCGATTGCTCCGGCGGCGTCGGCCAGCCCGACGGTGGCGACGCAGGTGGTGGCACCAAGGTCGGGCGAGCGCCCCCTGACTCCTCCATGCCCATTCGCCGTGCCAGCAGCTCGAGGTCGAGGCCCTCCTTGCGCACCCGAAGGTCGAAGTACACCACCGTCACCAGCGCGGCCGAGAAGGGCGTGGCCAGGACGCCGCTCACGGTGCCGAGGACGGCGGACGCCACCAGCTGGACCACACCGCTGTCACCGCCGGCAAAGAAGATGAGCCCGAGCAGGACTCCGAAGGCGGCCTGCAGGGCGAAGACCAGGACCGCTCCGAGGACGATGGCGGCGAACGTTGGCCACCAGCGGTCGCGCACGAGGGATCGGGACCGCGTGAGAGCTCGCCGCCCGCGGACGTCCTCCAGCAGCAGCACGGGCACCACCACGGCCCAGGCACCGTACAGGTACACGCCGGGAACTATGCAGACCAGCAGGCCGAGGGTGAGGAGCACGCCGGTAAGCAGGCCGAGCCATGCGAGCGATCCCAGACGGGCGAGGGCGAAGCGCAGTGAGCCCCGCCACTCCGCCTTCTCGCCCATGTAGGCGCCACTCACGGCCTTGAGGCTGGCGGCCGTGGCCACCTGGGTGGCGAGGGCCGAGAGGATGCTCGCGATGACAAAGGCGGCGAAGTACGTCCAGAACTGGTCGAACTCGATCTCCGGGGGGGCGGTGGAGCCGGGGGGCGGCGTGCGGACGGGGCTGTCGGGTGCCGAAGCCTGGACCACGGCCACGAGGACCTGCACCGGAGCCACCACCAGCGCCACAGCCTTGATCAGGGTGGCGAAGTTCTCGCGGTAGATCTTGATGGCGACGTCGAGGATCTCGCCGATCCGGAGTGGTCGGAGCTCGGCGGCGTCCACGCGCTTACCGTAGATGGCGCCGGCCGGCGGCGGCGTCACGCAGCTGCCGGGACGGGGCCGCCGGGAAGGTAGGTTCTCGCCAATAGGCACGGCGAACGACCACCGCGACCGCCGGCGGGTGGCAGAGCTGCTCGGGCGCGAGGCGCGTGGCCCGTTCGAGGTCGTGATCCGTGACGGCCGGGGAGACCCCGTGGTGATCCGATCCTCGCCTCTCCTCCACGACTCCACGCCGATGCCCACCCTGTACTGGCTGGTGGGGGACGAGCTGCGAAGGGCCGTGTCGCGGCTCGAGGCGGCCGGCGGCGTGCGAGCCGCCGGCCAGGCTGTGGACGTCGACGAGCTGGCCACGGCGCATGCCCGCTACGCAAAGGAGCGAGACGCCGAGGTGCCCGGCGGCCATGCCGGGCCCCGGCCCGCCGGTGGGGTGGGCGGCACCCGCCGAGGCGTCAAGTGTCTGCACGCCCACTACGCCTGGTTCCTCGCCGGGGGCGACGACCCGGTGGGCAGGTGGGTGCACGACCAGCTGGCGGGTCAAGCTTGAAGGTGGCGGCCGTCGACTGCGGGACGAACTCCACCCGCCTGCTGGTGAGCGACCACGGACGCCCGCCCGGCATCGAGCGGCTGATGCGCATCACCCGGATGGGCGAGGGGGTGGACGCCAGCGGCATGCTCGACCCGGCCGCCGTCGAGCGCACGCTGCAGGTACTCCGTGAGTATCGGGAGGTGATGGACCGCCACGGCGTGCAGAGTGTGAGGGTCACCGCTACCTCGGCGGCGCGCGACGCAGCGAACCGCGAAGAGTTCTTCGACGCGGCCGAGGCCGTCATCGGCGCACGTCCGGAGCTCCTCACAGGACACGAGGAGGGTCGGCTCTCCTTCCTGGGAGCCACGGCAGGGCTGGACCCGGCTGATGGTCCCTTCCTGGTGGTGGACATCGGCGGCGGGTCCACGGAGTTCGTGGTGGGCACCACCGCGCCGGACGAGGTCACGTCAGTGGACACGGGGTGTGTCCGGGTGACCGAGAAGTTCATCCGGGGAGACCCTCCCGAACCCGAGGAGCTGTCTCAGGCCATCTCGGTGGTGCACGCCCATCTGGACGACGTGGAGCGGGAGGCGCCGGCGGCCAAGGAGGCCAGGCGGCTGGTCGGCTTGGCGGGGACGGTTACGACGGTGGCCGCCGTTGAGCTCGGGCTGGCGGAATACGACCCCGAGCGCATCCACCACTTCGTGCTCACTCGCGCTGCCGCCGAGGACGTCTTCCGGACCCTGGCCACGGAGTCCCGCGCCGACCGGATCCACAACCCCGGGTTGGAAGAGGCCCGAGCCGACGTGATCGTTGGAGGCGCGGCCATCCTGGTCACGGTCATGCGCCACTTCGGCTTCGACGAGTGCCTGGTATCCGAAGCCGACATCCTCAACGGTCTGGTGCTGAGCAAGCTCGCCCCCTCGGCATAGGCCGGCCCACGCGGACAGCGGGCGTCTGTCGCCTCCTCGGGCTCGGTCGTTAGTGTGCGGTGGTGCTCCGGTCCTTGCCCACCGAGCTGGTCGGCCGACGGGTACTGCTGCGCCCCCTGGGCACCAGTGACTTCGAGCAATGGCGTGAGGTGCGCCGGCGGGGCGGCGAATGGCTCACCAGGTGGGAACCGCGGCCCGCCGCCAGCCAGCCCAACATGGTGGAGGACGCCAGGGCCTTCGCCGCCCGCTGTGGTGCTCGCGACCGGGAGCGTCAGATGGGCACCGGATACGGCTTCGGGGTGTTCGTGAACGGCCGCTTCGCCGGTGAGGTCAACCTCAACAACGTCCAGCGGGGGGCGTTCCAGAACGCCTATGTGGGCTACTGGATCGACCGGGCGCTGGCCGGGCACGGTTACACGCCCGAGGCAGTGGTGGCGACCTTCCGCTTCGGGTTCGAGGATGCCGGGCTTCACAGGCTCCAGGTGGCCGTGGTGCCCCGCAACACCTCCAGCCGCCGTGTGGCCGAGAAGCTGCGCCTCCGGGACGAGGGCATCGCCGTTCGCTACCTCGAGATAAACGGCCGCTGGGAGGACCACGTCCGCTACGCCATCACCGCCGAGGAATGGGCCGAGCGCCGGGACGACTACGTGCGGGAGTGGCTCGAGTAGCGACTTGGTGGCGGGTCTTCCACCTCCTCACTGGGAAGGGGCGGCGGTTTCCGGGCAGGTTTGGCGCGCCGAGCAGTACTGGCACACCGGTCCGGCCGACCAGGTCGGCGGACGGAGGACCACCTCAAGCTCGTGGAGCTTGCGGGTACCGTCCGCCAGGCGACGAGCGGCGGCTTGCAGCAGTTCGACGTCGACGTCCTCCTGGTGGCACTGGCCGGAGTCGAGGTACCAGCTCGCTACCCGAAACGGAGGTACGCCGGCCCGGAGCGTCTCCAACAGGGCGTAGAAGCGAAGATCGTCGGTGTGGTCCCGCCGGGGCTTGCCCGTCTTGAAGTCGACGATCAGCACTCCCGACGTGGTGCCGCGAGCCTGGCCCAGGGCGAGATCGACCTTGCCTCGGACGACGATGCGATCGTCGCAGAGCGAGGTGAGAAGGGTTGATTCGAGGCGGGGTCGCCATGCCCGCTTGATGGGAGGGAACTCGTCCTCGAACTTGAGGGCCCGGTCGATGGCACCTCCCCGGATCTCGGCGCGGTCCAGCTCGGACGCCGCGGCGAGCCAAGCTCCCGGAGCGCGGTCCACGTCTGCCGCCAAGCGCTCGATGGCCAGGTCGACCAGGGCGGCCAGACCATCGGTGCGCGCCAGGCTGACCGACAGCTCGATGGCCTTGTGGGCCACCACGCCGACGGCCGCCGCCGCCGACCAGGAGAAGCCGGTCTCCGCCTCGGCCACTTGATGGCCCTCACATGTGTGCACCCGGGCGAGGGCGGCCTTGTGCACCACCAGCTGGCGGCCTTCGAGCTGCGCGGCCACCGGGGCGAGGCGTTCCTCGAGGTCGGCGCGCAGACGAGAGGCCAGGTCGGCCTCGAAGCCGGGCCGGGCCTGACCGCTGCCCATGAGATCGCTCAACACCCGCTCCTGGGTGGGCGTGAGGACGGCCGCTTCCACGGCGTCGACCATAGGAGAGGAGGTGTGACAACCTCAGTGATGAGTCTTGCGAGCGTGCCTCTCGATGTCACAGCCCGCTGGCAGGATGGGGCCGTGGAGACCTGCTCGGCCGTGGCCTTCGGCGAGATGTCACGCCTCCTCGCAGGGGAGGCCCGCCGCCATGGGCTGGTTTGGCCCAGCTTCCGCAGCCCGCCCCGCATGGAGGGCGTCACCCGCTCGGTACGCCGCTATCCCAATGGGCAATGGCTGGTGTCCGTGCGCTGCCGCGGTCGGGCCGTGGCCGACGTGGCGGCGGACATGGTGGACGGCGTGCTGCGGGCGAACGGGCTCGACGGCACTGCGGCCGAGGGGTGGCGCATCACCCTGCAGGCAACCTGCCTCGGGAAGGAGCGCTCCGCCGCCTGAGCCGTCGTCCATCGCGCTACTTGATCACGCCGGGGATAGCGTGGCTTCGCTGCCCGGGTGGCGGAACAGGCCAGACGCGGAGGGCTTAAACCCCTCTGGCCCGTGAAGGGCCGTGTGGGTTCGAATCCCACCCCGGGCACCCACCCCGGCACCCAGAACGCACATAGTCCTCTAGGGCGGTGACCTGTACACTTCCGGGCGCGTGACCGCGCCCGACAGCTTCAGCATCGTCCGGGGGTCCATCGGGGAGCTGTTCTGGAAGATCACCGAGGCCGTGGTGGTCTGTCAGGCGGGACAGGCTGGCCAGGTCGTGGCATGGAACCCCGGGGCCGAGGCCATGCTCGGAATGACCGCAGCCGAGGCGTCCAGCCGGGGCATCGACCTGCAGCCAGCCTTCGGTAACGCCACCAAGCAGTTCTGGGAACTGGTCGAGGCGGGCACCGGTGCCGCCCAGCTCGAGACCATCGGCGGTAGCGAGCGAATCCTCGAGGCCCGGGCTTGGCCCCTCAGCGGTGACGCGGAGTCGTTCACCCTCGTCGTGCTCCGCGACATCACCGCCGAGTGGCGTCACATGGCCGGCCTCCAGCGCCTCAACGTCCTGGCCCGAGAGCTCCTGGCCGAGAGCTCCCTGGACGTCCTCCTCGTCCGCATCGTCGACGCGGCCAAGGAGCTGGCCAGGGCCGACTTCAGCGCCCTGCTGCTGCTTCGAGAGGGCAGCAACGAGGAGGTCACCAACTTCGTGTACAACGCGCCTCGGGAGCTCTTCCCCGAACGCCTGCCCCGCGCCGTCGGCCTCCTTGGCGTACCCATCCAGAGCGCCTCGGTGGCCCGTGTCGACGACATCCGTGGCCATTCCTCCGGAGTGGGCATTCCGGTCGAGCACCCACCGATCGCTGCCCTGCTGGCCGTGCCCATCCTCCTGGGCGAGCGGGTGGTCGGTGAGCTGGCCGTGGCCAACACGCCTGACCGGATGCCCTTCGACGACATCGACGAGGCCCTCGTGAGCGAGCTGGCCGCCCATGCGGCCATCACCTTGTCGTTGGTCACGGCCCGACAGGCCCAAGACCACGTGGAGGAGACGAGGCGCGTCCTGATCGACGTGGCCATGCACAACATCCGGACCCCGTTGACCGTGGCCCAGGAGTCTGTGGCCGCCGTGCGGGCTCAGGGCGCCGGGCTGAGCGCAGACCAGCAAGGCCCGCTGGAGGCCGTGGAGCGGGCTCTGGAACGCATAGAGGCACTCACCGAGGGTTCCCTGCTCGAGGACCCCACACCGGCGGGCGGCACCCCTGTCCAGGAGCTGGGACCCATCGACGTGTACGACCTGGTCGACGAGCTCTGTGAGGAATTCGCGGACATGCGTGCGGACGTGGATGTGGAGGTGGCGGTGGAAGACGGGTTCTCGGCACCTTTCGTGGGTGACCGCCGCCTGGTGCGAGAGCTCCTCGACAGCCTCGTGAACAACGCCGTCAAGCACTCGCCGGCCGGGGAGGTGGTGTCGGTGACGGTGCGGTTGGAGGGCAGCTCCGTACGCTTCGACGTGAGCGACCGCGGGCCGGGCGTCCCTCCCGACGAGCAGGGCCGGATCTTCGAGCAGTTCTACCGCACGGCACAGAGCGTGGCCGACGGGACCCCGGGCACCGGGCTCGGCCTTTGGATAGCCCGCCGGCTGGCCGATCTCCAGGGCGGGACGGTTGGCGTGAGCAGCCGCACCGGCCAGGGCAGCACCTTCTGGGCCACCTTCCCTCTGGAGCCGGCCGGTACGGCCGCTGCCCCCCCGCCCGTCTAGCCACCGGCCTCAGCGCCGTCGGGCCGGCCCGGCGCCTCAGTCCAGTTCGTCGAGGGCCTTCTCCACGGCGTCGGCCGGGTCCTCGGCCTCCCGCACACCTTCGATGCCCCAGCTTCCCAGTGAGATCACCGGCCGGCCCAGGCGCAGCGCCAGGGCGATCTCCGAGAGCGTGCCGTAACCGCCGGCCACTGCCACCACGACGTCGGCCGTTCGGGCGATCACGGCGTTGCGCGCCTCGCCCATCCCCGTCGCCACGGCCACGTCCACCCATCTGCCGGCCTGGCTGCGGTCCCCTCCCGGCAGTATGCCCACGGTGAGGCCTCCGGCGGCCTTGGCGCCGCGACACGCAGCCCCCATCACGCCGCCCAGACCGCCGCACACCACGATCGCTCCGCGCTCACCAAGGAGCCGGCCCACCACCTCGGCTTCGGCCTCGACGGTGGCGGACGCCTCACCGTCGCCGACCACCGCCACGTACGGCACGCCGCTCACCGCAGAGGTCTAGCCCATCGAAGCCTCCGCCGGTGTGGGTGGATACTCGAACATACGTTCTGTACAGTTTGGAGTGATGGGAGAGCTGCGATGGCGCCTGGCCGGTGACGACGGCGGGCAGGGCTCACTGTTCTCCGACGAGGAGCTCGTTGAGCGAGACGTGGGCGGCGGAGAGTACCGGGGCCTCGAGTTCCTCCACGTCAACGCCCGCCGCATCATCAACGAGGTGCCCGCCGCCTCCCGGATGCCCTTCCGCTACACCATCAACGCCTACCGGGGATGCAGTCATGCGTGCAATTACTGCTTTGCTCGACCCACGCACGAGTACCTGGGCCTGGGCACAGGGGAGGACTTCGACACCAAGCTGGTGGTGAAGGTCAACGCCGTGGAGCGCGTGCAGGCGGAGCTGGCGGCCGCACGGTGGGCGGGCGAGCACATCGCCATGGGCACCAACACCGACCCGTACCAGCGCTGCGAGGCCAAGTTCCACCTCACAAGGGGCATCGTGGGCGCCCTGGGAGAGGCCGCCAACCCCTTCTCCATCCTCACCAAGTCCACCCTCATCCTCCGTGACCTGGACCTGCTCCAGGCCGCGGCGGCGCGGACCGAAGTGCGGGCCAACTTCTCCATCGCCACTCTGGACGAAGAGGCGTGGAAGGCCACCGAGCCGGGCACGCCCCATCCCCGCCGTCGGGTGGAAGCCGTGGCCCGTCTCAACGAAGCGGGTATTCCCTGCGGCGTCCTCGTGGCGCCCGTACTTCCGCGCATCTCCGATTCGTCCGAGCAGCTGGAAGCAGTGGTCAAGGCATGCGTGGAAGCGGGGGCGGTATCGGTCTCCGCCCTGTCGTTGCACCTTCGTCCCGGCGTGAAGGAGCACTTCATGAGCTGGCTCAGGTCGAACCGCCCCGAGCTGGTGGAGGAGTATGACCGTCGCTACCGGCGGGCTTACCTGCCCTCCGAGGAGCAGAAGGCGCTTTCAGCGAGGATCCGCCGGCTCGTCGACAAGTCCAGGGGCCGTTTCAGCCCACCGTCGGCCGCCAGGCCCGTCGGCGGGCAGCCTCGTCGGCAGGCTCAACGTCCTGGCTCGCGTTCGCCGCATGCCCAGAGCGTCACCGGACAGCTCGGCCTGGGGATGTGACTGCTACTGGTCCGGCGTCCTGTATGCCGTTGGCACCTCAGTGGGCTTGTCCTGTTCCTCTTCGGGATGGTGCCCGGTCTCGTTGACCTCGGGAATCGGGCCCGGGTCACCGGATTCGTCCCGTGGGCCCCCCGTGTCGGGTCTTCACCGAGTCCTGAACGACTTCGCCGCGCTCACTGCGCCGGAGCTCCGGCTGTTGGGGGTTGCTCATGACCCATTTCTACCCGACACTCGAGTGTTGCGGTGCCGGCCATCCCGTCGGCTGGGCGAGTTAGGTTTGGCTCGGAGATGGGCGCCTGAGGGAAAGACGTGGTGGAGACTTCGTCGTGTCGCGCCGCGGGCTCCTCGCGACCGGAGCCACCGCCGTCGCCTGCCTGGCCGCGTGTCGCGCCGGCCGTGGGAGTGGGGCGGTGAGACGCCTCGAGAGGATCCCCGGTGAGGATGGTTCCGGTCACGAGCGAGGCGTTCTCCGCGCCCGGCCCGACCCGAACCACACGGCGACGCCGGTACCCGCCGGTACCCAGCCGCTGGCGCCCGGGCCCGGTCGAACCGGGCTCGTCTACGTGCCCTCGAATTACTCGATCGGACAGCCGGCGACGCTGGTGGTGACCCTTCACGGTGCAGGGGGTGATGCAAGGGGCGGACTGGTCCCCTTGAGAGCGCTGGCCGACGAGTTCGGGCTCCTCCTGCTCGCCCCCGAGTCGCGCGGCCGGACGTGGGACGTGCTGGTCGGCGGCTTCGGTCCTGACGTCGAGGTCATCGACCAGGCCTTGGCTCACGCCTTCGACCGCTACGTCGTGGATCCGGCCCGCGTCATCGTGGCCGGCTTCTCCGACGGCGCGTCCTATGCCCTATCGCTGGGCGTCACCAACGGTGACCTCTTCGGTTCGGTGCTCGCCTTCTCGCCAGGCTTTGCCGCCCCGGGAACGACGCGGGGCTCGCCCCGGCTGTTCATCTCTCACGGCATTGGGGACTCGGTCCTCGGCATCGACGCAACCAGCCGGAAGCTGGTGCCGAGGTTCCGCGGCGCGGGGTACGACGTGCGCTACCTCGAGTTCGAAGGTGGCCACACGGTCCCGCCGGAGGTCGCCCGTTCCGCAGTGACGTGGGCCTTGGGCCGCACGCCATAGCCGTCCGCCCGTCGCGCTCTGGCCCTTCGGCCTAGCGAAGTTGTGGTGCCCCCAGCCGGACGTCGACCTCCGGCGAGTAGTGCACGAGCGGTTCCCCCTCGGCAGCCGGAACGCCGGCTGCCTCCAGCAGATCCTGCTCCAGCCCCTCGAGCTCGGCGTGCCACAGCGGCCACGGCTGGTGCTGGACGGGCACGATGGCCAGCCGGCCGGCGATCTTCGTGTAGGCGCGCCATCGGCCGGTCAACCAGTGGTCCAGATGGGAGGCCTCGTCAGCGCCATAGGGTTCCTCCGGGCGGAGCGTGATGTCGTGACCGGCCGAAGAGCCGAGCCGGCGCCGGCTTCGGTAACGAACGGTCTGGGCCGCATCGACACGCATGTCGGCCCACCTGTACGGCACGCCGTAGCCGAGAGACGCACCGAGGACGGTGGGCAGGCTGTCGGCTTCGAGCGACAGGAACCACAATCCGTCCCTGCCGTCGGGTCCTCTTACGTAGGTCCGAACGTTCGTCTCGGGAAAGGTCGACAGCCCTGGGATGGGAGGCAGGCAGCCAACGCTGAAGTCGTCCATCAAGAACGGCGTGAGTCCCACCCATGCCTTGTCTTCGTGGATGTCGATCTCCAAGTCGTCGGGCAGCAGAGCTTGGAGGGCCTCAGGATCGAAGGACCAATGGAGGAACGTCATGGTTCGCCATCGCTGGCAAGCCGCTGCCACTCGAACGCTCTCTTCGGGTTGGCGGCCGGCCATGGCTCATTATGGGCGGCGCCGCCGGCCAGGACACAACCGGCGGTGGCTGCAGAGGGATCGGCTAAGCGCGGGCGACCGCCTGTTTGGCCACGGCGACCCCGACGACGCCCAGGACGATCATGCCCAGGGCAAGCCCCAGATGCAGGAAGTTGTCGGCGTCGTTCAGAGGCAGGAAGTTGGCGTCGCTGTCGTGGTCGACGATCAGGCCGTAGACGAAGACTCCGAGATAACCCACTCCGCCGCCGATGAGATAGAGCTTGGACAAGCTGGCCCGGGCAGCCGCCAACAAGCCGATGGCGAACAGCAGGTGCACGATGTTGTGGAGGATGCTCACCCGGAACAAGCCCAGCAGCTCGGCGTTGGAGTCGGTCCCGAACAGGCTGAGGTCGTCATAGTTGGACGTGATCCCGGGGATGAAACCGCCCACGCCGGCCAGCAGGAAGGCCAAGCCGACGACGGCAGAGAAGATCTGCAGGAGCGAGCGACCGCCGGCGGCAGAGCCACCGCCGGCCGGAGACCGACGTGGGGCGCGCTGAGCGGGCGCGCCGGCCTGCGTCTTGCCCAGTGTCTGGCCCTTGTACTCGTAGGACATCGATGTCTCCTTTCGGGGCACAGGCTGCGCCGGTTCGGCGACATTAGCTGCCCGTCCGCCCCCCCACTCAGCAGGGACAGGACGTCACGAGCTGCACGAGAGCATCGAGCAGCCCACCCGTTCGCGGGCCCACTCGGGGCGACGGGCCGAGAAGCGCTCCCTTCCCGGCTGTTCGTCGTAAGGATGGCGGAGCACCTCGAGCAGCTCGGCAATGAGCGACGGGTCACCTTGCTCGACGGCGTCGATGGCCTCTTGGGCAAGGTAGTTCCGGAGCACGAAGCGGGGGTTCACGGCGTCCATCCTCCGGCGCCGCTCGTCGTCACCCAGACCGCCCTGCCCCACCCGGCGTCCCCAGGCGCGGAGCCAACCCGCCACGGCGTCGCGCACGTCGCCCACCAGCTCCTCGGGTCGGTACCAGGCTTCGGCGAGGGGAGCGACCAGGGCCTCGTCACCAAGATCACCGTCGGGATCGACCGGTACCCGGGCCAGGTCCCGGAGGAACAGCACCTGATCGATCTCCGTCCGTCCGAGCACGGCGAACAGGTCGTTCACCAGGTGGTCGTCTTCCTCGGAGGGCGTGCCCCACCCGAGCCGCTCGGCCATCATGGCCCGGAACCCCCTGTGATAGCTGTGGACGTAGCGCTCGAGACCGGCCTGGAGCGGCTCGGGATCGTCGGTGAGCTGAAGCAATGCGTTGCCCAGCTGGAGCAGGTTCCAGTGGGCCACCTCCGGTTGGGCCCCGAAGCGGTAGCGGCGGGTGGCGGCGTCGGTTGTGTTCGGCGTCCAACCCGGGTCGAAGCTCTCGAGCCAGCCGTAGGGGCCGTAGTCGATGGTCAGACCCAGGATCGACATGTTGTCGCTGTTGAGCACCCCGTGCACGAAGCCGATTCGCATCCAGTCCACCAACAACGCCGCTGTGCGGGTGCAGACCTCGCCGAACCAGGCGCCGACAACCTCATCGGGACCGGCGGAGCCGTCGGCGAGGAGGTGGGGGAAGTCGGCGCGGATCGTGAAGCGGACGAGCTGGCGGAGCACGTCGAGCTCCCCCCGGACCGCCAGCAGCTCGAAGTTGCCGAACCTGGTGAACGACGGCGCCACCCGGCACACCACGGCACCCTGCTCGGGGCGGGGGTTGCCGTCGTAGAGCACGTCGCGCATCACGCTTTGGCCCGTGGCCACCAGGGAGAGCGCACGGGTGGTGGGCACGCCCAGGTGGTGCATGGCCTCGCTGCAGAGGAACTCCCGGAGGGACGAGCGCAGCACGGCCCGGCCATCGGCCATGCGGGAATAGGGCGTGGGGCCCGCCCCTTTGAGCTGGAGGGTGTGAAGGTCGCCGTTGCGGTCGAGGACCTCCCCCAGGGCGATGGCCCGCCCGTCGCCCAGCTGGCCGGCCCAGCTCCCGAACTGGTGGCCGCCGTAGTTGGCGGCGAAGGGATCGGCGCCTGCGGGCACCCGGTTGCCGCCGAAGACCCGAGCGAAGTCCTCCGACTGGCAGACCTCCGGGTCGAGGCCCAAGAGGTCGGCCACCTCGGGCGACCAGGCCAAGGTCACCGGAGCTGGCACCGGCGTCGGGCTCACCCTGCTGAAGCACGCACCGTGCACCTGGCGGCGCCGGTTGGAGCGGTCGGGATCGGCGGGAAGCTCGGCGGTGAACCGGTTGTCGAAGGGGAGCCGGTCGAGGTCGGCCACCGGCGTTGCTACCGCGGCGCTCTCCAGCTGTGGGGATTCAGGCATTCTCTCTTGAACGGTCCCCGGGGCCAGATCCATCCCTAAGGGGCTGGAGTCCGACGGTCTGTACTAGACGACTCGGAGGACGTGGCGGACGCGCCGTACCCGCTCGGCCCGTCCCCTCGCCCCGCGGGTGGTAGCCACCACCTCGACCAGGAGCAGACCCTCGCCGGCATCACCTGCTCGGGGCTCCACCCTGCCTTCGGCGGCCGGCAGCGACCACTGGCTCGCCCCGTCGGCGAGCAGCGACGCCGGCCGAGCGTCGACGGAGATCCTCAACGGGTCGGTCATCGAGAGGTCCAGCTCCTCCTCTGCGAGGGGCACGCTCACGTCGACCGAGAGCGGCTGGCCGGAGCGAGCGGAGAGGTCGGCGCCGGAGGTGCTCATCAGCCAGCTGTCGTCGAGCTCCAGGGGCTCGGCCTGCTCCGAGTGAGGGTCCACTACGAGCACCCGGTGGTGG
This sequence comes from Actinomycetota bacterium, assembly GCA_030777325.1. Classification (GTDB taxonomy): domain Bacteria; phylum Actinomycetota; class Acidimicrobiia; order Acidimicrobiales; genus YB1-3. The sequence goes on along the minus strand of JALYGF010000022.1, from coordinate 1,704 downwards.
TTGGTGTCGGCCACGACCAGCCGCCCGTCGGGCAGCATGTCGAGCCCGCCCGGCTCTTCGAGACCTTCGACGGCCAGCGTGCGCAGGGTTTCCCCGTCCCATGCCCGTAGCACGGAGTTGAAGGTGTCGGCCACGTAGACGGACTGCCCCTCGGCGGAGGCGGCCACTCCCCGGGGGTGCTGGAGGCGGGCCTCCTCGGGTCCGCCGTCCTCTGTGCCCCAGTTGGAAGGCCCCTGGCCCACGAGCGTGACCACGTCTCCCGTCTTCGTGAGGACACGCAGTGCGCTGGCCTCGGCATCCACGAAGACGATGCCCTCGGGCGTGCGGGCCACACCTGAGGGCTGAGCCAGCAGGGCCTGGGTGCAGGGGCCGTCCTCCATGCCCTCCTCGCCCGTCCCCGCCGCCATCAGCACCCGCTGCTCGCCGGGCCGCACTCGTGCCAGCCGGTGCCGCCCGGCCTCGGCGATCACCAGCGAGCCGCCGTCCTCCACCACCACGTCCCAGGGCGAGGACAACCCGTCGGCCAGGACCACCCCGTCGGTACGGACCACCCGGTTCGCACCGGTGTCGCACACCATCACTGCCGTGGCGTCGAAGCGCACCCCCTGGGGCTGGGCGAACCCGGTGTGAGCCTCGAGCACTAACCCGTCGGTAGTGCAAACCAGCACCTGGTCGTGGGCGGTGTCGGCGATGGCCAGCCGCGTCCCGTCGACTGAAACGGCCACGTTGCCGGGGAAGGCCAGCAATCCCCCGCCCGGCGTGGGGGCGTCGACCTCGACGGGCTCGGTCACCAGCGTGCCCTTGGCCTGGTGCCGGGCCACCACCTCGGCGATGACCTTGGCCAGCTCGCGGCCGTGGCCCTCGCCGGAGAGGGCACCCACCACGTACCCCCTGGGGTCGATCAGGGCAAGGGTGGGCCAGGCCCGTATCCCGTAGCGGTTCCATGTCGTGAGCTCGGGGTCGTCCAACACCGGATGGGAGACGCGGTGGCGGCGCACGGCTTGCTCCACCGCCCGGTGCTCCCTCTCTCGGGGGAACTTGGGCGAGTGCACGCCCACCACCACCAGCTCCTCGCTGAAACGCCGCTCGAGGCGCCGCAGCTCCTGCAGCACCCCCAGGCAGGTCGCGCAGGAGTAGGTCCAGAAATGAAGGAGGACCACCTTCCCCTGCAGGGCCTTCAGGCTCAGGGGGCTCTGCACCCCGATCCAGCCACCCGCACCGGTCAGTTGCGGGGCGCGGGCGCGCGCCACAACCGGCCTAGCCCACCCGGCCGACGCCGGCCATGTCCCGGCGGTAGATCGACGCGTAGCGCACGGGGGTGCCGGTCTGGGAGGCCTCCACCATGGTGCCCCCGCCGACGTAGATCCCCATGTGGTGGATGGGGCTGCCGTAGAAGACGAGGTCGCCGGGCTGGATCTGGGAGAGCGGGACCCGGCTGGTGGCGGCGAACTGTGCTCGCGACGAGTGCGGGAGCGACTTCCCGCCTGCCCGCCACGCCCAGAGGGTGAGACCAGAGCAGTCGAAGCTGTCGGGACCTGCCGCTCCCCAGCGGTACGGCTTGCCCAGCTGCCGCCTCGCCTCGGCTATGGCCGCCGCCGCCCCTGCAGCCGGAGGTGCGGCACCGGCGCCGGGGGCGGGCGTCAGGTCGAGGATGGGCACCGCTGCCGGCCTGCCGGCCGGCGGGCGCCTGCCCGCCGCGGGCGG